>CAMNDE010000004.1:0-91237 GCA_946534895.1 uncultured Clostridia bacterium
CCACCACGGAGCAGCGCTCGTGGGACTGCATGGTGTCGCGCAGCTTGTCGATGCACTCAATGGCGGTATTGCAGGCAGAGTCGAAGCCGATGGTATAGTTGGTGCATCCGACGTCGTTATCAATGGTTGCAGGAATGCCCACCACCGGAACACCCAGGCGGGACAGTTCCAGAGCACCGCGGAAGGTGCCGTCGCCGCCGATGGCCACGATGCCGTCCAGGCCGAGCATCTTGCAGGTGATCACAGCCTTCTGCCGACCTTCATCCGTCATGAACTCTTCGCTTCTGGCGGTGTAGAGAATGGTGCCGCCGCGGGAAAGGAGATGGCCGACGCTCTCACGGGACAGCGGCATGAAGTCACAGTTGATGAGGCCCTGCCAGCCACGCCGGATACCAACGCACTCCATATCATTTGCCACAGCGGTACGCACAACGGCACGCACAGCCGCGTTCATGCCGGGGGCATCGCCGCCGCTTGTCAAAACACCGATTCTTTTGAAGTTATTCATGTTGAATCCTCTCCTTTTTTCTCAAAAACTCCACCATGTCAGACATAAGCCGAGTTTCAATCTGTTTACTGGTCCGCCGCTGGAAACAGCCTTGTGCCTGTGCACAATACCATTCCCCGGCACATTCTTTTTCGATACCTGTTTTTTCATTCCTGCATGAAATTTCGTTTTTCTTTGTGCATTTTTCAGGCTTTCATGATGAAGCCTTATCCCGCCTCCGCCCTGCCTTTCCCGGCCAGATAGACATTGTAGCAGACAATGGTGCACACCACAATCACGGATCCGATCACAGAGAGCGTTGACACGGATTCACCATAGAATGCCGCCACCAGCAGCGGGTTCAGGATCGGCTCCATGCCGGTGATCAGGCTGGCCGTCACCGGCGGCGTGTGCTGAATGCCGATGGAGAACAGGATGTATGCCCCGCCGACCTGTACAATGCCCAGTGCCGCCAGCGCAGTCAGGGTCGGCATGGAAAAGTCTGTTTCCCGCATGCACAGTGGCGTGAAGATCACGCCTGCCGCAAGCTGTCCGAGAAAGCAGGATGATATGGCATCCGCCTTTTTGCCGGTATTCATCATGAATACGCCGGCATAGCAGATACCCGACAGGACGGCGGTCACATTTCCCAGAAGGTTTCCCGCCTGGATTCCGTCCACGAAAAACAGCACAACGCCCAGCAGCACCAGAAAGCATGTGATCAGGTCAGCACGTCCCGGCTTCTGATGATAGATCGCTGCCATGAACAGGATCACAAACACCGGAGCCGTGAACTGCAGCACAATGGCATTGGCCGCGGTCGTGAGTTTGTTGGACAGTGCAAAAAGTGTGGTGACGCCGATCAGGGACAGAGCCCCGATGCACACGCGCCTGCTGAACACGATCCGGTGATGGGTGATCAGCAGGTACAGCCCGATCACCGCTGACCCGATCAGGTTGCGCGCGCCGTTGATGGCCAGCGCCGACCAGGGAATCAGCTTGATGAACAGTCCTCCCGTGCTGAAACAGGCGGATGCCAGCAGAACAGCAATGACAGAACTGCGCTTGTTTTTCATATCCTTCACCCGAAATCCTGATAGTATGGCTTTCCTCTTGTGCACGAAAGCGCCGATTCCAGGAAATTATAGAGTCTGACCCTGCGCGCGTCAAGAAAACATACAGCCACTGGAATGCACCTGCAGGCCAGCCGGATCCCGCCCGGGCATGGGACGCAGTCATATTTGCTGGCGGATGCCGCAGTTTTGTGTTTCCGTTTTTTCAGATTCATGCTATCATTAACCATAGACTTTGTATGAAAAAACGGGATCATGAGAAATCCGTATTTACGGACTTCCTCACTGACCGTATGCAGGAGAAGAAAGAGACATGAATTCAGCAAAAACAGATTTTGAATCATTCCTCAAGGGAGAAGTAAACAAGGTAAAAGGCGTCTATTTTCCTGTCAAGTCTTCCTATCTCCGCCAGATTATCGGCAAGAAAGTCCCCATCACCAAGCTGCATCCAAATCCAAGCGATGAGTTCTGCAATCCGGAGATCGGACCGAACTATGAGATTATTTCCAGGTACGAAGCTGACTTCCGCCATACCCAGGGCAATTTTACCATCGACGGCTTTGGCCGTTCCGGTGCCGCGGAACCCCTGATCTGTCAGAAGGCTGCACCGGATGGATACCTCATTCTGAACGGGCATCACCGCTGGGCAGCCGCACTGCGTGCCGGGATTACGCATGTGATCATCTCCATTGTGAACCTGACCCAGGAAAAGGATATCGAGCGAATGCTCAAGGCCAGCAGTGCGCGGCAGCGCGTCTCCCTGGACCTGGATGAAGTCGTTTTCGTTTCCGGGAATGACGTTCCCATGGAAAAACCGCTGGGCTTTCCGTGGAGCAGGCTTTACAAGGAACGTGTGCGCTTCGGCCTTCCTGCCCTGTTCTACACGCTGAACACGAAGGAATATGACATCTGGGTCTACACATCCAAGTATTATTCCTACGACTATCTCAGACACTTCTTCCGGCACAGCCATCTTCCTGTTTCAGGCATTGTGACCGGTGCCGGCAGAAACAATTCGGATCCCAAGACCGCAGAGGCTATCCGGAAGCAGTTTGAGGTCAAGTACACCACCAACGTGCACATTGACAGCAAGATGGTCGTCCGCACATCCCGCGATTCCGCACAGTATGAGGACTATCCGCTGAGCGGATCTCCTGATACGTGGTCCCGGGAAGTCCTGGAAATCGTCGAAGGGTGGCATCATCATGGGTAAGGAATCCTATGCTGAAAAAATGCGCGTTTCCTTCGATCTGGACGAAGTGCTCTTTGTCTCGCCGGAAACGCACAAGACCGAGCCTCCGCTCCGCTTTCCCCTGAACCGGATCTACAAGGAGCGTCTCCGTCTGGGGACGCCGGATCTGATTCACGCCCTGCAGAGCATGAATTATGAGGTATGGGTGTATACCTCTTCCTTCCGCTCAGACCAGTACATCGCCAGACTGTTCCGCCACTATGGCATCCGCTTTGACGGAATTGTCAACGGTACCCGCCATCTCCGGGAAGTGCAGCGTTCCAACAAGACGGTGCTTCCCCAGAAACTGCCCAACCGCTACAGAATTTCCCTGCATATCGATGATGAGGAAGCCATCTGCACCGCCGCAGGCCAGTATGGTTTCCGCGCCTACCAGCTCAACGCCCAGGACGACGACTGGAAGGAAAAAATCATCGAGACCGCAGAACATATCAAAAAACTTGAACACTTTTCCGATGCGGACACCTGATCCGCCCAGACAAAGCATGATCCCCGGGCCTTTTCCAGACCCGGGGATCATGTTTTTTATCCGGCCCAAAGGAAATGTCCGGCATGATGATGACCGCCCCTGCACAAGGGGCATCCGTGCACAGTTTCGGGATGCATCCCGGCGGAACAGGACATGCCTCACCCGGTATAGGCATCCTCAGCCGTGTTTCTGAAATTCTGCTTCTCCAGCCACGCCCGCTCCTCATCGTTTTCAGGAATGTCGATACGCTCGATCTTGAAGATCACCGGCCTTGTGCCATCATTGCAGCAGGTAATCATCATGCGGTTGTCATTGGTCCAGCCTTTCATGATCGAACCGCCCTGCAGGGCCGTATACACGTACCGGCTGACAGCATCCCACGCTTCACCGCAGAACCTGCCGTTCATCAGATGATAGAAATCATCCTGCTGCGGCGTGCGTCTGAGGAGGAAGGTGTCGCCCGGCCTGAAAAACGGACACGGGCCGGACCTGGGATCGGCCAGGTATTTTTCCTGAAGATCAGGAAAGCACTTGGTTTCCAGTACCGTTATTCTGCATTCGTACTGCATGATCTTTTCCTTTCTTTGCGGTCTTTGTAATCTCTTCATGATAGAAATAGTTGCAGATCACAGGCGGTTCCCCGAAAGGCGCACGATGCTGATCGTCGTCCCGGATGTACAGCATGCCCTCCTTCTCCGCATACTTTCTGATTTCCTGATCCAGTTCAGTCCAGTAGGACCGGTCCTTTTCCGTATAGATCTCATGATACAGCCCGTCCAGTTCCGGATGATGCTCATGAATCCACTCGAGAATGCGCTTCCTGTAGTCACCCCGCAGATTCAGGTTTTCGAGCCAGACAAGGTTGCACCGTCCCCTGGCCCGCTCGATGATTTCCATCACATCCGTAATACCGGGGAAAATCGGTGAAATGAAGCAGGTCGACTGGATGCCCGCCTCATAGAACTGCCGCATGGCCTCAAACCTGCGCTCAATGCTGACTGCCTGGTCCATTTCCCGGCGGAAATTCTCATCAAGCGTATTAATGGACCAGGATACATGCGCGCTCGGAAACTGACGGATCAGATCCAGATCCCGCAGAATCAGATCCGACTTCGTGGAAATACTGACACTGATGCCCGTGTCCAGAAGCTGCTCCAGCAGAGCCCTGGTCCGCCCGTATTTCTTTTCCAGCGGCTGATACGGATCTGTCACTGAACAGAAAAAAGCTTCTTTTCCGGCGTACTTTCCAGGCTTTCTGATAGCGGGCCAGCTTTTGACATCCACAAACTCGCCCCACGCCTCCGGATGATTGGTAAAGCGCTTCATGAAGGAGGCGTAACAGTACCTGCAGGCGTGCGAACATCCCACATACGGATTGACGGCATAATCCGACACAGGCAGATTGGTCTTTGTCATGATATCCTTTACTTCAATTTCCCTGACAACCATGAGGCATCCCCTCTCCTTCCAAAGGATCCGTTCTGTACACGTTTTCCCCAGGTCACACACCGGCGGACCGTCAGCTTCCGGAAGACCGGTAAAACCTCATGGCTCCGGAAAAAAGAAGCACCATGCAGCCGTATAAGACAAATCCCGACAGCGGACTTACCCATGCCGTCCACGCCGGCCAGCCGAAGATGGGTTTTCCCAGGATATGGGAGGCCGGAACATGCATGACCAGCGCGAAAGGCGCGATGACTGTAAACAGCGTGCGCAGCGGCCTGGGGAACGCGTCCACCGGATACTGGCAGGCGCTGCGTCCTCCGTAGGTGAGCGCATTGGCGATTTCCACGGATTTCACACTGTGAATGCACAGCACCGCCTCAGTCATGAAAAGTCCCAGAATCAGCCAGAATCCGCAGAAAATGCTCTCCGCCAGCAGAAGACCGTTCTGCCAGGACCAGTGGACATGGGAAAGCCTGCTTCCGATGATCAGGCTGGCGGTGCCCACAGCGATGCAGGTAATGCGCCTTGGATCCACCGCGCTGCATAATACCTGGGTCAGAATTCCTCTCGGACGGACCAGGAATGTGTCCAGCTGCCCGGACCGGACCATGGATGGAAAGTTACCGGTAATGCCCCGTCCAAAGCATTCCGTGAGATAGAACGTCACTGACATCAGGCCGAAAAAGAAATACAGGTCTCCGGCATTCCACTGATTCAGATGATCAAAGCGGTCCACCAGAAGTATGACCGCCATCAGCTCCCCGCCCTCCATAATCAGCTGGGCCAGGTTCTGGAGCAGGAAGGACAGAGGATACTGCATCTGGCTTTTTATAAGCATGCCCATGGATCGGATATACAGGCGCAGTGTATTCATGTGCTCACCCTCCCTGAATGATCAGCCGCCGCTGGTTCCGCCGCCAGAAACAGCACCCGGCAAAAACCAGGACCGTTGTCCATCCGGCCTGCAGAAGCAGCACGCCCGGAGCCTGTGACAGCGCATACTCTCCGGTATACAGTCGTATGGGGGCATCCAGCAGCTGCGCGTAGGGCAGAAGGGTAATGACGCGCTGCCAGCTGTCCGGATACAGGGTCAGCGGAAGCACGTTGCCGCAAAGGATCATCATCAGAAGATTCAGCATGGCCTGAAATCCCCTCTGGTCCAGCGTCCGCATGGTGCAGGCCATGGTAATGTTTTCCATGGCACAGACACAGCAAAGCCCCAGCATCAGCGCCAGAGCGGCTACCAGCAGAGCCGCGCCTGAGACCGGCAGACCAATTCCCCAGCCTTGCGGCAGAAGAGCTGCGACCACAAGCATGGGACATGCCCGGAGCAGGCTTCCCATCAGCTTCTGTGCCATGATGCGGGCGTAATAGAACCCGTACAGATCAAGCGGACGGCACAGATCATAGGCTATGCCGCCGGTGCGGATCTTGTCCATCAGATCCCCGTCAGAGGACAGAATCATCCGGAAAAAGGCCTGCTGCAGCCAGACATAGGTGGCCACATGGGAAAACGGCGTGTTCTGGGGCTTTCCCGCATAGAGCGTCCGATACAGCGCCACCAGAATCAGGCCGAAGAAAACCTGACAGGCGATACCGCCCAGTGCTGCCCCCCGGTAATGCGTCTCCATGCGCAGACGCATCCTGAATATGGACAGATATGCTCTCATAAGCCCATCTCCCGATACATATCCGCGATCAGATAGTCGATATTCCGGGACTGCATGGTCAGCTCCCGTATGGGACCCGCCTGCTGAAGCAGGTTCAGAAGTTCCGAGGCGGAAATCTGTTCCTGCTCATAGGTGAGGCGAAGCATATCCCCTTCCCTCTGCATCAATACATGCTGCGGCAGCACGGGCATGCATTCGCTGCTGCCGTAGCGGACTTCCACCGTCCGTGTCCTGTCATAGCGGTGGAGAAGTTCCTGCAGAGAGCCGTCATACAGTTTCTGCCCCCGTCCCAGCACCATGACCCGTGAACAGAGAGCGGAAATGTCTTCCATGTCATGGGTGGTCAGGAGAATGGTGGTCCTGTACTCCTGATTCTCCCACTTCAGGAAATCGCGCAGTGCCAGCTTGCTGACAGCATCCAGGCCTATGGTGGGCTCGTCCAGAAACAGAATCTCCGGCTGATGCAGCAGAGAGCCGCACAGTTCAGCGCGCATGCGCTGGCCAAGGCTCATCTGCCTGAGCGGAGTCCGCAGCAGCTTTCCCAGGTTCAGCGCGTCTGCCAGTTCATCCAGTCTTTTCCGAAATGATGCATCCGGAATCCTGTAGATATCCCTGAGCAGCATGTAGCTGTCCAGAATCGGCACATCCCACCATAGCTGCATCCGCTGTCCGAACACCACGCCGATGTGCTTCACATACTTTTTCCGGTCTCTCCACGGAATTTGCCCGCCCACAATGGCAGAACCCCCGTCCGGTGTCAGAATTCCCGACAGAATCTTAACGGTGGTGGACTTGCCGGCTCCATTGGGACCGATATATCCGATCAGCTCGCCTTTTTCAATTTCAAAGGAAACATCCTTCAGCGCCTGGACTGTTTCCTTTTCGCGGAACAGCGCGCCCTTTTCGCGTTTTTTCCGGACGACAAACTGCTTGCTCAGTCCATCTGCCCGTATATAACTGTTTTCCGACATGAGCTTCTCCTTGATTCCTGTCATGGATATGTCCAGACACATCCGGTTTCTTTTTCCGATCCGGCGTTCACGACTGTGTCCGCCCCGCCTCCTGAGAAGTGCAGCTTCCGCTATCATACAGCAAAAAAGCGCTTCTGCAAAGCACAAAACTGTTTCCGCATGCTCTTTCCGTCCATTCCTGCAAAATGAAAGTGTCCGGCATCAAACCAGCATATCACTCGATCAGAAAAAAGCTGAAAAATCTGCAAAACGGGCTTGACGAGTTAGTTAGTCTAAACTATAATAATCAAGCGTTAGGCACTGCTAACGCACTGCCGCACAATTCCACACGCATCAGGAGAGGAGAAGACAGATGATGCCGTTAAGCTATGCGACCCCCGGGGAAGAATCGGTCATCCGCAAAATCGGAGGCAGTCCTGACGTCAAGAAGCACCTGGAAAATCTGGGCTTTGTGGCGGGAAGCACGGTAAAAATCATTACAGCACTGGACGGAAACATCATCGTGAAAGTCAAGGAATCCCGGATTGCCATCAGCGATGAGATGGCCCGCAAAATCATGATCTGACAAGGAGGAGCAAGGATGAGCAGTTTAAGGGAAGTACCCGTGGGCGGAAAGGCAAAGGTTGTGAGAATTCACGGTGAGGGTGCCGTCAAGCGCCGGATTATGGACATGGGCATCACCAAGGGTGTGGAAATCTATGTCCGCAAGGTGGCACCGCTGGGTGATCCCATAGAGATAACCGTGCGCGGCTATGAACTGTCCCTGCGCAAGGCTGATGCTGAGAGCATTGAAGTCGAATAATTATTTATCCATCTGTTAGCTTATACTAATTGATAACAGTCAGGAGGATCCGTATACAATGGACATCAGAATTGCACTGGCAGGCAACCCGAACAGCGGCAAGACAACCCTGTTCAACGCGCTGACCGGCTCCAACCAGTTCGTGGGAAACTGGCCCGGCGTTACCGTGGAAAAGAAAGAAGGCCGGCTGAAAAAGCACGACGGCGTGATCATCACCGATCTGCCCGGCATTTACAGTCTTTCCCCCTATACACTTGAAGAAGTGGTCGCCAGAAACTACCTGATCCATGAGCGTCCCAACGCCATCCTCAACATCATCGACGGCACCAATCTGGAACGCAATCTCTATCTGACCACCCAGCTGGTGGAACTGGGCATCCCTGTGGTGGTGGCCATCAACATGATGGACGTGGTGAAAAAGAACGGTGACAAGCTGAACACCCAGGATCTCGCAAAGCAGCTGGGCTGCAGAGTCATGGAGATCTCCGCCCTGAAGGGCACCGGTGTCCTGGAAGCAGCGGAAGCGGCCATCGAGGCCGCGCGCGGCACGAAAACCGTGCCGCAGCACACCTTCTCAGGGCCTGTGGAACACGCCCTGGCCCACATCGAGGAAGCCATTGTGCATGATCTGCCGGAAGAGCAGCAGCGCTGGTACGCCATCAAGGTGTTTGAGCGGGATGACAAGGTGCTGGAGCAGCTCAAAATCCCCGCGGAAACCATGAAGCACATTGAATCGGATATCGCAGCGGCAGAGAAGGAACTGGACGACGATGCCGAAAGCATCATCACCAACGAACGGTATGTATATATCGCCACGGTTATCAAGTCCTGCTACCGCAAGCACAATGCCGGCAGTATGACGGTTTCCGACAAGATTGACAGGGTTGTGACCAACCGCTGGCTCGGCCTGCCCATTTTCGCGCTCATCATGTTTGCCGTATACTGGATCGCCATGGTGGCCGTGGGCACCCCTGCCACCGACTGGGCAAACGATGGACTGTTCGGAGACGGATATCATCTCTTCGGAAACGGCACGGCGCAGTATGAGGAAGCTGTGGAACGCTACGGCGACAGCGATGCGATCATTGATGCGTTTGCCGAAACCTACGAAGTGGAAATCAGCGAAGAGGATCCGGCGTCTTCCCTCCAGGCGCTGGTCGCCGCTGTACCGGATGACGCCAGCGTGACCTACATCACCCAGGATGAGGAAACCCTGGAAACTGAAGAGCATCCCGGCACCACCAAGGCGGATCTTCAGGCCGCGGTGGATGAGTATGTGAGCACTGAGGAAGGATACAAATCCGACATGGGTGCCCCCGATCCCGCCGCCTACGGCACCTGGGTACCCGGCATCCCGGTGCTGGTGGAAAACGGTCTGGACAAAATCGGCGTGGCCCCCTGGCTGAAAGGTCTGATCCTGGACGGCATTGTGGCCGGTGTCGGCGCTGTACTGGGCTTTGTCCCGCAGATGCTGGTTCTGTTCTTCCTGCTTGCCTTCCTGGAGGCCTGCGGCTATATGGCCCGTATTGCCTTCGTGCTGGACCGTATTTTCCGCAAGTTCGGCCTGTCCGGCAAGTCCTTCATTCCCATGCTTATCGGCGTGGGCTGCGGCGTGCCCGGCATCATGGCTTCCCGTACGATCGAGAACGAACGCGACCGCCGCATGACCATCATGACGACAACCTTCATCCCCTGCAGTGCCAAGGTGCCCTTCATCTCCATGATTGCCGGCGCCATCTTCCACAAGTCCGCATGGGTGGCCACCAGTGCCTATTTCATCGGCATGGCCGCCATCATCATCAGCGGCATTATCCTGAAAAAGACGAAGCGCTTTGCCGGCGAGCCCGCACCCTTCGTCATGGAGCTTCCCGCCTATCACTGGCCCACACTGATGAACGTGCTCCGCTCCATGTGGGAACGCGGCTGGAGCTTTATCAAGAAGGCCGGAACCATCATTCTTCTGTCCACCATTCTGGTCTGGTTCTTCAGCCGTTTCGGCATCGTGGATGGTGCATTCCGCATGCTGGGAGAGGAAGAGCTTGAGCAGTCCATTCTGGCAATGGTCGGCAGCGCGATTGCCTGGATTTTCGCTCCTCTGGGCTTTGGTACCTGGCAGGCCACTGTGGCATCCTTCACCGGCCTGGTCGCCAAGGAAAACATTGTGGGCACCATGGGCATTCTTTACGGCGGCGTCAGCACCTATGCCAATCTGGCCGCCTCCTTTACAGGAATCGCCGCATACTCCTTCCTGGTATTCAATCTGCTCTGCGCTCCCTGCTTTGCCGCCATCGGTGCCATCAAGCGGGAAATGAACAACGCGGGCTGGACCTGGTTTGCCATCGGCTATCAGTGCGGCTTTGCCTATGCCGTCAGCCTGATGATCTACCAGTTCGGCTGCCTGTTCACCGGCAATGCAAACGTGATCGGCCTGATCGCCGCCCTCGCCGTGCTCGGCGCCATGATCTACATGCTGTTCTTCAGAAAATATCAGGAAGCCACGAAGCTGACCCGAAAGGTGTGACACCATGCTTCAGGGAATCACAGATAACGCCGGAACCATCATCGTCAGTCTTGTGCTGATCGCTCTGGTGACCGGCATCATCCTGCAGCTGCGCAGGGATAAAAAGCAGGGAAAGTCCTCCTGCGGCGGAGCCTGCGGAGGCTGTCCAATGTCAGGATCCTGCCACAGGCAGCAATGATCTCAGGGAGGCGCGGACGGTCCGCGCCTCCTGTCTTTCAGGAGGAATAAGCATGATCAGAATAACCCTGGAAATTTCCGGCATGATGTGCAGCATGTGCGAAGCCCATATCAATGACGCAGTCCGCTCCGCCTTTCCGGTAAAAAAGGTGCAGTCCTCCCATAAGCGCGGAGAAACCCTCATTCTCACCGAAACACCCCTGGATATGGAAAAGCTCCGGGATGTTATCGGCGCAACAGGCTATACCCTGACAAATGCAAAGGAAGAAACCGTGGAAAGCCATTCCTTCCTCGACAGATTCAAAAAGCACTGACCGTGGCAACAGGAAGTCCTTCATGGGCTTCTTTTCCCCTGTCCGCATACCGGCACTGAAAAGGAAGCACCGTCCATCACGGACAGCACTTCCCGAATCACCGTATGATCTTTTTGTGCCTGCACTGTCTCATTAAACTCCCTCGGATTGACTGTGCACCGTCACCTCTCCGCGCAGGCTGCGCTCCATTCTGTCCCGGATTTCCTGGTCCGACAGTCCGCGGCTGAACAGATAATAGAGCTTTGCCACCGCGGCCTCTGTTGTAATATCGTATCCGCTGACCGCTCCGGCTTCCTTCAGCGTGCTTGACGTTTCATAGGCACCCAGGGAAACGGTGCCATGCGGGCACTGGGAACACACAATAATGATCGTACCGTTTTCGCTGGCCTTCCGGATGATAGGCAGCAGGGAATCCGCGTGCCTCGGGATATTTCCCGCGCCGAAGGTCTCAATGACAATGCCCTTCAGCTTTTCCGTCATGATGGAATCAAACAGTTCAAACTGAATGCCCGGGAAAACCTTGATCACGCCGATGGGAACGTTTACCAGATGCTGCAGATAGAAATTTCCCGAGCAGGCCGGGAGCAGCGCTGCATGGTTATATCGAATTTCAATCCCCGCATCCGCCAGCACGGGATAATTCGGGGATTCAAAAGCGATCAGGTCATCTGCGGAATACTTGATGGCGCGGTTGCCGCGCAGAAGCTTTCCGCCGAAATACAGGCAGACTTCATGCACCAGATCGCTGGAAGCGATCAGCATGGCTGTGATCAGATTATCCCGGGCATCATTGCGGATTTCGCACAGCGGGATCTGTGAGCCGGTCAGGATGACCGGCTTGTTGTTTTTCCGGAGCATGAAGGAAAGCGCGGAGGCCGTATACGCCATGGTATCCGTTCCGTGCAGCACGACAAAACCGTCATAGTCCGGGTAATGCAGCCGGATGATTTCCCCTATGGTGTTCCATTCCAGTACCGTAATATTGGAGGAATCCAGCAGCGGTTCCATATCCACAATGTCCCAGGCCGGCATCACCGGCGAGACAAGCTCCGGGATCTGGCGCAGAAGCGCATGAAATGCTTCCTTCTGCGGGGCATAGCCGTGCTCCGTCCGCGTCATCCCGATTGTTCCGCCGGTATAGATCATCAGAATCCGTTTTCCTGACATGGCATAATCCTTTCCGTGCGCTCTCTTGTTCAGGATTTTCCATCGGCTTCCTGTTCAGTCCGCCTTTTGATCAAGCAGCTCCATCACATCCGACAGGGAGGGCAAAATGTATGCTGCCCTTTTTCGCATCTCCTCATCCGGCGGCAGCATGTCCGGTACCATGACAGGAACCATGCCTGCCCGGTCCGCCGCAATAATGCCGTTGTATGAGTCTTCAATCACCATGCATTTTCCCGCATCCACATGCAGCTGTTCCGCCGCTTTCAGGAAAATGTCGGGTTCCGGCTTGCTCCGCTTCACCATGTCCCCGCCCACAATTGCGTGGAAACCCTCCAGAAGACCGGCATCCCGGATTTCGGATGTGACAATCGCGGTTCGCGTGGAGGAAGCAATGGCTGCCGGAATATGCATGCCGCCAAGCATGGCGAGCAGCTCGCGCACACCCGGCTTCAGCGGCAGCTTTCCGTGATCGTATCTGGCATGGAAAATCTGTGACCGCTCTGCATTGTATGCATCATAGGGAAAAACCGGTCCGTAAAAGTCCAGAAAAATCTGTCTGCATGTCGCCGCATTGACGCCGATGGCTTTCATGTACGGGATATCCAGATCCCTGAATCCATATTTCTCAGCCATCTCCTGCCAGCAGTTGTACACCGCCCGCTCCGAATCGAATATCACACCGTCCATGTCAAATATGACAGCCGAAGGACGAATCATGCGCTTCTCCTCCCCTTTGCTTCCCGTGATTTGCCCGTTGGCCGGCACTTCCCTGCCTGCCGCCCGGACGCATACAGGGCAAGTATAACACCTGCCCAAATACAGGCACAAGAGACGCACGGACAGAATTCACGGATGCCGCTGCCCGTTTTCCATTCCGCCTGTCCGCCTATTCCTGTTGTTTTTCGGAAAAACGGAACCGGCAGCGCAGGTGCACGCTGCCGGTTCCGCTGATGTTTCCTATACTGCTGCGTTTGCTGATTACTCTGCCTGAAGCGCTTCCAGACCCCTGCGGCCTAGCTCCATCATGCGCCGGCAGTAATCATCACTGCGTTTCTGAATATCATCCTGATACACTTCCAGCTCCGGCATGGACACCGCGAAGAAATCATAGCCCACGCGGTCAAATATATGGCGTTCACCGAAAATGATCAGCTGATGGAAGGATTTCTTGGCCTTTTCCATATCCCCGAGCGCGGCAAACGCCAGGCCCTGATAATAGATGTAATCCGACGGCTGATCGTTATAGTACCGCACAGGTTCCGGTACCTGCGAGCCCTCCGTGGCCCTGACAAAGCAGGCTTTCGCTTCATCCGCGTTTCCAAGCATGCGGTTTGCGCAGCCCATCACGTACCATGCTCGGTTGTCCGGCACATTGTCCAGCTTGCCTTCACCCAGGTTCACAGGATACGCAAGCGTACGGCGAGCATATTCCATAGCCTCCTCCGGCCGGCCTTCCTCCAGGGCACGCTCGGCAAGGGCAAACAGCGCTTTCTTGTATTCGTCGGCCACCTTGCCCTCTCCGCCTTCCCATACATGGAAAGTGTAATGCATCATCAGGTCCAGTGCCTTTTCATGCTGGCCGTCCAGATTGAGCAGCTTCACATACGCCAGCATCAGCGCGTACCGGTCCGGAATCAGCTCCGCATGGGCTTCCAGCAGTGCCAGACGTTCCTTCACCGAATGCTCCAGCCGGTCAAGCAGCTGCTCCTGCTCCAGCAGGAAACGGCTGTTTCCGGGCTCAAGACGGCATGCCTGGGCGATCTCTCCGGCCGCAAGGCTCCTGTCCCCATGATTGTAGCAGGCAATGGAGAGTGCACGGTGTGCGCTTGCCAGTTCCGGCATCTCACGCACTGCCGTCTGCCAGTGACAGATGGCCGCGTCATACTGTTTCCGGTCATAGAGCAGTTCACCCAGGAAATAATGCGCTTTGGGTGCCTTGGGCAGAATGGAGACCGCGTATTCCAGGATCTTCTTTTCCAGCGGCCGGTTCGGGAAGCACAGGTCCGTGGACATGCTCTCTCCCTTCTCCGCGGCGCTCCGGGCCGCGTCCGCATGGCCCATTCGGCCTTCTGCGAAGGCCAGGGCGTAATGCTTCATCGGGCCTTCAGCAGGGCATGCGCGCAGCGTGTCCGCCGCTTCCTGCCAGAATCCGAATCCCATATATTCGTAGGCTACATTCAGGTATTCCTCAATCCTGCCGCCGGTGGCACGGTCAAAGGCTGACCGGTCCGCACTGCGCCGCAGCAGAGAGAGATACAGCGGATCAATGGCAAGGCTTTCCTCCAGGAACCGGGCATATTCCGCGCTGTCCGGGCACAGACGTCCGAGAATGCAGGCTTTCAGGGACCGGGCCTTCATGTCATGCCAGCCGCGGAACAGGCTCTCATCCGCAAACTGCAGCGCCTTTTGCATGCTGCCCTGTCTGACACAGATGCAGGCCAGATGCTGGAAAGCCGCACCGGCGGTTTCGGCGCTCCAGGTCGCCTTGTAGAACGCATCATAGGCTTCCTGCAGTCTGTCCAGCTGTTCCAGAGCCAGACCGAGGTTGAACCAGGCTTCTCCGGAATAGGGGTTCGGATTGCGCCAGGTCTGCTTGGCAATGGCGGCACGGAAGTATTTCACGCTCTCTTCCGTCTTCGCATTCCGGAGCAGATAAAGACCATAGGCATTATTCAGACGGATGTCCGTCGGATCCCGGCGAAGTCCCTCCAGGTAATAGTCCGAAGGCAGATACGTGGCATGCCGGTACTGTTCCAGATGCTGGCCGGCCAGGTACAGTTCCTCAAGGGACTGGATCTCTTCCGGGCTGCCCAGCACGGAAGCCGGTTCGGGAATGGGGCGGTTCTCCTTCACATACTCCGTGTACGCGCACAGCACACTGCCCTGCTCATCCCGGACTTCCACCCGATAGTCACGCAGGCCTTCCACCGTATCCACAAAGGCAGCTGCCGGGGAGAGATCGACGGTTTTCCGGTAAACTTCCACGCCGGATGACCAGGCGATCACTGAAGCATGCTTCCACGTTCCCGTGGCATAGACCTTGAGGCGTGCCCGGGCCGCCCGGTTCTCCACCCGTTCAGCGGCTTCCCTGCCATACTCGAAGGGGCTTGCCTCCACCACGCGGCCCTCTGCGTCCAGGAAATCCACACCCAGGACCACATCCCGGGTGGCATTGCTCACGCGGCCCACCGTCTTGTAGGGCATGAAATACTGAACAAAGTTCTTTTCTTCCTGCGGCTTGAGCCAGGCAAAGTCAGGCTGGTTGTCGCAGAACACACCGGTCATCAGTTCAATATAGGGGCCGTCCTCATCGGTGAGATTCCTGTCCCAGGTCTTTCCGAAATCGCCGCAGCCCCAGGTCCACTGCTTCTTGCCGGGGCTGATATGATGATCCGCCACATGCAGAAGCCCTGCATCCCTGCCCTCGTCAAAGTTGCCCACAAAGTCAAAGTCAGAATGCGCAGCCATATATGACGTGGGCACCCGGATATTCCTGTAGCGCGAAATATCCACGCCCGCAGAGTAATCCGCCTTGTAATACTCGCCGGTGGCGATGGGGAACGTGGAAACGGCGCGCTTGCCGTGGTCCATGACGGCATTCACGTCCGGCGGGAACACCGAGAACGTGTCGTTATTGACAGACACGGCAGGGTTTGCCCACCACAGGAAGGTCTGCGGATAATCCGTGGGATTGAACAGTCTTCCCCGGATCTCGATATAGGCACGGTCCGGGTACAGGGTCATGCTGGCATTGCCCTTGGTGCCGTGGATCCGGTCGGTTTCCCCGATCACCACAGTGGCCGATCCGTCCTCGTTCTCGTGCCAGGTGCAGTCCACGGGCATAAAGGTGGACGGCCTGTGATGCTGCGGCCAGTTGAACTCAATGCCGCCGCTGATCCAGGGACCGGCAAGCCCCACCAGCGCGGGCTTGATCACCTGATTGTAATAGACGAAATCATAGTGATTCGTTTTGTCCAGTGCGCGCTGGATGCGTCCGCCGAGCTCCGGAAGGATCATGACATACAGGTAATCGTTTTCCAGGATCACGGCCCGGTACTGCACGTCTTCCCTGGTCTCGCTGATCTTCTCGCAGATCGGCACGGGATACACCTTGCCGGTGGAACCCTGATAGGCACGCTTTTCAATAAACAGCGGATTCTTTTCCAGATCTCCCGTTCTGTAGGTGGGAATGGTGACGACCTGTTCATATACCCTTGCTCTTTCCATGCTGCTCACTCCTTACAGACATATCTCATATACAGGCTGGACCCGGACATCCAGCAGCTCACCCGTGTTGGAACGCACTTCCTCATTGCGCGCTGCCATGGCCGATTCCACATTCACCTTCGCTCCTTCGCGAAGCGGCGCGATTTTCAGAACCATTTCCCTGTCAAGGCTCTCCTCATGCTCCATCAGGCCGATTTCCCACACATCGCCGTTGCAGAAATTGTCGCTGATCATCCGGTCATTCATAAACAGCATCCCGATATCTCCCCGATACCGGATCTGCAGCCGCGCGTCCTTCAGACCCTCCAGCGCACGCTCCGGCACCTTCAGCCTCCACCGGAAGGGTGCGGCCGGTGTGCACTGCACCGGAATCTGCTTTTCTTCCGCGCATGTCCTGTATACACCCCAGACACCGTCGTCCTCAAGACGCTCCGCCCGGCCTTCCAGCCGGTGAGCGGGATAGCAGAAGACGCGGTTCTCCGCCTCTGTGCTTTCCAGGCGCAGGGCGCCCGCCTCGTCCTCCAGAAGCGCGGCTTCGGTCCGCACAAGGCTTCCGTCCCGGAGCAGGAACAGTGTGTCCGCCTCATGGCGGGTAAGTAGCAGGATATCCACCTGCCTGCCATCCTTTTTCACAGTGAAGCAGTTCCCTCTGCCGGACAGGTCCGCGCCGTCCTCGAACCATAACGCGCCGTCCATGCCGTCGGGTACCATGAACACATAGGTGATCCGCTCCCCGATCAGCGTGCGCAGAACGGGCTGCGCATACGCCTTCTCCAGCATGATGCCGTCCATGTCAAAGTGGAACGGAAGCACGGCGTTTTCGTCCCCGGCGATGGAGATATCAAAGTCATACACGCCGCTCCGGGTTTCCACGCGCACCGGACGGTGCGTTTTCGCCGGCATGTTCCGGTGATCCTGGAAGTTATTGATGAACAGGAACCCGCTCTCCCCGTCACTGCGCACCGCATAGCGCAGCGTGTCCAGGTCCGTGGGCTCGATGGCGGAGGCACCCTCCGGAAGAACGGTCTCCATGGGCGCCAGGCGCTGTCCGAAGAAGCGCGTAAGGAAATGCATGGTCTTCAGCCGGCTGTAGCTCTCCCGCACCTGGCCGAACTCGCCCAGCGCCGCCTGATAGTCATAGCTGAGCTTCGGCACCTGGGACTCATTGAGATATGTGCCATGCCGGCCCAGAGGATTGGTTCCGCCGTGGAACATGTAATACCCCAGGAAATTGCAGCCCGAACCCAGCTTGATGTTGGCCAGCGCATCCACGCTCCTGTACGGGTAGATAAAGCGGTAATAATAGCAGCACATCATGCCGGCGCCCATCTCACAGCAGGCATAGGGCCGGTCCTCCGGCGCATAGGGCGGGGCAAAGTCGTCTCCCCATTTCACGCCGTTGTGGTGATAGTCCTCATACACATACTCTTCGGTAGCCGGATGCTCTCCGCTGTGCGAATAGAAAATCCAGGGCCGGTAGGCATAGCCGCCCCAGAGGGGCAGCACCCGGGGAGAATAGGCCGCGCCGCCCCAGGCCGTTCCGGTAAAGAACGCAGGCCTCATCCCGCATTCCAGAGCCATTTCACGCAGCTTCAGGATGTACGCTTCCCCATCCGAGCCCGCCGGAAGCCATTCATTGGAAATCCCCGTGGTAATCTCCCATCCGGCACCCGCGTGCATGTATTCATTGTCCAGCTGCACGCCGATAATGGGGCCGCCGTTTTCATGGAACAGTCCCGTCATTTGCTCGCCGAGACGCGCATACAGTCGGTGGACACAGGCCAGGAACTCCGGATCCAGGCTCCGCACTTCATAGGGTTTCCCATACATCCAGTCCGGAATGCCGCCGTTGCGCACCTCTCCGTGCGCAAACGGGCCGATGCGCAGGATCACATACATGCCGTGCTTTGCGCACAGCTGCACAAAGCGCCGCAGATCCCGGCGCCCGGTGAAATCAAAGCTGCCTTCCTCTTCCTCCACATGGTTCCAGAACACATAGGTGGACACAATATTCACGCCGCCCATGTGCATCTTGATGATTTCATCCTCCCAGCGCCTGGGATCCATCCGGCTGTAATGGATTTCGCCGGACACCGGAAAAAACGGCATTCCGTCGCGTTCCATGAAATAGCTGTTGAAGGAAATGTGCTCCCCGGACGGGCCTGTGCCGGAAAAATCATTGCCCAGATCGTGAACTGGTGACGGCTGATACCCGATCAGACTGACTGTATCTCGCATGCTCAGCATTCCTTTCTTTCTCACGATTGACCTGTGATTGTATTATACCGGTTTTTCCATACCTGCGCATTTCGATTTTCTGTCAATCGTTTGAGAAAAATTGCGGTATTTTCATTTCCTGCCCTTTCCGGTTTTTCCAGGAATAAATCCGCCGGATTCAATGATCTGTTCCATATATGCCGCACGGACTGTTTTCCGGAATGCTGACTTTCATTGCGAAGAATTGCTCATATTCCGGCAACATGCTATACTCATGCCCACAGATGCGTGCACCGTCATGAAACCTGCAGAATCCCGCCCGACATTTCAGGAGGATGCCATGAAATCCATTGAGTCCGGTGTGTCCCCGTCATCCGATTATTACGTATACGCGCCGAGCAGAACCGCGCAGAGCATGTTCTTCTACCCGCTCCAGTGCGGCATGTTTGAGTACGCCCCAGGATATCACCTCGAGCGCAGTTCCTTTGACAGCTTTCTTCTGATGTATCTGCAGAAAGGGAGCATGACGCTCGACTGCGGCGGAAAACGGCAGACCATACCCGAGAAATGCTTTGCGCTCATCGACTGCTACCTGCCGCACGGCTATTCCACCGCCTCCGGCTGCACATGCCTGTGGCTGCACTTCGACGGCGTACTGGCCCGGAAATACTGCGGACTGATCACATCCCGGCTCGGACAGGTGTTCAGCATGGGCGATGACCGCCCTGTACTGCGCATTCTGCAGGGCATCCTTGACGCCTTCCGGAACAGCAGGCAGGTCCGGGAGCCGCTTCTGTCGAGATACATCAACGACATGCTCACGGAATTCATGCTGCTTCAGCCGGAGAGAAAGCAGGCTGCCCTGGACGACAGCGCCGTGAACCGGGCCATAGGGCACATGAATGAGCACTTTGCGGAAAGCGTCACTGTACAGACGCTTGCCTCCACAGCCGGCCTGAGCCCCTGCCATTTCATTCGGGTATTCCGCCAGAAAACCGGTTATACACCGCATGAATACCTGGTAAACCTGCGCATGGCCTCCGCCCGCTATCTGCTGAAATACACAACCCTGTCCGTCAAGGAAATCTGCTTCAACACAGGATTTGCCAGTGAAAGCGTTTTCTGCAATGCGTTCAGGAAACAGCATCAGCTGAGCCCCCAGCAGTACCGTCTGAGTGGTGCGGAACATGCAGACAATGCGCGGCAGTATTTACCGGAAGATTCCGTATAGACGATATGCCCTTTCCCATATCTGACGCAGATGAAAAGCGGCCGTCCCAAAACGTTTTGAGACAGCCCTTTTTCTGTCCACGCTCAGAAGTGTTACACGGTCTGTTTTCCACAGTGCACCGCGATTATGACGGCTTCCTCCGCCGGAACCTGGATGCGGATCCGGTCTACAGCCGAGACCACCCATGCACGGGGTTCCGGCTCGGATGCGGTCAGGATTTCCGCCCATACCTCTCCTGTTCTCTGCCAGTCCGCCTGAATGCTGAAGCTTTCCGGATGCTCGCTGGCACATACGATCAGGAACCCGTCCTCCAGCTCAAAGCGCTTGACCAGCGCGTGTGCCGGCAGATCCTCGAGTCCCTGCGTGTCCCGGAACCTGCCGTGTCCGTAGCGAGACAGCCATTCCCGGCGCAGACGCACCAGCTGCTTCAGCCGCCGGAACTGTTCCGGATCTCCGCGCCAGTTGTTGTCATATTCCAGATCATAGCACCAGAAATATGCATCCATGACAAACGCCCTGTGCAGAAGCTGCGTCGAATGCCTGGCCACATGCTCCGGACGCATGGCCGAATGCCTGCGCGGATTCATCATGTCCACCAGCATCTGGTCCGGGAAGGTATACTTGTAGACTTCAGGCATTCTGGCTTCCCAGGGGCAGTGGAGCTCGGAAATCAGCTGTCCTCCCACGCTTGCTCCATAGATGTCATTGCAGCCCTCATACAGGACGGCCAGTTCTTCCTCCGGCACCTTTTCGCGTATCTCCTCCAGCAGGTGTTCATATCCCTGGTTCCAGGCACAGGGATTTCCCGCATGCTCTGTGTGCCCCGGATGATAGCACTTGATGGAGGTGGCCATGGCGAACTGATCCAGATAAATACTGTCCGCCCCGATTTCATGCACCAGGTAATCCACCGTGTCCACCAATCTTGCCCGCCAGCCCGGCTCAGATATGCACATGGACGCAAACTCAATCTCATCCGCGCCATACTTCTCGGTCCAGAGCCTGCCGTTTTTCTGCATGATGGCGCTGCGCGCAATCAGGGCGTGTTCGTCCTCAAAGGCCGTATTGCACAGGCGGGAATTGATATAGAAGCTCACATGTCCGCCCATGTTCCTGACCGTCCGGATGGCCGCCTTCAGCGCATCCGCCCCGCCGAGCAGATGGTTCGGCGTATAATGCGGGAACCCGTAGTCAAACCCGTCCTCATGCCAGCCGGCCAGCAGCAGATGACTGATGCCCATGTCCATGGCCTGGCGCATCAGCTCAGGGATATCCCGGAACGTGTGCACAATACCGCCTTCCTGATACTGGAAGTCATAGTGCGCCATGAGTGCCGGGCTCTGGTTAAACCATTGGGGGCGCAGCGGCCGGAACCGGGCCTTCGGCAGAGTTTCAAACCATGCCCGGTATGCGTCCGCCGCCCAGTGCCAGTCACCTTCATGCAGGGCAAGAATGCACTGCCCGCTCTCCCACTCGCCCGCGCCAAGGGCTGGACGGTGGATCACAGCCAGGCCTGTGCCCGGATTCTCCTCGCCGAAGGATTCCATGCGCAGGCCCTTCATGACATGGCTTTCGTTCCGGCAGGCCAGGTACAGGCCTGCGTTCTCTCCGGGATCATGCAGGTCAAGCCACAGCATGGATGCATCACCCGTATAGTTCAGCCGGCGCACATACGCGCCGCGTTCATCGCGTTCGCCCACGGCCTGACCGAGGTTATACGTATACAGATAGTTCTGCCATTTCCAGCGGATCAGCTTCGGGCTGGAAGCGAGCTGACGGGTGGGATTGTCCATCCGGCAGCCGGCAAAATGCGGATATACAAGCACGTTGTCCGCATAGCTTTCCCCGAGCCAGATACCGTCCAGGGCCGGGAATGCAATGTCACAGGCTTCATATCCGGTTTCATTGCACAGTTTCAGCTGCCATACGGACCGGCAGCTGTCCTTCTCAAGACAGATGTACACCCTGGCTGAGAGCGCCGCCGGCTCTTCCTTCACCATCACTCTGGGATAGTACAGCTCAGCCTCCGCTTCGCCATCACCCTGACGCAGGGTGATAACCGGTTTCAGGGACGCATCCTTCCGGAATTCCTTATGGCGCGGAAGCGTAAAGCGCACATCCCCGCCGGGCATGGACAGCATTCCGTCGAGAATCGGGCCCGCCTCCTGGATATGGTTCTTCAGGATATTGTCCCCTGTTTTTTCCCGCACAAACTCCAGCACTTCCCCGCTCTCCGCGTCCAGCGCAAGGGAGATCACGCCATTGGTGATATGCAGTCTGGACTGATACATGACCATTGCCTCCTTTCATTTCAGATGGGATACGATATGCCGCGCACATCTGCCCGGTCCCTTGTATACCGGCTCTTTTTCAGACACGCTGCGGTATCCTCCCAGTCCTTGCGTTCAAACAGTTCCGTAATCCCGAGTTCCGCCGCGTCCCGCAGAAAACTGTCCACACGTCCGGCGTGCCCCGCGTCTTCCGGGTCTTCCCGGACCAGCACGGCATAGCGGACCGAGAGCGCTTCGCGCCTTACCCGCTCACGCACCGTATCCTCCCCGGCAGCCTCCAGTGCCCTGTGAAGCAGTCCTTCCGCTTTTTCCAGAAGCGTGTCCGTGAGCCATGGCGCGTCCGGCATGTCATAGATGCCCACGTGCGCATCGCCCGCGGCATGCCGCCAGAGTTCCACATACTCCAGCATGAACCGGGCTGCCTGCCTCCAGTAGCCCTGCGCAAATTCCCGGATCAGGCATTCCACATCCGCATCCGGGTTCCACAGAAGCTTGGCCAGCAGATAGATCTTCAGCGGACCCAGGGCCGAGGACCGGCCCAGGGAGAAGTTTCCCTGCTCGAACACGCCCTCCACCCGATAGTCCCGGAACAGTCGGAGGTTTTCCTGAAGCACATCAAGGTTCGGGAACGGAAGCAGGTAATTGGCATAGTTGGTGGTGTAATCCCAGATGAACAGATGCCGGCAGATTCTGGACCAGCCTTCCAGATCCTGAAGATAGCTTTCCCCGTTCGCCGGCGCCACAGCAAAGCCGGCGGCCGACCCATACTGCACGTCGATCCCGCCATGCTCGCGCCGGCATGCGCGGATCGGATGCGAAAAGCAGCATTCAATGGAGCACAGCCGCACGATCACATTGTCGCGCGGACGGGTAAGCTTCGGCGGACGCCGGCAGTACAGATAGGCAAAGGTATGGATCCGGATCCCGGGATGCGTGCGCTCCACCTGCTCCGCCACCTGATTGACGAACCGGATCACGGTGCCGGCGTGGCTGCCCTCCGCCTCGTCCACTGCCCGGCAGGCAGGACACTGACAGGGATGATACCAGTCATTCATGGATACGGAAAAGATGTCGCATTCCGGATGCGCATCCGCCCAGGCCCGCACGCCTTCGGTGCACAGCCGCAGCACATCCGGGTTCGTCAGACACAGCTGGGTCTTCTCCCGCAGCCGGACCCCGTTTTCCTCGGAGAAATACTCCGGATGCGTGTCATACCAGCGGCTTACGGGGACCAGCGCATCAAAGGTATGACTGAAATTGTAAAACATCATTTTTCCGCCCTGCTCCGGACGGATCGTGGACCTGGCTGAGTTCAGGCGCAGGCGTACCGCAAAGCTCCCGTCCATGGCCTCACGCCAGAACAGCTCCCTGGCCAGAAACGCAGGCTTCTGAACCTCTTCCCCGGGTTTTATCTCGGCGGGAAGATCGGGAATCACGTCGCAGTCCACGGCGAGAAAGCGGTAGCCCATCTTTTCCAGCAGCGCATGCGCGCCGTAGACGACACCCGCACCGTCCCCGGCCTCCACCAGCACACCGGAGGCATCCGCACGTATGCGGAAAGCGCCGCCCGTCAGGTCCGAAGCGGACTCGCTCAGCCGGATCCGGATGCCCTCACTGCCCTGTATCTGCACTTCCTCCACGGAAGGGGAAGCGCACAGATACCGTTTCAGTTCCGAGGCCGCATACCTGACCGGTCCGGAAGCCTGCGCCGAAAAACAGACTGAGTATTTCATGCCGTCCCTTTCTGCCCTTACAGGTCTCTTGACATCATGGCGAAGCGGCGCACCGGCCGGAAGCCTGCCCGCAGGTATATCTTCTGTGCGTGGTTCTCCACGCCCGTGAACAGGGTGGAAAACGCCGCGCCTTCGGCAATGAACTCCTGCATCAGCAGGTGAAATAGCACCGTGGCAATGCCGCGTTTTTCAAACATGGGATCGGTGCATATGCCGCAGAACCATCCGCGGCCGCTCTCCTGAAGATCCACAGGGCCTGTGAATCCCACCAGATATCCGCCGCAGGTGGCGGCCAGCAGCGGGCGCGGGCCCGCGGGCACCTTGCCGCAGGGCAGGAACCGGATGTCCGTGTTGGGCCGGTTTTCCAGGTGACAGGCTGTTTCAGAGGCAAGCACCGCTCGCCAATAATTGCTGCCCACCCGGTCACAGAGCCGGTCAAAATCATAGCCCAGATGCGGATCATACCTTCCGGTCTCAATGCCCTGGCTGCGCAGGCTCTGCCGGCGCGCGTCCAGGTCAGGGCAGGGCACGTACTCCCTGAGGTTCAGGTACATGGCGACTTCCCGGTCCTGTTCATGGAACCCGCGCGAAAGGAAGAACTCATATCCCCTGCTTTCCACGTCCACGCCCGGCGCATTATTGTGATCATGCCCCGGTGTTCCCGGTATATGCCAGTCCAGGTTTACCGGATTGTCATTGCACAGTGCAGCGGTTTTCTTTCCGCGCCTGCGGAATTCGGCAAGCATTGCCTCCAGCAGCGCTGAGCCGATCCCCCGGCAGCGCTCTGCCGGGTCCACAAACACAAACGTGATGTATCCCGGCGAATTCTCATTGGTTTCTCCCGGGAGATAGACCTTCTTGCACACACCGTGGATAAAGCCCGCTATATTCCCGTCCTTTTCATACACAAGGAAGCAGGCCGGATCATGGTTCGGGTCTCCCAGCACCTTCCGCTCCATATAGGCCTGATCGCTCTCAAAATACACGACCTCTCCGCTGCGCACGCACGTGTTCCATATCTCGAGCACACGCGGAAAATCCCGGGGTTCAAACGCTCGGATCATGCTTCCTGCGCCTCCTTCAGCACGGCCACGTCCACGCTCTCAGGCATGATATGCACCGTCTTTTCGTTTCCGTCCTCCGTGCGCACCTTCACGCACTGCTCCCTGGATGTCGGGTTCCACAGCGTTACGGCCAGCCCGCCATCCTTTGCCTTCCAGCCCCTCACATACACGTAGGGATTGTCTGACTCGAACCCGTCCCGGTCCACAAATCTGCCCTCCAGCAGATATCTGGCATACTGGTGGTACAGCGCATTGAGTTCCTTCAGGTAGGCCGTGTACGCCGGTATATCCTTCAGACTTCCGCAGCACCGGTAGATGGTCATGTCAAAGCGCAGGCCCAGCAGGAAACTGTATCCCGCATACGCGCGGTAATGCTCCTCGTCCTGTCCGCACTCGCGGTTTGTGGTCAGAAGCTCCGGGAACGTGTACCGATACATTTCGCTCAGGCGGCTGTCCTCTCCTGCACGGGCAAGATCCTCCGCGCCCTGGGTGGTCAGAAGCCGCGCGTCAGGCCAGACGCACACACCGTGGGCCATGTCCATGCTCGCGCCGAAGATATCCACATTGTGTTCCATGAAAATGGCCCGGTCACTGCCGTAGCTTTTCACGTGCGCCCTGAGTCCCGCATAGTTGGCCGCCTTGTCCGCATAGGCCATGGACGGCCGGGTATGCGTATGCCCGTGCGCAAAGCAGAAATACGCATAGTATCCGCCGATGTCATAGAGCACGCCGTCCGCACCAAGTTCCAGGCACTGACTGGCCGCCCACTTCATCTTCTCCTGCCATTTCGGGGCACCGGGGCAGGCGGCATACATGGGCATGGGCGGGTTCCCGATCTTCCGGTAGGTACCCTCCCCGCTGTAGGTCTCGGCAAACGGGATCGGCTCATCCCAGATGGACTGCATGAGCACATCCTTCCCGCCCTCCTCGCGGAAGAACCGGCTCTTCGGGTCCACCAGCAGGTAGCTCAGGAACATGACCACGCGCCCGCCCCTGCTGTGGACATACTCAATGCCTTCCTTCAGCTTTTCGACTCCGCCCGCGCCGGGATCCGGCACGTAATCCGGCCACATGCGGGCAAACCCGCCCTGCTCCCAGCCGAGCAGATACAGCGTATTGAACCCGGCCGCCTCCGTTTCATCCCAGAGCGCCGGGATATCCGCATAGGTCCAGTTGTATTCGCCGTGGTGCTGCCGCAATATTACCCGCAGCCAGCCCGTCATGTCACGGCACCAGTCGGGACGTTCCGGCGGCACATACCCGCTCTTTTTCTCCATGAACGCACGGTACATGCGGCTCCCCGCGTGCCAGTCGCCCGCGTGCGGGTATATGTCCATCCATGGGCTCTGATAGCTCCGGCCGGCACTCAGCATGGGATAATAAATGCATCCGAAGCGGAGCAGATTTTTCCGGGTGTCGCGCTCGGCGTGCAGGCCATGGGTTTCATGGGCCGTGTCCTCCGAGCCGATGTACAGTCCCATCTCCTCCCTGTACCAGTCGAACCACTGCATGGAGGCCTGCCCGCTGGGATACAGCGCGTCCATGTCCGTATGATACTGGTCATGCCGCTCATACTTGCGGAACCCGGCATAGGTGGACAGATCATTGAATGCCGGACGGGGCACACGGATGCCCAGGTCCCGGGGCCAGGCAAGAAAGTCGTGTTCCGGATCCCCGTTCAGGGAACGCACGCCGGATACCGGCGTCAGCTGAATCTCCTGCACCACAATGCGCGCATCCCGGTTCTCCACACGCGCATTTATGCGCAGGCCGCGATTGGTCATCTGCAGACAGATTTCCAGGCCCACGTCCAGCTGTTCCCCGTCCGCACCGGTCAGGGAATCGTAGGTCAGGGTCAGCCGGTCCGCATCCGCGCGCACACAGGCGCTGCCAGGCGCCTGATGCTCCTGAAACACCGGTCTTTCCGCAAACTCCGTGCCCGGCACGGAATAGATCAGCTTCCAGATATGCCCGCACTCCTCCACCCGCTCGCTTCCGTCCGCGAATTTCAGGGATGCGTGCATTCCGTTTTCATCAAGCGCATAATCCATGGTTTTTCCATTCAGACTGGTCATGTCACTCTCTCCTTTCGGTCTTTTCAAGAAAGCGCACAAACGTCCGCGCATAGAGATTTACCGGCCAGAGCTCAAGAGAGCGCAGGGCCTCCTGCTGCGCCTGTTCCCGGTTGCCCAGCACTGCCTGGGCAAGCGCGCGCTGCCAGGCGCAGGCCGCGCCGCGCAGCCGCTCCGGCTGCTCCATATAGGAAATAAAGAATGGCGTGGTTCTGTAGTATCCGGCGTCCCGGCGGCCTTCCGCCTGATCCTGCTCCCTCAGGATCCGGGCGATCAGATTCAGCGCCTCAGGCCGCCTGCCAAGCAGTATCCGTGCCGCGGCCTGCCAGGTCCGCATTTCCGGAAGATGCATGAATGTAAACGAATCCGTAGGCGCGCCTGCGACTTTTTCCAGGATTTCCCGCGCCTCGCTGTCCCTGCCGAGCTTTTCCAGGCACCAGGCCTCAAAGACCTGCGCAGGCATGACCAGCACATCATTCCACAGCCCGGCACCAAGGTGCTCCGGCAGTTCCTGAGCCGTCCGGAACCAGGCACAGCCCTCCTCCAGCCGGTCTTCCAGGCATTTCTCCAGACCCTGTCCCATGCACGCATGAATATACTGCTCGGCCACGGCATGCTCACCGCCTTCACAGGGAACAAAGTCATGCTTCTCCAGTTCCGCGTACGCATCCGCATACCGGCCGGCCAGGTTCAGCGCCATGCATGTTTCCAGGATCAGGTCTTCCCGCAGATTTTCCTGACCGGCCAGGGTTTCGGCCACTTCTGCCGGATCCTGGCCCGTGGACAGCATGACATGCGCCCATTCGTACAGCAGCTGCTGATCTTCCGGATGCGCGTGCACCGCCCAGCTGAGAAGCGTCTGTGCATCCCCGCGCCGGTTCAGGTGCGAATACAGGGCCACGGCAAGATTGCGGCGGGGCATTACATCATCCGGTGCGCCTTCCGCGGCGCGCCGGAAAAGATCCGCCGCCTCATTCCAGTGCCCGCGGTCATACAGGAGACAGCCGAGCAGATCGAGCGCCTGCACATCATCCGGCCGCGCGCGCAGCGCCGCCTCCAGCGCTCTCTTTTCCAGACGCCGCCGGGGATAGGCAGGACCCACATGCCAGGTGCCCGCTTTTTTCCAGGCTGTGCACCTGTCCTGCAGATATCCGCGCACATACTCGGTCATCATGGTGCGCTCTCTGTCCGGCAGATGATCCAGGACTTCCAGGGCAAGCGCGCCAAAGCCCGCCTCCGTCAGTTCCTCCGCCGTATCGAGTACGGACTGGGCCGGACTGCTGCGCAGGCTGTCATAGAACGCGGGCTCTGCCCCGCTTCTGAGCAGGCGCGCCGGCACATGGAGCGGGTCCATGCCGAGCAGGCCTTCCAGCGCCTGTCCGGCTTCCTGTCCGCATCCCATCTGTTTCAGGGCAAGCACCCGGAGAAACTGCGCCGTATCATTGCCGGCCTGCACTTCCAGAGCCTGGCGCGCATGCTCCTCCATATCCGTCCAGTGCCCGAACCGTCCGTCCAGCATGGCCGCCCGGGTCAGGGCCGCACCCCGCGTATCCCCTGCCCAGGCGGACTGCATATACCATTCCCAGGCTTCTGTGAACCTGCCCGTTTCTTCCAGAATGCGCGCCATCAGATACTGGATCTCACCGCTCTCCGGATGGAAATTGCGCATGGTCACTCGCTTCCAGGCTCTCCCGCAGTATTCCAGAGCCTTTTCCGGACGCATATGCGCCAGCTCAAAGCGGGCCATGGCCGTGAGCGCCGGCACATACTCCGGTTCGCGCCTGAGCGCTTCCAGATAATAGGCGTCCGGAGAAATGCCCGGATCCCTGTACTGCTCCACATGCACACCGCACAGGTATGCTTCCTCGGCGTCCTTCAGCATGTCCAGCGTCGGATTGTCCGGAAGCGTATCCGGCAGCTCCGCTTCCCGGACCTGCCCTTCCCGCTTCCAGCAGAGGATTTCCCGTCCCTGCGCATCCCGGACACGGATGCTGTCCGGTTCATGGTCCAGCTCAATCTCCAGAATGTTCTCCGGGCAGACCGTACAGGTGACTTCCGCATCATCCGTCTGTACATGGATATTCTCCATGCCCCTGGTGGCCTGCAGATACAGTTTCCCGTCATGCACGCTGACGGCACAGTCACGCTCCGCGCACAGAGGAACACCCATGGCGCCTACGGGATACCAGGTCTGGCTGAAGGCCCGGGATTCATAGGGCTGAAGCCAGGCAAAGTCCGGCTGGTTCAGGGAATAGGAGGAGGCCATCAGCTCCGCATAGGTCCCGTCCGTATCCGTCAGCGCCTTCTCCCAGCTCCGTGACAGCTGGCTGTAGGCCCATGTGAACATTTTCTTGCCTACGCTAACGGTATGGTCCGCCACATGCATCACGCCGCACTTTCTGCGCTCATCATAGCCGCCGAAAAAGTTGTAGCGCGTGGCCGCACAGAAGAAGGAAGTGGGACGCCGGGTATTCCCGTGCCGGGACAGATCTCTTTCCTGACCGAAATCCATGCCGTTGTACATGCCGCTGGCCAATGGATAGGTGGTCACGCTTTTCCTGTAATGGAACTGTACATAATGGACATCAGAGGGAAACACAAGCCGGTAATCCTCATGCACCGGCACAGCCGCATTCTCCCACCACAGGAAGGAGTGGCGCTCCGGTGTGCGGTTAAAGAGCCGGACCCGCGTCTCAAATCTCGCCTCGCTGGGAGCCAGGGAAATACCCACCATGCCCTTCATCCGGTCCAGCGGCTCATGCTCGCTCATCCATACCGTCGCACTTCCGTCTTCCGACCGCTCCACCGCCACGTCCACCGGCATAAAGGTGCTTGGGCGGTGATGGCACGGCCAGTTGAACTCGCAGCCGCCGGAAATCCAGTTGCCCAGCATGCCGATCAGTGCCGGCTTGATGACATGCTGCTTATAGAAGAAATCATAGCCCGTGCGCTTGTCCAGCGCAGAATAGATCCGGCCTCCGTACTCCGGCATCAATTGTATTCTCAGATAGGCATTTTCCAGGGTAACTACACGCACCGGGCGCATGATATGCTCCGAGCGGTCCACGCGCGTCACCACCCGGTTCGGGTAGGGATTTCCGCTGGAACGCTGATGCACCCGGTTTTCTGCAAACATGGGGTATGCTTCAGGCGGCGCAAATGCATAGGAGGGAAAATTCAGAATTTCATCAGCGACAGTCACAACGTTCATCCGTGTCACCTCATTCTTTTTTGGTCAGCCGGGCAGAGTATCCTTGTATTAAGGAAAGTATAGCATGCCGCACAGACCCGGAACAGACCAAAAACTCCGGATTTTTTCCCGTTTTTTCTGTGTCCGCGTTGCCTGACTTGCCTGCAGGGAAGCAAAAGATTACAATAGCATGAGTGCTGAAAACAAAGAGGTGACCCTATGCTCATCCCCGTGCTCACGGAACCGAATTTCCGCTCCTATCTGTGGGCCAGACAGACCCTGGACGGCATCATGCAGGAGGCCTCCCGCCGCAAATACAAGGTTCAGACCATTGATGCCCGCGCCTACGAGACCGTGGACTATGACGCGCTTTTCACGTCTTCCCGGCGCATGCTCATTGTCATCGGCACCTCCGTATCCTGGATGCCCAGAGCCCTCGCCTTTTTCTCCCAGCACGGCATTGAATCCGTGTTTATCTCCTTTGATCCCTCCGAAACCACCCTGCCCATCGGCATGGTGCGGATGGACTATGTCGGAGCCATGCATCACCTGGTCACCTATCTTGAATCCTGCGGACGCGACCGCATCGCGCTGTACGGGTACAACCCCAACTCCTCCGCGGACAATATCAAGATGCGCTATTTCCAGAACTACTGCCGCTCCCGCGCCAGGTCCTGGGAGGAGAGCATTTTCTATAATTACGCTTCCCTGAACGGATGCTACCGTTCCTTTTCCGGCGCTGTCTCCCGCTTCAATGCCGTGATCTGCGCCAATGACATTGCCGCCGTTTCCCTGCTTTCCCTGCTCCGCAAAGACGGCATTTCCGTTCCGGACGATCTTTACGTGGCCACCTTCGGATCCTCGCGCATTGCCGAGCGCATCTCGCCCTCGCTGACCACCATCACCCTGGATCACTCAGAGCTCGGTCGCCAGGCTGTCATCCTCTATTCCTTCCTCAGCCGGCAGACTGTCACCTCCAGCGTTTCCATGCGTGTCCGATCGCGCCTGATCGTGCGCGCGTCCACCGGAAATCATCCGGACTGCCTGGAGGACTGGTCCGCGCCGCCGGAAACCGACGCCTTTGTGAGTCAGGTGAACTTCTATGCGGACAGGGAAGCCTCCATGCTCCTGCGCGGAGAATCCCTGATCAGCGCGTGCGATGAAACGGATCTTCAGCTTCTTCACGGACTGCTCCATCGCCAGTCCATGGAAAGCATGCGGCAGACTCTTTTCCTTACAGCCAGTGCACTTCAGTACCGCAAAAAGCGGCTCATGGACGCCGCCGAGTGCGCATCATCCACAGAATTTCTTCAGTTTCTGCGCTGGCTCCAGGAAAAAGACCTGCTCAGCTGACGCTTTTCCCCGGAGCTGTCACAAATTTCTTCGGAGAGTTTCCTGAAAACTTTGCATGCATGCCCCTGTGTCCGTGCACAGGGGCTGATTTGTCCGTATCTGTCGGTATTCTGTCGGTTTTACCCGGCATTTTTGTTTTTTCTGGGAGACATTGGATAATGATTGCACATTTTTCAGGGGTATGCTATAATTTCCGCGAATGATAACACCAATCTCATAGACAGCGGGCTTTCAGGGGCACCTGAGAGTTTTGCTGCACCAGCGGACGTTCCGAAAGGGGGCCGGGATATTGTCCACTCCCCATATTCAAAAGCTGAATTTCTTCACTTCCAAGACAAAGCGGAAGCGCGTTTTGAGCAATATATGGAGAAACCGGTACATCTATATGATGGTGATTCCGGTGCTCGTGTACATGGCTCTGTTCAAGTATCTGCCCATGTACTATCTGCGGGCGGCCTTTTATGATTTCAAGCTGCTCAAGGGATTCGAAGGCTCCAAGTACGTGGGCACCAAATGGTTCGAGCGTCTCCTGTCCAGTCCGGAGCTGTGGCAGTACATCCGCAACACGCTCTCCCTGAACCTGCTCAGTCTTGCCATCTGTTTCCCTGCACCGCTGATCTTCGCGCTCCTGCTCAACGAAGTGCGCAATGTGCCCTACAAGAAAGTGGTGCAGACCATCTCCTACATGCCGCACTTTGTGTCCACCGTGGTTCTGGTGAGCATGATCAACAACATTCTTTCGCCGTCCCTGGGCACCCTGGCCAAGATCTACAAGCTCTTCGGGCTCACGCCGGTGAACTTCCTGTCGATCCCGGACTATTTCTACGGTATCAACATCGTGTCCGGCGTCTGGCAGACCATGGGCTGGAACGCCATTATCTATATCTCCGCCATCTCCGGCATTGACATGAACCTGTATGAGGCTGCCAAGATTGACGGCGCCGGCCGCTGGAAGCAGACGCTGCACGTAACCATTCCAGGCATTCTCAACACCTTCATCCTGCTTCTCATCATGCAGATCGGTCAGATGCTCAACTGCGTGTTTGACAAGATCTACCTGCTGCAGAACACCCTGAACCTGCAGGTTTCGGAGATGCTGCCCACCTACGTCTACAAGGTCGGCATGGAAAGCCACAAGTACGGTCTGGCTACAGCTGGCGGTCTGTTCAATTCCGTGCTCTCTGTGATCCTGGTCATCATTGCCAATACCGTGAGCAAGAAGTTCTCCGAAACTTCGCTGTTCTGAGAGGAGCGTGAAAGCATGTCGCAGGCTGATGCCCGTTCCATGAAAAAGCAGAAAAAGCAGCATGATTTCATCAAGCGCTCCCGCGGTGAGAAGATCTTCAATGTCTGCAATTTAGTGCTGATGGCCATCCTGCTCATTTTCCTGATCTACCCGGTGCTGAATGTGCTGGCCATTTCCCTGTCCAACGAAACGCAGGTCATGGCCGCCAATGTCACCTTCTACCCCATCGGCTACAATCCCCAGGCCTATAAGACCATTTTTGCCGACAATGAGCTGTGGCGCTCCATCTTCAACACGGCTTTCGTCGCCTTCGGCGGATGCGTCTTCTCCCTGGTGGCGCTGTGCATCGCCGCCTATCCCCTGGCCTTCGGACAGTTTTACGGGAAAAAGATCTACTCCATCATTATCATGTTCACCATGTGGTTCCAGGGCGGCATTGTCCCGCTTTTCCTGGCCATCCAGAACCTCGGACTGTACGACACGCTCTGGGCCCTGATTCTCAACGGCCTGATCAGCGCCTACAATGTGGTCATCATCCGCAGTTATTTCGATTCCATCCCCATCTCGGTGGTGGAAAGCGCCCGGATTGACGGCGCCAATGACTTCACCATCCTGTTCCGCCTGATCATTCCGCTGTCCAAGCCCGTGCTGGCCACGGTGGCGCTGTGGGTGATCGTCGGACACTGGAACGACTACATGAACCCCCTGATCCTGATCTCCTCCACCAGCAAGCATACCCTGCAGCTCAAGCTGAAGAGCCTGGTTCTTGCGGCGGAAAGCTCCACCAGCAACCTGTCCACGCTGAGCCAGACCACAGACCACAAGGGCGTGGCCGCCCTGTCCACCCAGGTCAAGAACGCCGTTCTGGTGGTCTCCATGGTCCCGATGATCGTCATCTATCCGTTCATCCAGCGGTTCTTCGTGTCCGGTGTCATGCTGGGATCGGTCAAGGGCTGACAAAGGCATTCCCGGTCCGCTGTGGCGGGCCGAGAACATATTGTTTCCCATCTCTCTGTTACCTTTTACGAAGGAGGCAAACGACATGAAGAAGATCCTGTCCCTTGTCCTGGCACTGTGCATGCTGATGATCTCATCCGCAGCCCTGGCCACATCCGTAGACCCTGTTGGCGGCCTGGAGCCCAACTGGTGGGTCGACGCAGATCTGCAGCCGTCCGAAAGCTTTTATGTTGACGGCGGCCTGAACGTCAGCATGGTCGGCATCCATTACAACCAGTATCCGACCACCTTTGACGGCGGTTACTATCTCCCCTCCGTTGAGAAGAAAACCGGTGTCCATTTCGACATCGACTGGCGTACCTCCGACGGCTATGCCACCGTGGTATCCACGATCCTGGCCGGCGGCACGGATAACCTGCCTGACGTCATTCAGCCCGGTGCGTTCGGCATTGCCGCCCTGGCCGCTGAAGGCGCCATCATCCCGCTGGATGAATATCTGGACCTGATCCCCAATGTGGTCGCAGCCGTGGGTGACCGGCTTTCCAGCTGGGCTTCCGCTGACGGACACATTTATGCCATCCCCACCATCGTGAACGTTCCCGGTTCCCAGTCCATGACCTTCCGCAAGGACTGGGCACTCAAGCTCAAGGAGCAGGGCGTCATCGACTTCGATACCCCTTCCACCTGGGAGCAGTGGAAAGCCTTCTGGTACGGCGTCCGCGACAATGATGTGAACGGCAACGGCGACGCCAGCGATGAGATCCCGCTGGTTCTGGAAATGGGCGAGAGCGGCGAGCGTGCCCTGCATGCCCTGCTCAACGCGTTCGGCATCAAGGCTTCCAACGACGCACAGTTCTGCGTGCTGGATGACGGCACCTACACCATGGTGTACGAGCATCCGAACTACAGCAAGTTCCTGACCGAAGCCCAGAAACTGTATGCGGACGGCATCATCGATCCCGAGTTCGCCACCCGCAAGCAGGCTGATATGTACAACACCATGTCCGCCAACATCTGCGCTTCCTGCTTCACTTGGGCTCAGATGTCCCAGACCCACACCGAAGAGCTCTGGACCATGGGCATCGAAGACGCACTGTTCGAGTGCGTGGCTCCCATCACCGGACCTGACGGCGAGTGCTGGCTGCAGGAGCGCCAGGCTGTCACTCCTCTGAACTGCATCACCGTGGCTGCCAAGAACCGCGGCAAGGTGGAAGACCTCATGAAGTTCTACAACTGGCAGTTCTCCGAGGAAGGCATCAATCTGTACAACTACGGCATTGAAGGCCTGACCTACACCCTCGTGGACGGCCAGCCCACCATGAACACCGCCATCGTCAAGAACGGCTTCACCGATTACCGCACCATCGGTATGGAATTCGAGCCCTTCGGCGGCATGTGGCAGACCAGCGCCTTCATGCAGTGCCTGTTTGCAGGCGAATCCCTGGAAACCCTGAATGCGGCCTATCAGTCCTTCTGGAACGGCCTCAACGACGAGGGCGTCAACAAGGGACACTACTATGCAATGCCTCCGACCCTGGAGACCGACGCTTATAACGAGTATCGCGGTGAGCTGATCATCGGTTCCTCCGGCGTATGCGCTCTGCGCGATCAGTGCGTGGCCGGCCAGGTGAGCGTGGATGAGTTCTTCCAGAAGTATGAACAGCTCAAGTCCCGCGGACTGGAAGAGGTCATTGAGGAAGGCGCCGAGGCCTATGCTCAGATCATGGGCGGCGATTAACAAATTCATAGACCCTGTATAAACCGGGGGCTGCCCTTTCGGGCAGCCCTCTCTTATCCGAAGAATCCCTGAAAAACCTGCCCTCTGACAGGCCGGGCGCCGGATGCATGCCCCGCCGACACGAACCAACACAGAAAGAAGGCCACTGCAATGCTGAATTATGACCGCAGACCCTCCATGGGACTGCTTCTGATCTCCCCGGAACGTTTTGCCGCCATCGGCGAAGGTACTGCGCGCGGTTCCTACAGGGAACGCAAGGAAAATGAAGCAGCCTGGATGCTGAAGGACATGTCCTCGCACTTTGACGTCTCCTTCCCCGGTATCGTGTGGACGCGGAATGATGTCCAGAAAGCCATCGACCTGTTCACGGCGGACAAGGTGGATTTCGTGCTTGCCATTTATCTGTCCTGGGCCGAAGACTTTGCGTGGATCCGTTTCCTGCGGGACATGCCGGAATGTCCCGTCCTCTTCTGCCACCGCATGCGGGATTCCATCCAGCTCAAGGATACGCACGATGACGATGAGTTTGCCGAGTACCTGTGCTGCGGCGGACTGGTGGGGTCCCTGGAGGCCAGCGGTTCCATCCAGCGCTTCCAGCGCCCGATGCTGGAAACCTTCGTGGGCACCTGGCAGGAGATTCTTGCGCGCACGCAGACCTTCGGAAAGGCCGCAAAAGCGCGTTCCCTCTTCCGTCAGGCCACCTTCGGCCTGCTGGCCTGCATGAACGAAGTCATGTGGAGCACCTATGTCAATGTCTATGACCTGTTTGCGCAGATCGGTCCGGAAATGCGCTTCCTTTCCGTGGCGGAGCTGGAAGACGAAGTCAACCGCGTCTCCGATGCCGACGCACGCGCTGTCATGAACCGCATCGCATCACAGTATGAAGTCCTGCCCAATGTGGACATGGAGAAGTTTCTGGCATCCGTACGCGCCTCCATGGCCATGGAGCGGCTCAGCGAAAAGTATGACCTGGACCTGCTTGTGCTCAATGACATTGATACCGTGCTGTTCCAGCATATCGGCCTGCGTCCGGGCTTCTGGCCCACCTCCCCGGACACCCGGGTGCACGTGGTGCCTGAGGGCGACATCGGAAGCGGTGTGGCAAGCCTTGCCCTGAAATGGCTCACAGGACAGCATGTCAACTATATTGAGCCCTTCCACATCGATCTTCCCAGCCAGACCTTTGACGCCGGGCATGCCGGGCCCAACGACTATACCGATCCAAGAGGGCGCTGCAAGATTTCCTCGGACGTGCGCTTTGCCAAGACCAAATGGAAGTATGCAGGCGCGCCCTTTGCCTGGTATGTGTTCCCGGAGGGCCGCAAGACCATGCTGCACTGTTCGCAGCAGACCGGAAAATTCCAGTTCGTGCTCTCCCAGGTGGAAGCCGTGCACACGGACCATTTCCTGGCCACCTATTCCCACAGCCATTTCAGACCCGTCGGCGAAGACTGCCGCCAGCTCTTCTCACAGCTGATCCGGCAGGGCGTCACCCAGCACTACGGGATCACGGACGGTGACTGGACCGAAGCCGTCCGCGACCTTGCCATGATGCTCGGTATTGAATTCCATGTTGTCTGAGGAGGAGAAAGATGGACAGACTGTTAAAAAGCGGCCGGATCCGGCCGGCGGATGCCAAGACCATAGGGCCTTCGCGTATCGGGCTCGGGTTTGAAAAGCTGGACCGCAGGGCCTTTGAGCCTGAAAACGCCTATGCCCCGGTAGCCGCCACCGGCGTACACTATATCCGTCTGCAGTCCGGATGGCAGAGAACTGAGCGCGTAAAGGGCGTCTATGACTTTGCATGGCTGGATGAACTTGTCGACCGTTTCATCGCCCAGGGTCAGGAGCCCTGGATCTGTCTGTGCTACGGCAATGATCTGTACACGGAAGAAGCCGCGCAGTACTTTGGTGCTGTGGGCTGCCCGCCCATTCACACGGAAGAGGAGAAGCAGGGCTGGGCGGCCTATGTACGCGCGCTGGTGGAGCATTTCCATACCCGTGTCAGCTGGTGGGAGGTCTGGAATGAGCCGGACGGACAATGGTGCTGGAAGCACGGAGTCAGCGCCAGCGAATACGCGGTGTTTGCCATGGAAACCGCAGATGTCATTCATGCCGCCGATCCGGAAGCGAAAGTCATTGCCGGCGTGCTCTGCAATGTCAACCTGCCCTATACCAGGGAAATGCTTGACTGCGGGCTTGCCGACCACGTGGAGGCCCTGTCCTTCCACCGGTACATGGCCGATGAGCTGGATTCCCTGCAGCAGATCCGCGCCCTGCGCGCGCTGATCAGCCGCTATTCGCCCTGGCTGCAGATCATTCAGGGGGAAAGCGGAACCCAGTCCGATTCCAGGGGTGCCGGCGCGCTCCGGGGCGGGGCCTGGAACGAGGTCAAGCAGGCCAAGTACCTTCTGCGGCACCGTCTGATCGATCTCGCTTCCGAAGTCACCTTCACCTCGCACTTTACCGCCATGGACATGATCGAGGCCCTGAACGGCACAAGCAATGACAAGGCCTCCTGGCAGGACTTCGGATACTTCGGCGTTCTGCACGCGGAGTTTGACGAAAACGGTATTGCCAGCGGCACGTATACGCCCAAGCTTTCCTACCGCGCGCTTCAGCATCTGACCGCGCTGTTCCCGGAAGACGTCATGCCCTGTGACCTGCCTGTCATCCGCAAGGTGGAACCGTCCCCGAGAGTGTTCGGTACCGATGACGCGTCTTCGCAGCTGGTCATGCTGGGCTTTGAAAAGCAGTCCGGCGGCCAGGCCCTGGCCTTCTGGAAAGCCGCGGACCTGATGCGTGAAACCTATGAGGGAACCGTCTCCCTGGCGCTTCCCGGGGAAGAGCGGCCCATGGAACTGATTGACCTCATGTCCGGCGTGATATACACTCTGCCTGACAGCATGAAGATCAGCTCGGAAAACGGCGTCATTCTTCTCAAGAACCTGCCGCTGACTGATACGCCGTATCTTCTGACGTTCGGTGAGTTTGTAGACCCGGACCGCAGGATGGAGGTATAGTATGCTTCTTCTGGATATCGGCGGGAGCTATGTCAAGTACGCGCTCGCGGACATGGACGGCCGGCTGAAGGAGGAAACCGTGGGCCAGACCCCGGCGCACGCGGACGGAAGCTTTGAGGAAATCTGCGGCGTTCTGCTCTCCGTGCTCGAGTCTGCCCGCCGCCGGCAGGAAGTCAGCAGGGTCTGCATTTCCATTCCCGGGCCCTTTGATTTTGAGAGCGGCATCAGTCATATGCAGCACAAGTTCCCCTCGCTTCTGGGCCGCTCCCTGCGCGCACCCTTTGAACAGGAACATGCCGAGGTGAGCTTCCTGCACGATTCCACAGCTTTCATGCTGGGCGTTTACGGGGAGGCCGCTGAGCGGGGCAGCAGATCGCCCTGCTGCGTCATGCTCGGAACCGGACTCGGGTTCGCCATGATGCGGGACGGAAAGGTCTGCGTCAATGCTTCCCGCACACCGGCGTTCACGCTCTGGAATCACCCCTGGAAGTCCGGAATCTGCGAGGACGAAGTCTCCACACGCGCCCTATGCGCACGGTATCCGAGTCCGCTTTCCGTCCGGGAAATCGCCGCGCTTGCGCGGCAGGGGGATCCGCAGGCTGCCTCTGCTTTTGAGGAAACCGGAACATGCCTCAGCGCAATGCTCGGGCAGTTTCTGCCGGACCTCGGCTGTGATTTTCTCGTGCTGGGCGGACAGATTTCCAAGTCTGCAGACCTGTTCCATTTTTCCTTCCCGGTTCCCTGTATCGTCACGGAGCACCTGGATGATGCAGCGCTGCGCGGCGCGGCCCGCTTTGCCTGCCTCGGTCAGGCCGCCTGCGAACAGACCGTAATGCTCTCCTGACACCTGTTTTCCACATTTTCTGACAAAAGTGAGGTCTTGCCCATGAGTTTCATGTTCCATCCGTATCCCTATATCGATCATGACGCCGTCAACCCTGTTCCGCACATGGACCTGGACATACAGCGCGGCATGATTCCCTCGGCCCGGAAGATTGCCTCCTTCCTCAGGGAAGGCCGGAACGTGGGCATTGACGCCTATCCCGGCACCGATCTGAACGCGCTGATCAATGTCATCCGGCAGGTCATCGGAGACACACAGGTCGAGTATATCTCCGCCTCCACCCTGCTCAAAAAGCCGGAAGTGCTGACTGAGATGCTCATGGAATACCTGCCCGAAGACCGGGATATTGACCCTGTGCTGCTGTACGGCCGCCGGTATGAGGGCGGTTACGCCGGACTGCAGGAGACTGATCAGGTTAACGCCCTGAAGGACCGTCTTGCCAAAGAAAAAGGCCTGCTCGTGTTCGGGCAGGGCACTCTGGCACAGGAACTGCGCGGCTGCTATGACGTGCGCATCTGGGCGGACATCACCCCGCGCACTGCGGCCCTGAACTTCAAATACGGCAAGGCCCGCAATGTTGGCGCGGAGAAGGACCTTCCCTACTCCCTGATGATGCGCCGCAACTACTATGTGGACTTTGAAAACGCGCTGGATGTGCGCTGGAGCATGATCCGTGAGGGCAGCATGGACTGGTATATCAGCGCGGATGACCCCATGTCCCTTCAGATGATCTCCTTTGCGGATCTGAAGAAGATGTTCTCCGAGCTCTGCCGCCGGCCGTTCCGCTGCCGCCCCGTCTATCTCGAGGGCGTATGGGGCGGATTCTACATCCATCACCTCCGTCATCTGCCTTCCGAGATGCGCAACTGCGCCTGGGTCTTCGACATGATCCCCATGGAAGTCTCAATCGTGGCTGTCCTGGACGGGCATGAATTCGAAGCGCCGTTCTTCACCTTTGTGCAGGCCATGGGCGAAACCCTGCTCGGCTCGCAGGCCATGGAACAGTTCCACGGCTATTTCCCGATCCGCTTCAACTATGATGACACCTATCATGCCAACGGCAACATGTCCATCCAGTGCCACCCGGATGCGGATTATGTAATGCCCCGGCACAACGAACTGGGACGGCAGGATGAAAGCTATTATGTCTGCGTCACCGCCCAGGGCGCAAAGACCTACCTCGGCTTCCGGGAAAGCGGGAGCTGCGAGGCATTCTTTGAGGAAGCACGCAGAGCCGAGAAAACCCATGAACTCATTGACTACGAAAAGTACATCAATGCGGTTCCCTCCGTGCCCGGCACGCAGGTCATGATCCCCGCCGGCACCGTGCACGCCTCCGGCCGCAACCAGGTGATTCTGGAGATCGGCAGCCTCACCGTGGGATCCTATACCTACAAGCTCTATGACTACCAGCGCATTGATCCGCAGACCGGCCTGCCGCGCCCGATTCACCTGAAAATGGGCAGCGCCGTCATCCACCCGGAGCGCACTTCTGAATGGGTCCGGGACAATCTCGTCAACCACGGCGGTCTGGTGCGCGAAGGCAGGGACAGTCAGGGAAATCCCTGGAAGGAAATCATTGTCGGCGAGCACGATCTGCTCTACTTCTCCCTGCGTGATCTGATCTTCTGGGACAGCATGGAGGACGATACCGACGGTCAGTTCCACGTGCTTGCCCTGGTGGACGGAGAGAAGGTCGAAGTGGCCTCGGTGGAGGATCCTTCCCTGCGCTATGTCATGAACAGTCTGGACGTGATCGTGGTTCCTGCCTCCCTGGGCAGATATACCGTGCGTAATCTGGGCATCGGATCCGTCACCGTGCACAAGACACTCCTCAAGCGCTGACATCCGCTCCCGCTTCCACATGGATCTTCATACGGAATACCGCTGTTTTCCCCGGTGCAAGAGACCGGAACCCGGTCTCTTCCCGGGGAAAATCTGTATTCGGGGCATTGATCATGCAGGTCTGCGGCTCCACGCACAGATAGTCCAGGCTTCCGCCGCCATAGACCATCCAGAAGCGGTAGCCTTCCGTCTCATACACCACACGGTACGCGTGTGAGGGATGCTCCAGCACCATGCGCATATCCGGCGTGCTTTCGTACAGGCAGGAAACCGTCCGGGTCCCCTGCCACGGGTGGAAGCATCCCTGCCTCAGCTGCTCCAGCGTTTCTGATACGGTTCTCACTTCTCCCGTGGGCAGAAGCCGCACCGGATCGCGCATAATTTCCCTGTCAGCCGAAAGCCCAAGCCGGATATTTCCGGCGTCCCCGGCCGCACCGGGCCTCCGGAACGTGGTATGAAAGCCCAGCATCAGCGGCATGCACCGGTCCGACTGATTGGTGATCTGCACCTCATGCCTGAAGCCTTCGCTCCCGGTTTCCGCCCGGATCCGGAAGGTAAACGCGTGGGGAAAACAGCCATAGGGACGATCCGCATCCGCCCGATACACCATGCAGATCCGGTCTTCCGCCTGCTCCTCCACCTGGAAAGTGGAAAGATGCAGTGAGCCGTGCAGCGAGCAGTTCCGCTCCCTGTCCGTCACGGGAAACCGGTACGTCCTGCCGCCAAAGGAAAAGCATCCCCCGTCTATGCGGTTCGGCGGAAAAAGCACCGGCATGCCGTACAGAAAAGGGGATGCCTCCCAGCTTTCCCGGGATGCAGGCGCCCGCAGAATCTCGTGATTCCCGGGCAGATACCGAAGCCGCATGACCGCAGCGCCCCTGTCCGGTGCAAGGCCTGCCTCATATCCGCCTCCTCGGATCCATTCCAGCTGTTTCTCCATACCTGTCCCCTCCGGCGCACTGCTGTTCATGTTCTTTCTTCAGAGAGTATACCACGTCTGCTTTCCGCGTCCCAAGCGCAAGAAGAATCCGTTCCATTTCTTTACGGCTTTTCCTTATTCCGTTATAATGTTTTTATTCTTATTCATGGGGTGAGACTATATGCGTAAATCATCCGATCCCGGGGCCAATTTGACAAGGCGCTCTTTTCTGAAAGCCGCTACTGCCGCAGCCGCAGCCATGCTGCTTCCGCCTGCCGCTCTCGGCGAAGCCGATACTGTTTCCTCCGCAACAACCGCACCCGCTGCCTTTACCACCGACCGGAATATTGAAATTGTCCCACCCACGCAAGATGTGCGCTACAGCATCATAGACAGCCATCTGCATTTTACGGATTTTCTCGAGGATACCGACGGATTTCCGGCCCTGTGCAGGGCCATGGACCTTTCCGGTGTCTCCCATGCCGTTATTTTCGGCATGCCCATTGCCAAGCAGTGGGATGATACCATGGAAATGGCTCCTTCCTATTACCTGAGCAATGACAGCCGCTGTTACTACTATTCCGGTACGGACTTCATCCTGGCGGAGGAACTCCTGGCACAGCCACTGGAAATCAAAAAGCGCTTCTTTCCCTTCTTATGCGGCATCAACGGGAATGACCGCTTCGCCGCAGATCATATCCGTCAGCTTCTCCGCCTGTATCCGGATTTCTGGTGCGGTATCGGCGAGATCATGAGCCGGCATGACGATCTCACAGCACTTACCTACGGCGAAGCCCCGCATGTCAACGGCCGTGCATTCCTTGATGTGTTCGATCTGGCAGCGGAGGAAAAGCTTCCGGTTCTGGTGCACCATAATATCACCGCCCAGAGTGAAGAGCGGATCCTGTACAGGAATGAGCTGGAGGACGCTCTGGCATATAACCGCAACTGCAATATCATCTGGGCGCATATCGGCATTTCCCGGCGCGTGGAAGTGCAGCACCTGATCACCATTGCTTCTGAGCTTCTGGATACGCACCCCAACCTGTACGTGGATATTTCCTGGCTGGTCTATGACTACTATTTCCTGGACCGTTTTCCGAACCAGTATATCGACGGCGATTCCCTGTCCGACTGGACCCGGTTCATGATCCGGTATCAGGACCGTGTGCTCCTTGGCACGGACAAGGTCGGGCACTGGGCCACCTATCCCGCAGAAGTGGTAAAGTATTACAGTCTGCTGGACACGCTTCCCGCGGAGGTTGTGGAGAAAATCAGCCGCAGCAATGTGCTTCGGCTGATCCGGAATCGTCATGAAATCTGATAACCCATTCCGCTTCTTCGGAAAAGAATCTGAAAAAAGACCGATTGGACAGGCACATTTCCATGCCTTCCCAATCGGTCCTTTTGCAGATTCATTCCTTCTGTTCACGGATTTCCGTGTCATCAGGTCTGGATCTGAAGCATGCGCTCCAGCATGCCGTCATCCTCAAACACCATCATGTCCCGGATGCCAATGCGCACTTTGTCCCCGGTCCGGCGCTTTCCGTACTCCCAGCCACCGGCGATCACGCGCATCAGGGTTTCCCCGACGCGGATGCGGCAGTCGTCCACATCACCCAGGTAATACTCGCTTTCCAGAACGCCGCTCAGCGGGCCGTCCTCAGAAAAGTACAGGTTTTCCGGGCGCACGGCCACATCCACCCTGCCTTTGCGGTCACCCGTATAGGGCACCGACTGTCCGCCCATGCCCGGGAACACGATCCGGCCATTGCCGGCCTCACCCTTGAAAAAGTCCACTTTCCCCAGAAAGTCCGCCACAAACTGATTGACCGGCTGGTTATAGATTTCCTGCGGGCTTCCGCTCTGCTGCACTTCCCCGCGGTTGATGAGGAAAATCCGGTCGCTCATGGCCATGGCTTCCGTCTGGTCATGGGTGACATACACCACGGTAATGCCCAGTTGCTTCTGGATTTCCTTGATCTCAAAGCGCATGGATTCCCTGAGCTTGGCATCCAGGTTCGACAGCGGCTCATCCAGCAGAAGGAGCTTTGGCGCGCTCACCAGCGCCCTTGCCAGGGCCACACGCTGCTGCTGGCCGCCGGAGAGCTGGTTCGGCAGCCGGCCCGCGTACTGGGACAGATGCACAATGCCCAGGATCCGCTCCACGCTCTTTTTGATCTCGGTCCGGTTCACCTTCTTGATGGTCAGGGGATACGCCACATTGTCAAACACGTTCATATGCGGCCACACGGCATAGCTCTGAAACACCATGCCGATATTCCGCTTTTCCGGAGGCACAAAGGTTTTCCCGCCGGAAACCAGCTGATCATCAATGTAAATCTCGCCCATGGTCGGCTTCTCAAACCCGGCAATCATGCGGAGCATGGTGGTCTTGCCGCAGCCGGAGGGCCCGAGAAGGGTAATGAATTCACCGTCCTGAAAGGTTTCGTGGAAATCCCGGAGCACCACATTCTCACCAAAGGACTTGGTGACATGCCTGATTGAAACGCTAGCCATCCGAATTTCTCCTTTCAGATCGAGAACTCGCCCTTGGTCAGGCGGCTCAGTATAAAGTTCAGAAGCACCACGAACAGCAGGATTCCGAACGCCATGGCACAGCTCTGGGGCTGACTGGTAAAGGTCCAGTACTCATAGAGCTGATAGCCGATGGTCTTGGTGGTTGTGGAATAGAGCAGCGTGGTCATGGACAGTTCATAGAAGCTCGGAATGAAGATGAGGAACCAGCCTGCCGCGATGGACGGGAAGATCAGCGGACCGGTGATCCGGAACATGGTCCTCAGCCAGCTGGCGCCGGAAATCTGACTGCATTCCTCCAGCGACACATGGATCTGGCTCATGGCGGAAACCACGGTGCGCATGCCCATCATCATATACTTGATCAGATAGGCAATAATGAGAATATACGCGGTATTGTACAGGTCCAGGCCGAAATTCCCGCGCATGGTCAGGATCAGGCCCAGGGCAATCACCACGGACGGGGTTCCGGAGCCCAGGGTGATCAGGAAGTTCGGGATATTCCGTCCGCGTATCGTAGTGCGCTGCAGAAGATAGCTCATGACACAGGCTATCACCAGGCCCACCGTCGCGGCGACGGATGCAAAAATGAGGGAATTCTTCAGGCAGCTGATGGTTTCCGTCCTGGCAAACACGCCTGTCCAGTTGTCCAGCGTGAAGTTGCCGGCATTCAGCATGCTCTTGCCGATATCCACCTTGAAGGAGGTGGACAGGATGGTGGCAAAGGGCAGAATGATCACCACAAACGCGAACAGGCTCACAAGAATGGTCAGCGGAAGCCGCCATTTTCTCAGGTCCACCAGCACCGGCTGCACGGATTTCCCGGACACCGTGACATACTGCTTCCGGGCCAGGAGCACATCGGAAATGAACAGGATCAGCAGGGCCACCATCATCAGGAACACAGCCAGACCTGTGGCATCATTGATGCTCTGCGCGCCCAGGGAATAATACTCCACAATACGCGTGGTCACGGTGTTCACGTTGCCCGGCGTTCCGATAATCGACGGAATCCCGTAGCAGCTGGCAGCCCCGATAAACACCAGAAGCGCTCCGGCAATCAGGGAGGGCATCATCATGGGCAGCGTCACCGTGAATACGGTCTTGACGGGGCTTGCGCCGGAAATCCGGCTTGCCTCTTCCAGGGACGGGTCCATCTTTTCCATGGCCCGGCTGATGGTGATAAACGCATAGGGATAATAGAACGTGGTCAGCACCCAGATCATGCCGGGAAGCGTATACACGTTGAGCGGTCCCGGCGCGTCGCTCAGATGGAACAGCACACGCAGCCACTGGTTGATGGAACCCACATTCGGGTTCATCAGACGCAGCCAGGCCATGGCACCCACATAGGGCGGCACCATATAGGTCAGCACGAACAGGAAGCGGAAAACCCTGCGTCCGTACAGGTTCGTGCGTCCCACCAGAAAAGCCAGGGGGAACGCGATCACCGTGCCCAGGATCATGGTCGCAAACGCCGCGATCATGGTATTCTTCAGGGCTTCCAGGTTCAGGGAAACCGTATACAGTCTCGTGATCGTCTCCATGGTGAATCTTCCGTCAGGGAAGAAGCACTTGATCACCATGTAAATGGTGGGCAGCATCTGGAAGTACAGAAGGAAATCCAGAATCAGCAGGATCAGGATCCACTTGAAATCCACAATCCAGCTCTTTTCCCACATCATGAGCAGCCAGAGCAGGACTGTGTCCAGCATCAGCAGGATGCCGATGAGGATAACGGTTTTGCTGTTGCTCACCACCCAGTTCCAGACCGGGGACATGCCGCCTTGGGCAATCATCCGGAAAGCTTCCAGCTGGACGCCCTTGTCACGCACGCTTTTTTTCAGTGCATTGACATGCTCCGTAACCGCACTTTCCGTGGAACCGTTGGAGATGAAGAAGCACTGCATCATCATGGCCTGGAGCTCTTCGCCTTCGAGTCCGTCCGCCGGTTTCGCGGCAGGTGCGGGCACCTTAGCTCCCGTATCCGTCACGCAGGCGAGCAGCTGAGAGCGGAACGCATCCGCCTCGTTTCCGCTCAGCGCGGCCATGCTCTTGCGGTCCCCCGCCCCGACCTTGGGTCCGTTCACGAGATAGGCGGTATAGAGCATTTTCATGGTGAGCGGAAACCGGTCTCCTTCCCCGGCCGAGGACAGCAGCGCCTCCGCATCCGCGCCAGCCCCCTGTTTCTGGCTTTCCCAGGCCCGGACCACAAGGGCATGCACTGCCTGCTCAAAAGGCTGCTTCTGAGCCGTATCCAGTCCTTCGACCTGGGTCCTGATGGTCGACCATGCGTTTTCCACATCCCCTGTGAGCTGGCTGACCGCCTGGAATCCGCTTTCCGAACTGAACCCTGAAGCCTCATGCGCGTTCTGGCCTCTGATGCCGAGATACACCAGCCCGGCTGAAAGGATCAGCACCAGAATCAGTGCCAGCCGGGTCTGTTTTGCATGGCGGTTTCTCAGCAGGGTTTCCTGCGCTGCCTTCTCCATCCTTTTCACTTCCGCTCCTAATCCTGTGTATCCGAGGACAGGGGAAGCCGGAACCGGCTTCCCCTGTCATTGCAGCCCCACTCTGCTTTACTGGGTCACTTTTTCTGTCCACAGCTTGTTGATCTGTTCGCGGTCATGGTAGGCTTTCTCCCAGTCCACACCCAGATCCTTCTTGATCAGTTCATCCGTATCCATCGAGTTGTGCGGATAATCCTTCATGCCGGCCATCACGGAATGCATGTACGCCTTCATGATCAGCTGCTGGGCGTCTTCCGTCAGCAGCCACTGGGCCACGGCTTCCGCCGCTTCGGTGTTCACGTTCTTGGAATACTCTTCCGCCACGATCATCACCGTGGAGGGGATCAGGATCACGCCGTCCTCGGGATAGATGACCTTCAGGTTGGTCACATTGTTGCCGCGCTTTTCCTCATCTTCCAGATACTTCAGCACGGATTCTTCCAGAATCATGATGGCAGCGCACTCTCCGCTCTGCAGCTTGGCAATGGCGGTTGAGCCGGACTCGCGCATGACGCGGTTGGCTGCCAGCTTGTCCAGATATTCCTCGCCGAAGGTGTCCAGCAGCGAGCAGACAGCCGCATAGGCTGTTCCGCTGGTCAGCGGGTCGCTCATGGAAATGTATCCGGCCAGGGAAGGATCATAGGCAAAATCCTTGAATGTCTTGGGGATATTCACGCCGCGCTCTTTCCATTCATTTTCCATGTCAGGATTGTAGGCCAGCACCATGTTGCACACGCGCACCGGGTACCAGTAGCCTTCCTTGTCATAGGGGAAGCGCAGGATTTTATCCGCATTCTCAATCGTGAAAGGATGCAGATAGCCGTAGTCCTTCAGCTCCAGGGAGAAAGCGGGCTCAGCCACCATGAACATGTCCGCGTCCAGCGGCTGATCACGGTTGTCGCCCATTTCACCATAAATCTTGGTGATCAGCTTGCTGGTGCCCGAATAGAAGAAGAAGCTTCCGTCATTGCCCGGGGTCAAATTGGGGAATTCCTTTTTCAGCGCTTCATCCATCATGTCAATGGCAAAGTCATACATGGAAGAATAGATCACCAGTTCCCCTTCCACGTCCTCATTGACAGCCAGCGCACTGACCGTCATGGTGATCAGCATCATTGTTGCAAGAAGACCAGCCAGAAATTTCTTCATCGGTTTTTCCTCCGTTACAGTATCTCCCCTGCCCTTTCCCTCCGGAAAAGGCAGGCATTCCCCTGTATTATACTCTTTCCGGAGCGTTCCTTCCACATTTCTCTTTCTCCGGAAGTGTTTTTTCCAGAAACCAAGAAAAAACGTGTCCGGAAGGACACGCTTCAGCCGCTCAGCGGCCGAAAACCCGTCAGAAGAAAAACAGTTTTTCCATGACGGCACGCAGGGACGGGATGATGCCGGTAATCAGCAGAAACAGTCCGGCCGCCCCAAAGCCGACCAGGGAATAAAGGCTCCACAGGAACATAGGCGCGGCAAAGGTGATATGCTCAAAGAACTCGATCAGAACCGTAAAGCCGCCCAGCAGTAGCAGAAAACCGCCGAATATGAATGTCCTGCCATGCTTCACATGCCTGAGCAGACATACCAGCGCCGTGGAAAGCAGGCAGCTGATGCCCGTCACCGGAAACGCGAAGGACAGAAACCAGCTGCCGCCGGTTTCAAGACAGATCATCAGCAGAAACAGCGCGCAGGCAGCATGGTTCACCGGAATGAAGACTTCCGGATTCGGACGCCGGAACCACAGCGGCAGTACAAGCATGACGGCAAACAGTGCAATGCCGCCCATGGCATACATACCCCACTGCAGTTCGCCGTAAAGGTGAAGGCAGACAGTCAGCACCACGGCCTCCGCGATCACGCACAGAATACTCAGGGCCACTGCCGCGGGCAGCGTGCTTTCCCGGGTATGCTGCGGCAGGCGTTCCGAATAGGTATTCTCCGCCTCCACACCCTCCGGATTCCAGACAGGCGTCCCGCAGAGCGGACATCTGTTTACGCCTTCCTGCAGACGAACACCGCATTTGACACAGTACATATCTCAGCTCCTGTCATTGCTCTCAATATCCACCGGAATGCCCAGCTCCACCAGTCTGCAGAAAAACCTGCGTTCCAGCTCGCTTTCCCGGATATTCCGGATCATGTTGACCGTGGTCAGGTCCCCGCAGCTGATCACCGAGCAGTTGTTCGGATAGCTGCGCTGGGGACCGATAATGAATTCCATCCGCCGGACATACGCCTGCATATTTTCCGGCAGCTGCATCTGTCCGAGATTGGACAGGTTCAGGCTTCCGCTGCGCTCCCCGCTGGCGAAATAGATCAGATCCATCACCAGGTTCTTGATCACGGCGGGTGTCAGCCGTAGAAGCGTCACCTGCTGCGGCTGTACATTGGCGGCGATCATGCCGGCCATGTTCTGCCGGGTGGCCCCGGCCCGGAGCTGGTGATGGATCAGCTGGCACAGTTCATCCACGCTGTAGTCGCCGAACCTGGGATCCGCGCCGAGATTCAGGACCAGGGAGAAATTGCGCACGGTCCTGCTTCCGAATATGCGGCGCATATCCACGGGTATGGTGATCTTCACCGGTTTCTGGCGCCGGCGCGCTCGCTCCATGTCCTGCATGTCCATCACGCTCCTGGCAAGCACGGCAGCGAGCAGAACGGTTACGGAAACATGCCGTTCCCGGGCCGCCGCGAGCAGCTTCCCGGTGGGTACTGTGCCTGTGATCAGATGCCGGAAGCCGTCCGGCTCCTTGGTCCCGTGCAGCCGATAGGAGGCTGCTTCCCCGCGTCCGGCAGCCGCCTGCGCCGCATAACGCGGAAAGCTGTCCTCCAGTTCCTCCGCGTCCGGCGCCTGCTTCCAGTCCAGCACCGGGCCCTGCGGTGGAACCTGAATCCCATACCTGCGCTCCAGATAGCGGGCCACAAGCGTGCACAGGAACATGCTTCCGCCGCGGCCGTCTGTCAGGGAATGGAAAAACTCCACGGCAATCCGGTTCTGGTACCACAGAATCCGAAGACAGCATGTTCTCAGTTCGCGCCTGCTCATGTACGTCAGCGGATACGCGTAATCGGCCTGCACGTTCACGGGATCATGGTTTTCCTCCAGGTAATACCAGAAAAATCCCATTCTGAGCGACACGAAGAAGGAAGGAAACCGCGCGTGCACATCCTCAGCTGCCTGCCGGAGAATCTCAGGATCCACCGGGTCTGCAAGCGTGGCCGACAGCCGGAATACGTTGCACCAGTCCCTGCGCCGGATTGCAGGGAAAATCAGTGCTGCCGTATCCAGACGATACCATTTTTTCTGCATGACCGTCCTTTCTGCGCGGACACGTCCACGCTGTTTCCCGGATTCCGCTTCCGCGGCCGCTTTATGATTCCTTCAGCGGAACAAACGCACAGTCCCCGGCCCGGATAAGCAGGGCATCATCCCACATGCCCAGGGAATGATTCCGGAAAAACACACCGACTTCATCCGTATCATACCATTCAAAAATCACCGAGCGCACCGCGCTTCCGCGTCCGCTTTCCAGGCTTGCCACATCCACCTGGACCACCGGCTGTCCGTCCACATTGGAAATCTTCCGGTTGGCATCCTTGCCGGCCCAGACCGCATCCCCCACATGCGCGTGCCCATAGAAATGCATGCGCACATTCCCTGCCAGGGGAAGGAACCGGTCAAACAGCGGCGCTGCCCGGTTGCCGCCGGCAAAGGCGTAATGCGAGCAGGTGATCACCGGCTTGGACAGGTCTTCCAGCGTATTCATGACCTTCCGGTAATCTTCGGGGGAATACGGGTACATATCCGCGTTTCCCCGGACTTGACCGTGGGTCGTGAACCAGGCGCCGCCGGCGTCCGCATGGTCTGTAAGCAGACACAGGGCTATGTCTCCCAGGTCCACCAGTCCCCACATCTGCTCATACCTTTCCTGCACATGCCACTGGGGGCTTTCACGGACATACTCAATAAAGGGAATGCACATGCCTTTCAGGCTTTCGCTGTGATGCCGGAAATAGTCAAAATCATGGTTTCCCACCGTGTAATAGACAGGACATGATATACGAGCGAACTGTTCCACCTGCATGCGTGCCATTTCCCGGATATGTGAAAGATCCTCGCCTTCCGTCGCGTCCCCCAGATAGCAGACAAGCTCCGGTTCAAGATCAAGCGACACAAAATCATCCATCGCTGTAAGCATGCAGGTTCTCGCACGCTGCGGCTGGCGCTGCTGCAGATCGGACACGATCCAGAAGCGGTGCCGCACATGCGGTGCAAGGGATAAGCGGATATCGTCAATGATCATGATGGCCTCCTCGCTTCCGGAATCACCCCGAAAGTGCCTGTCCCGGACACTGGATTCACCGGAGATGGTACGCTATAATGATGGCATGCACCTCAGAGCACTGTATTCTGCGCTGAAGAACTGAACCAAGGAGCTGCCTATGCCTTTTGAACTGATCCGTAATGACATCACCACCATGAAAGTGGATGCCATTGTGAACTCCGCCAATCCTTCCCTTCTCGGAGGCGGCGGTCTTGACGGGGCCGTGCACCGTGCCGCCGGCCCCGGCCTCGCCAAAGCCTGTGCCCGACTCCACGGCTGCAATACCGGGGAAGCCAGGATCACACGCGGCTATCATCTTCCCGCCCGGTATGTCATTCATACCGTCGGGCCCGTCTGGCACGGCGGCGACCATGGCGAGGCAGAGATGCTGGCGTCCTGCTACCGCAGCAGTCTGGAACTGGCACAGAAGCACCGGTGCCGAAGCATCGCGTTTCCCCTGATCGCCACGCACGCCTACGGCTTTCCCAAGGACCAGGCAATGACCATTGCCCTGGATGTCATCAGCCGTTTCCTGATGGATCACGACATGATGATCTATCTCGTTCTGTTCGGTTCCACGGAATTCCTCACCGGACGCAGGCTTTACCGGGACGTCCGGGAATATGTGGATGACCGGTATGTACAGGAGCATGTCAACGACAGACTTGAATCCCGGAGAGAGCAGCTCTGGCAGAAGGACGAAAAGGCGGGGCTGCAGCTGGACCTTGAGCTCGGCGCCGCTCCGGATCTGTTCTCTGAGGGTTCTCTGCGTGAAGACGCTTTTTCGGATGAAGCTTTTCCCGACGCAGCCCCTTCCTTTTCGGAATCCGCGTTTTCTTCCGGCGGCATGCCCGCGGCCCCGATGGCGGCGCCTCCGGAGAAACGGGAAAAACAGCGGCGGGACGCGGCACAGCCTATACCAGATCTTCGCCCGAAAAAAGCCGCTGCGTCTTCCCGTCCGGTCCATGCTCCGTCGGAAGCCCCGATGGCCGCACCGCCTGACTGGGATAAGCTTCTCAGCCGCACCGATGAAGGCTTTTCCGAGTCCCTGCTCAGGCTCATTGACGAGAAGGGCATGACGGACACCGAGTGCTACAAGCGCGCGAACTTTGACCGGAAGCTGTTCAGCAAGATCCGGTCCAATCCGGCCTACAGGCCCACCAAGCCCACCGTGTTTGCCTTTGCCGTCGCCCTGAGACTCAGCCTCGGGGAAACCCGGGATCTGCTGGAAAGAGCCGGGTTTGCCCTGACCCACAGCAGCCGGTTTGACATTATCATGGAATACTTCATTCTCAACGGCATCTATGACATCTATGAAATCAATGAGGTGCTGTTCCAGTTCGATATGCCCCTTCTCGGCTCCACATTCCGTTCCTGAAAGGCATATACCCTGCTTCCTTCGCGGCTGCACGCATCTGCAGCCGCGTTTTTATATGCTTATATGAGAATCCCGTTCAGGTGGTCCATCTCATGCTGGATGATCTGCGCCGTAAACCCCTGAAAGTCCGCTGTATGCCTTCTCATGCCCGTATCCTGCCATGACACGGTGATCCGGTCGTACCGTGTGGTCTTCCGGACCCCCGGCAGGGAAAGACAGCCTTCCTCCGCCTCATACGCTCCGGACCTGCGCAGAATGGACGGGTTCAGCATGACCATGAGAATCGGCCCGTTCATCACGGCAATCACGCACTTTCTCCGGCCGATCATATTGGCCGCCATGCCGACGCACGCTTCCCGGTTGGCGCGCAGCGTATCCGCCAGATCCGCCGCTGTCGCAAGGTCTTCCGCCCCGGCGGGGTCCGACTTCACCGCCAGAAACAGCGGATCATGCACCACTGGCTGTACCATGTATGTTCCTCCCCGGCACTGTTACTTTCGGATGAACCTGTCATCACCCGCCGCGTCATCCGTACGCGCATACCGCTCCGCAGTCATATGCAGGTCATACTTGTCCCGCAGGGACGCAATCACGCCCATCATGGGCGATGCGTGGTGCGCGTCAATGGCTTCCTGGTTTTCCCAGCTGTCAATCAGCAGCACGGTTTCCGGGTCTTCCATGGATACAAAGTACTCATAGCGCAGATTGCCCTTTTCACTGCGGATCGCCTGAACCGTTCCGGATTCCGTCATTTCCTCGGCAAACTTCCTGGCATTCCCATGTTCTCCGTGGTAGCGGAGATTCACTGTGATCGACATGTCTTCTCCCCCATATTCTTACAGAATTTCATACCCGGCCTTCTCAAGCGCCTGCAGTGCATGCGCAAACCTGTCCTTCCGCACAAGGACATAGTCCGTATTGAAGGTGGACACCGCAAAGATCCCGATCCCCTCCTCGGCCAGGATCCCGGTGATCCTGGACAGAATGCCGATCAGGGAAAAATCCAGAACGCCCTGAATGCGGAACGCCCGCCATCCGTCGTCACGTTCCAGCGTATGCGCGGGCGTATCCTCCGTCCGGCAGACCAGGGATATTTCCTCGTCGGTTTTCCCGAGAAAACAGAACTCCTGATTCAGGTCCGCGTCTGCGGCAGAGGCCAGTTTGCACACCGTAAAATCACAGGCAATCGGTTTCAGCTGCATGGTTTTTCTCCTTTTCGCACGGCATCAGAACCTCATAGATTCCACCCGGGCTTCCATCGTCCGGATACGCCGGAGCATGCAATTATCCTAGAGCATCTGGCGCATTTGTCAAGGACCTGCGCTTTCCGGCGCATGATTCGGGAAATGCCATGCCCGCACCTTTTGTACAAAAAACGGCAGCGCTTCCAGAATTCCACGAAAGCGCTGCCGCCCGTTGTTCACCTGACCATCCCTGTCAGTCCATGGGAACATACACCTGCTCCGCCACGGCCGTCAGGTCCAGGCCGTCCAGATCCGTGGTGCCCACAGAGAGGCAGTAGACGATTTCACTCGTGCTGTCATACCACGTGCACAGTTCCACCCAGTCGGAAGCATCCGCCTGGGCCTGCCCGATAGTGCCGCGGCACCGGCCGATCTGCACTTCCTCTTCATTCTCCCAGGCAAAATACATGCCGGAAATGTTCATCCATTCGCCTTCCTGCAGTTCGGCAGCCTGCATTCTGGCGCAGTAATCATCCTCACCCATGGTGAACTGCATTTCCGCCAGTCCCTGGTCTCTGAGAAGACGGTACACAATGTTTTCCGCCCCTTCCGGCACACCGAAGACGAACCCGGAAAACTCCTTCAGTTCCTCAGCGGTCACCGTCTCCCACGGATTGATCATGTTCAGGATCATGCCCACAAAACCGCTCTCGTTCTTTTCACTGGTCAGGAACCAGTCTTCCAGCTCAGCGGGCGGGTTTTCCATATCCAGCGCGTGCGTCCAGAACCGCATGTCTTCCGGAATCGTATCCATGGGCGTTCCCGGAGCGTACAGAAGCATTTCATCCCCTGCGCTGATGCCATAGGGCTCGGCCGTCACCGTGCGGACACCTTCGCTTATGCTCTCCCTGCCCGGCTCCTCCTCCAGCTGCAGTTCCTCCACCCGGATTTTCCAGGCATGGTCAGACACCTGCTCTTCCACGGCCATGCGGCCGCTGAATGCGCACAGGTACAGGGTTCCGTCAGGATAGCTGTCCGCCGTATCGCCCATCTCGCTGTCATGGAACTGGCCCTGGAAGGTTCCGTCTGCCATGATCTGCATATCTGTCGACCAGCCGCCGGCTCCGCTGCTGAACGTCCATTCCATGCCGGCCAGGGAAGAAAAGACCGTTTCCTCCGTCTCTGCGCAGGCACAGACGGAAGTCAGAAGCATCATAAGTCCCACAATCAGGGAAATAACTTTTTTCAATTCGCATACTCCTTTCAGGGCTTTCTTTCAGCCCTCGTCAAAATCAACGGATTCCGAAGCAGAAATCTTCCCGGAAAGCCTCAGGGTTCCTTCACAATGTGCAGCCGGAGCTCGGAAGAGCCTTCTTCGGTATGATACACCGTCTCGTCCTCCTGATATCCGTCCGGCACTTCCAGCACATGCACTTCATAAATTCCCGCGGGCTTCGTAAAAGCTGCCACGCCGTCCTCATCGGTATCGCCGAAAGAGCAGGACCTTTCATCACAGAACTGAATGGTCACATCCGGCACCGCGCCGTCATCGTCCGTCACAACAATGCGGTAGGTGACCTCTCCCGTTCCGGCATCCGTTTCCTGTGCAGTCATGCCCTGCAGCAGACTCTCAAGCACCTTGCTGTACTGGTCCACCACGGCGCCCTCGATGGGCTCATAGAGGATTTTTCCGCTGCGGTCCACGAAGAATGTGGTGGGATATCCCTGAATCATATCCAGGACTTCATTGGTTTCCGGCCTGACCACATTCGGGTATTCGAGCCCATATTCCGCCCAGATCGCGCGGGCTTTTTCCACCACTTCGCTGCTCCAGGCTCTTTCATGCTCGATGCCCACAATGCCGCATCCCTTTTCCCGCATCGCCCTGTGCATCTCTGCCAGTTCCGGCATCTCCTTCAGGCAGTTGCCGCACCAGGTTCCCCAGACGTTCACCATGGTGATCTCATTTTCCGCAAACAGCTCTTCGCTCTTCACAGGGTTGCCGTCCAGATCAAAGGATTCAAAGGCCAGCGTCCGGCCTTTTGCCGCAGAAATCTCTGTATGGGGCTCAAAGAAGGATCCGCTGCGCACGGCTTCGCGGATATCCCTGTCCAGAACATTGATTTCGTCCACGAAGGACGGATCAAGCTTCGCCGTAAAGGCATCATAGCCCACGTGATAGTCGTCTTCCGGGAAAGCGAAATAATAGAACTTCAGATTTCCCGCGGTACCGGCCTCGAAGGATTTTTCCCGGTCCCACGTCTCCGCCTGCAGGGCACGGGCTGTCTCCTCCATGCCGGCATCCGAGCCAATCAGACAGCCGATATAGACATAGCTCCGGACGTAATCCAGGTACTGCTCATCCGTGACCGTGCCGTCCCGGACCGCGTTCATGAATGCCTGCATTTCTTCCTCGGGCATGGCCGAATACATGCAGTCCAGGCAGTACATGCGCGGCTCATAGGAGATGATGCCGGCACTCTTGATTCTCACAGTTCCCTGCATGTCACTGTAATCCCCGGGCAGCGTCAATTGCACGCCGCATGCCGAAAAATCCGTGTCCACCTCGGTATATCCGGCCGCAGACGCCAGGCTCAGCATCAGGGCCAGAAGCAGGACCACCAGAAGCATTCCCAGTTTTTTCATTTTTGCCTCATTTCCTTCCTGATTCAGCCGTACCCGTTTCCCGGGCACGGCATATCTTTATACGCATTTTCCCGCCGTCTGGCACCGGAAACGTCAGGACTGTCAGTCCTCGAATGCCTGCTGATACAAGATCTCAAGCTTTTCCAGGGTCAGGGACGCCTGCGCATTGTAGGTCACCTCGCCGCGGCGGTTCAGTATGATCGTCTGCGGCATGGCATCCGCCGCATTGAGCAGAGGCAGCAGACCCTTTTCCCGGCTGTCCAGCGCAAAGTCCAGGTGCGTCCAGTCCCTGTCCGCCAGGAAAGTCCCGGCCTTCTTTGCGCCCGCTCTGTTGTGGATGGCCAGGATTTCCACATCCGGATGATTCACCTTCAGCTGCTCATAGTAAGGCAGCTCCTCAATGCACGGAGCACAGGTGGTGGCCCAGAAATTGATGATCACCACCCGGCCGCGGAAATCGGCCAGATGGAACATTTCCCCGCTCAGAAGCTCTGTGCTGAAGTCCGGCAGCTGACTGCCCACATCCGTTCCCACCGGCTTTGTACTGGAGAAATCTTCTTCAGCCGTTTCCGGTACCTTTTCGCTTTCGGAAAGGATTTCCGCCGCCTGCGGCGCTTCCGTCACTGCGGTCTCTATCAGCTCAGCCGTTTCCGCCGGCCGCATGGCAGGCCCGATCAGGTTGAACCACGCAAGCGCGGCTGCCAGCACAAGCAGTGCAATGCCCCAGACAATGCGTCCCGTCTTCTTCCGTCTGCGGATCACATATTCCGGCTCCGCGTTTTTCCCGGTTTCCGGGCCTTTCAGGGTAAGGCTTCCGCACTTCAGGGAGATAGCGCCCGCAGCGCACACTTCCATGCATTTCCCGCAGGAAATGCATTCGTGATCGCCCACATGTCTTACATCCATCTGACACTTTTTCACGCACATGCCGCAGCCCGTGCATCTGTCCGCATTCACCCGGACGCCCGTAAGGGCAAAGCGGTTGAACAGGCCATAGATCGCACCCAGCGGGCAGAGAAACCTGCAGAAGGAGCGGTAGCAGAATACGCAGGCCAGGCCGATGATCAGCATGATGACCCATTTGCGGGTAAAGATCAGGCCCAGCTGATAGAACGAAGTGCTGTTGGCCGGATGCTGCAGGATGCCCACCGCGCCTTCCAGAGTGCCTGCGGGGCAGATATACTTGCAGAAAGCCGGAAGGATCACGCCCTGGGTGATGCCCATCCAGAGCGGTACAGCGATGACAGTCACAGCAAGGACCACATATTTGAGCCAGGACAGCGCGCGGGTATAGCGGCTCCTGCGGATCTTCGGCGTGGGGATTCTGTTGAGCAGCTCCTGAATCAGACCCAGCGGGCAGATCCAGCCGCAGATGGTGCGCCCGAGCATCACCCCGAACAGGGCCAGGATGCCCAGCACATACCAGGGCGCTGTATGCCCGGAGGCATTCAGCGCATTCTGAAGCGCACCCAGCGGACAGCTGGCGACAGCACCGGGACAGGAATAGCAGTTCAGGCCCGGCACACAGGCCGCCTTCAGATTCCCGGTATAGATGTGTCCGTCCACAAAGCCCCTGAGATTCGCGTTATACAGAAGGGCCGCGTACAGCTGCACCAGACGCCGGGTCCCCAGGCGCACAGTTTTTTCTTTCTTATCCAATTCCAACACACTCCGTACAGATGGCGGAACCCTTGGCAAGCACGTCATCCATTCCGCCATTGACAATTCCGGCTGCAATCATGGCCAGCGCGATCACGATCAGCGCCGTGCGAAGCACAACCGTCTTCCGGCCATCTGCTCCGCTGCGGAGACGCTCCGGAGCCGGCACCAGGTTTTTCCCCTCTGCAGGTCTGTCCATGCGCTCATCCCGGATGCCCAGAATGATTCCGCCGATACTCAGGCCCAGACCCGCAAAAAGCAGCGGCATGATTTTCTGCAGCAGATCTGCAACGCGCTCGCGGGTATACATGTAATAGAACAGATCACCTTCCGCCTGTCTTGCTGCACCGTCCAGATACAGCCCGATTGCGCCGGAAGCAAGAAGAACTGCTGCGAGTATGCACAGCAGCGACTGAATCATCAGGTATATTTTCTTTCGTGACAACAGAAAGCCTCCTCTTTCTCAGAAGCACAGATTGCGAGAGACCGTGCCTGCATTGTAAGGCAGCCCGTAAGGAAAATCAAGGCAAGCGGCATGGACCGCGCCTGCCCCTCAGTGTCTTAGGCCAATGACAGCCGGCATATGAATTGACAATTCCTGTCCCGTTCTGCATAATAATCCAAATCTTTTACAAGAAAGGACAGACTGCCGTGAATCCCGCCATTGACCGTCTCCCTGCTCTGCCGCTCATCGCCAATGATCCCTATTATTCCGTCTGGATGCCCGCCGACACCCTGAACAGTGCCGAATCCATTCACTGGTCCGGAGCCCCGAAGCATCTCGATGGATCCGTGTCAGTCGACGGCCGGGAATTCAGCTTTCTGGGCAAGAGTTCCAGACCGGGCATGCAGACCACTGCGCTGCGTGTCACGCCCACCCGCACCATCAGTGTCATGGAAGCCGGCGGTGTGGAGCTGACCGTCACCTTCTGCTCCCCCGCGCTGCCGGATGATCCGGACACTCTGTCCACGCCTGTCACGTTCGTGGATTTTTCCCTTCGTTCCCTGGACGGAAAAGTGCATCAGGTGGACCTGCACTTCTCCGCTTCCGCTGATCTGTGCTTCGACGGGCAGGTCATGCCTCAGATGCTGGGTGATGCCTTCACCGACGAAACTCTGCACATGGCCTTTGTCGGTCAGGCGCAGCAGCATGTGCTCGGGCACTCCGGCGACCATATCACCATGGACTGGGGATACCTGTACCTGGCCTCCGCAGACATGGCCGGTCAGGATCCCGCCCGCGGCGTGTACTCTGACCGGAGCTTTTCCATATCATCCGAGCCCCAAAGCACGTTCCTGATGCTCGGCTATGACGATATCGCGTCCATCAACTACTTCGGCACCTTCTGCCGTGCCTGGGGCCTGCGCGGCGGAAAAACGCTTCCCCAGGCCCTGAAGGAGTTTGCCCGCCAGCACGACTTGATCCTCAGCAGGTGCGCAGCGCTAGACGAACAGATTCTCGGGCGCGCCAGGGATATCGGCGGAGACGACTATACCCGGATTGCGGCAGCCGCCTGGCGCCACACGTTTGCCGCGCACAAGCTCATTGCCACGCCCGACGGCGAGATGGCGCTGCTGTCCAAGGAAAACGATTCAAACGGCTGCATCGGCACCGTGGACGTCAGCTATCCGTCCATTCCCCTGTTCCTCGCTTTCTGCCCCGAACTGGTCAATGCCCTTTGCCGGCCGGTGCTGACCTTTGCCTCCATGCCGGTATGGCAGGAAGACTTTGCCCCGCATGATGTCGGGCGCTATCCCTGGGCAACCGGTCAGGTCTATGCCGCGCGCAGGCGTCTGCCCAACGGCCAGGTATCCCTGCCCTACTATCTGTATCCTTCGGGAAGCGATGTCTATGACCCACGGTATCAGATGCCGGTGGAGGAATGCGGCAACATGCTGATCATGCTGGAAGCCGCCGCATCCTTTGGAGCGGACGACACCCTGATCCGCCGCTTCAGACCGCTCCTGGACCGCTGGGTGACCTATCTGGACACCTATGGGGAGGATCCCGGGGAACAGCTGTGCACGGACGACTTTGCCGGACACCTGGCCCGGAACATCAATCTGTCCGCCAAGGCTGTAGCAGGCATTGCCTGTTACGCGCGGATTCTTGCAAGACTCGGCGACGATCAGGCAAGCGCGCGCTGGGCCCGGCGTGCCCGGGATATGGCACAGAGCTGGCTTAAGCGCGCACAGGGCGCTGACGGCACCGCGCTCACCTTTGACGGACAGGGCTGGAGCATGAAGTATAATCTGGTCTGGGACCGTGTTCTCGGCCTGAATCTCCTGCCGGAAGACTTCTACGACCGGGAAACCCGCAGCTATCTCACACATATGAACGAGTATGGACTCCCGCTGGATTCCCGTGCTGACTATACCAAGTCCGACTGGCTGGTCTGGTCCGCCTCCATGGCATCTTCCCCTGAAGTGTTCCGCAGTCTCATCGCTCCCCTTGCGCACTATCTGCGCTCCACATCCACCCGGCTGCCCTTCTCCGACTGGTACGACACGAAAACCGGTCGCTTTGTCGCCTTCATCGGGCGCAGCGTGCAGGGCGGCGTATACATGCCCTTTCTCACATTCCCGGCATCCCGCAGCTGATTCTGCCGAAAGAATTCCACGAAAAACCGGGACAGGCCTGAAGCCTGCCCCGATTTTTCGTGGACATTTTTCATTGTTTCGTTTCCGGAGTCCGCTGTTTCCCGGCGGCATGCTCGGAATTGACCATGACAATCCCCAGGCTCACCAGCAGCAGGGCAGCCAGGCCGTTCCAGGAAAACGCCTCCGTGCCCTCACCCAGAAGCAGCGCGGAAAGCAGTACGCCCATGACCGGGTTCATGAAGCCCAGAATCGATACCCGGCTCACCGGATTATACTTGAGCAGCAGTCCCCAGAGCGTATAGGCACCGGCACTGATCAGTCCGAGATACAGAAGATTCCAGACACAGGCGGGCGAAGCAAAGTTCAGCTTCCCGCCCATGCACATGCCCATCAGGAAAAGCGCGGCCCCGCCCGCGGCAAACTGATATCCGCTGAGCGTCACCGGGTTCTCCCTGCGCGAAAAATTCTTGATCAGGCAGCTGGAAAAAGCATAGAAGCATGACGCCGCCAGCATGGCGCCTTCCCCGGCCAGCGTCATGGAACTTTCGGAGACAAGCGCACTCTGTCCGCCCAGAAGGATGATGATCCCCACCATGCCCACCACGCAGCCCGCCAGCTTCCGGCGGGTCAGCTTCTCAGAACGGAACAGACCGACAGCAAAGAGGATGGCCAGAAAATTGCCGGAAGAATTGATCACTGTGCCCCGCACGCCCGACGTATGCGCCAGAGCCGTGAAAAAGAAGTAGTACTGGCCCACGGTCTGCACCAGGGCCAGAATGCCCACCATGCCCCATGAATCCCTGCCGGGAAACAGCAGGCGCCTGGAAAGCAGGGAGCCGGACGCAATGGTCATCATGCCGGCCAGAAGAAACCGTGCACCGGCCAGCATGATTCTCGAAGATGTGTCATCCGGCGGTATCCCAAAAAGCTGATAGGCAATCTTGATGGTGGTGGAAGCACTGCCCCAGAGCACACAGCACACAAGCGCCCCCAGAAACACCACCAGAGGCCGTGTCCATATCCGCTCCGGTCCGCCGGCCGTTTTCTGCCCTGCGTCCGTCATGTATTCCTTCCGCTCCCTTCCCCTGTGCACGCTCAGTGTATCCACCACTCCGGCGTCAGCTCACCCAGGGTTGACACCCGGTCTTCCTCAAAATTGAGCATGATTTCAATCTTCTCAAAGCTGTCCGGCATCAGCTGGACCATGAGTTCCCTGCACGCTCCGCACGGCGCACCGGTCCTGCCGTCCGGCATTACGGTCATTACCCTGCAGATCTTCTGCTCACCGGCCGTGAGCATGGAAAAGATAGCACTGCGCTCCGCACAAATGCCAAGGCTTGAGCATGTATCCACGCACACCCCGGTATAGATTCTGCCCGACTCAGACTGAACCGCGGCAGCCACGCCTCCGGCATCCACATACCTGGAAACCTGCCGGCCATGCTGGACAGCCAGGGCCGCATCCCGCATCCGCACCCAGTTCCACCGCTCCCGGGTCATGAGGTTCACATGCCCGATCCGCACTTCATGCATGAGCGGAACATCCACGTCCGGGGTAGTCCACTGATAGCGGAACCCGCACTTTTCCTGAACGCGCCGGGAGCGCTCATTTCCCTCGTAATAGCCGCACCAGACCTTCTGCATGCCCATGTCTTCAAAGGCATGCCGCAGCATTTCCCGCACCGCTTCGGGCATGATGCCCTGCCCCCAGAAAGGCCTGCCCAGCCAGTAGCCCATTTCGCACTCATCATTGCGGTCCGTCATGTCGGTCTGCCCGTTCATTTTCAGGCCTATGCTTCCAATAGGCCTGCCGTCCTTTTTCAGGCACACAGCGTACACCTCGCGCACCGACAGCACATTGCGGATCACATCCAGGCTCTGTGCCACACTTGTATGCGCCGGCCATCCGGCAATGGGACCCACATCCGGATCGCTGGCATATCGGTACAGTTCTTCCGCATCGCTTTCCACCCAGGGCCGCAGGATCAGTCTTTCGGTCTGCATGTTCACGCCTCCCCTCTTCCCGCTTGCTCATGCACTCCAGACTTTTCGCACAGAATCATATCACAGGCAGTGCCCGGCTGAAAAGTGTGCACAGGTCCCGGACATCGACTGACAGCACAGAAAGAACCGCCGCAGGCATGCTGCGCGGTTCTTTCCGGAAATCATCATTTTTTCTGTCCCAGAGCATGCAGGCCATGCCGCGGTTTCTCAGGTCCGTCATCCGTTTCTCTGAGACCATCAGGGATCCGGTACAATGAATTCCCGGACAAAGGGTTCTTCTCTCGTGCACGGTTTCCAAAGAGGCTGACCGTTTCCATTGGGATCGCCTGTGCGCATGAACGCGCTCCACGCGTCCAGCATGTCCCGGCTCAGCATCCGGTCCTGTTCCGTCCATGGCCGCCAGCACCGGTCCAGCGTGCCCATCATGTACCACAGTTCCGCTGAATGCCAGGCACCCTGTGCATCGCCCGGCAGATCCCTGGCAAAGCAGTACACATAAGCGGGCTTTCTGCCCAGGTCTTCCAGTTTATGGCTGAATGCCACACTGCCCCTGTACAGGGGTGCCTGTGTCCGGTCCCCGTCTGACATGCCGCTCATCAGATCATCCTTCGTGCATCCGATCATATAGGGAATATCCCGGATTTCCCCCCGGTCCATGAGCTCCGTGCAGTTGTCCGTAAGGAAATACCCGTCAATGCACGGCCGCAGGAAGAGGCCGCCTGCCCGCTTTTCCACTTCCCGTGAGAGCGGCTCCAGCATGGCATACACGTCTTCTGCGGGCATCGCGCGCATTTCCTCCAGATTTCGGACGCCGGCAAGGTCCGAGAACACTTTTCCGAACTCCTCCGCTTCCCGGAGCGTGAAGGCGCGGCCCATGGCGCTTCCGTACACGCCGCCGCTCTGCAATATGGCGCGGCTGATCCACTTCCCGGCCAGCGGAGAACAGACAAGGGTCTGTGTACTCATGGCCCCGGCACTCTGGCCGAACACCGTGATTTTCCCCGGGTCCCCGCCGAATCCGGCGATATTCTCGGCCACCCATTCAAGGGCCGCCGCCTGATCCAGGCTTCCGTAGTTCCCGGATGTGCCGCTCTCCGCCGTGAGCCAGGGATGGGCAAGGTATCCGAAAAGATTGCAGCGGTAGTCCACACTGACGAAAATGATCCCGCGCCGCGCAAACTCGGCCCCGTCAAACTCCTTCTCCGTGGCCCAGCCGTTAAGAAAGGCGCCGCCGTGAATCCAGAACGCCACGGGGCAGTCCCTGGCATCCTTCGGCGCCCAGATATGCAGATACAGGCAGTCTTCATCCATGTTCCGGTCATAGGCGGGATCATCATAGAAATCCCGGTCCCAGGGCGGCATGGATCCCGGTGCCTGCCAGCATTTGCCGTGGAACTCCACTGCCTGATACACGCCCTGAAACCTTTCCGGCTTCTGCGGCGCCTTCCACCGCAGCGCCCCCACCGGGGGCTTCGCATACGGGATTCCGCGGTATTCCCAGTAATCGCCCCGGTCGATGCCCTGCACCTCGCCATAGCGTGTCTGTGCCATGCGACTTTCCTCCTTATGGTTCATATTTCCAGCCATGGTCATCATGATAGATCATCAGGCGTGTCATGCCGCCGTCAATGCAGACATTCTCCCCGGTGATGAAACCGGCCTTTTCGGAGCACAGGAACAGGATCAGCTCCGCCACATCCTCCGGGCGGCCCACACGGCCCACAGGCTGCTGCAGCGCGTCCGCCCCGACGATCACCGAGCCGGTGGTGTCAATCCATCCCGGAGAAATGCTGTTCACCCGGACACGCCCGGCAAGCGTGACAGCCATGGCATGGGTCAGGGCGGCAATCCCGCCCTTGGCCGCGGTATAGCTTTCCGTTCCCGGCTGACTCATGCGGTCACGGGAGGAAGAAAGATTGATCACCGACGCATGCTCCGCAAACACGGGCAGGAACAGCTGCGTCAGATAGAACGGCGCGGTCACCCCGATGGCCAATGCCCTCTGAAACTCCTCATAGCTGCAGTTTTCCAGCCCCTTCATGGGCGGCGGCACATTATTGATGAGAAAATCCACACGCCCTGAGACGCGCTTCACCTGCTGCGCAAACGCTTCCAGGTCTTCCCTGCGCCCCACGTCTCCGCAGAAGGAGGCGCCCGGCATGATATCCATGACATGCACCACGGCATTTTCACGCCGGAACGCCTCGGCTGCCGCCTTTCCGATTCCGTGGCCGCCTCCGGTGATCACAGCCACCCTGCCCTCAAATTCGCTCATGGGTCTGCTCCTTTCCGCAATCCACGCATGCTTATCCGATCCAGTCCACAGGATTCCCCTTCCGCTCCAGCGGCTCACGGACCGGGTCTCCGTGCTCCCCGTATCCGAGAATCAGACCGCCGGTGACCGTCTCATTCTCCCCAAGCCCCAGACCGGCCAGGTAGGTCCGCACCTCCGGATTCCCGTCCAGCCAGTGCAGCTGATTGATCCAGCAGGACCCCAGATTCAGGGCATTGGCCGCGATCATCATGTTTTCCAGCGCGCAGGCACTGTCCGCCATGGCGTTTCCATAGCCCTTCCGGTTGGCCGTGACAATCAGGACCGGTGCTCCGTAATGGAACACATATCCCCCGCGTTTTGACGCTTCGATGGAATGCCGCAGGGAAGCATACGTATCCGGGCCTGCCTCCATCTGCGAAAAGGCATGCTCCGCCAGAGCCGCCAGCTCATCCAGAACCTTCCGGCTGGTGATGACCAGCATATGCGTGCTCTGATTATTGCCCCCGCTGGGCGCGCTTCTCCCGGCCTCCAACACCTGTTCAATCAGTGCCCTCGGCGGCATGTCCGGCTTCATGCTCCGGGTGCTTCTCCGGCTCAGAATCGCTTCCATGGCTTCCATGGGCATGCGTCCCGCTTTCTCTGTGCCAAGCGTCCTCAGAAACGCCCGCACCGAGCGCGTCATTTCACGGGAAAACCCCGAATGATACTTTCTCTCGCAGAACGCCCGCATCCAGCTGTCATAGCCTTTTTCCCCGGCCCGGGCTTCAAACATGGCGCGCAGCTCATCCGGCCCATGCACATGATATGCATTCTCCTGCACAGTCCAGTGCAGATCCACCCGCTCCGGCTTTTTCCGTTCCTTCTGCTGTTCCGTGGGATACCCCATCACCAGCATGGCAGCGGGAAAAACATACTCGGGAAGCGACAGGATCTCCCGCTGGATTTCATAGTTTTCCATGATATCCCCGATATAGCAGGACCCGATGCCCAGCTCTTCCGCGGCCACCACCGCGTTCTGTGCGGCGATGAGCGCATCGCAGACCGCCAGCAGGAAATCCCCCTCTCCGGGCAGGCGCGGCGCACAGCCCGCCTCGCGGAAGGCGTTATACCATTTCAGGCAGTCCGCACAGAAGACAAGCACGAGATCTGCCTGTTCAATGAACGCCTGATGGTCGCAGGAGATGCTCAGACGATGCTTTTTCTCCGGGTCCGTGATCCGGAGTATGGTATACAGCTGCTGATTGCCCGCCGTCGTCGCCTGAACCGCCGCTTCCAGGATCGTTCCCACATCACCCTCCGGAATTTTCTGCCCTGTAAAGGCCCGGACCGACTTCCGCCCGAACAGGGAGTCAAGGATCTTCGGCATGTTCATCCTCCTCACTCAAGACCGCGTATCATGTCCAGCAGGTCCGTGTACAGTTCGCGCACATCCCTGCGGTGCATCAGGCCGCCCTGCAGGGACATGTGATCCCCGTGATAGACCGGAAACACATTCCATACGCCTTTCTGGATATGTTCCCTGTCCAGCGGCCGGCTCGGAGCGCCCATGGGTGCTTTCGCGGAAAGCGTGTTCACAAGCCCGTCATTCTCTCGCCACTCCTCCCCGATAGTCACGCCGCCCCGGGTCCTGCCGGAATAAGCGCCCATCTGCGCAGCCCGGTACACATACAGGGGTTCCATGAGCCGGGTTTCCGGCTTCCAGGTTCCGTCATTTCTGCGCACGGTGGCACTGCAGGGAATGGAGAAATAATAGACGTCCTCCCGGGTCCGGATCCGCGCATTGAGCCCCAGCGCCCGGTCCACATGCATGTCAAAGGCCGCGCTGTCCTCCGGGTGCATGTCCGCAGGCCGGCGCATGCGTCCCCTGGACATCAGGCGGATGGTATACCGGCTCCACCAGGGCGCCCTGACGGCGGACGGATCAAAGTCCGGGTCCTGAAACATGTCATAGGCTGTGGTGCCGTTGCTCGGAGCTGCCAGGGTCACCAGCGCATGAACGCATGATTTCCCGCCCTCAAAGAGCGGAGACGTGCTTCCGGCATTCCGCTCCTGCTCGTCCCCGTACGCCATAAGATCCGCAAACAGACGCGCGGTAATCCCGCCGAAGGAATGTCCCAGCAGCACAAGCCGCGTGTCCTGATCCCAGGCAGGCATCAGCGGGCAGAGCGAAAAATCCCTGCCCATCTGACTGTGGCCATAGGTTTCACTGTGCTTTTTCCCGTAATCCACCTGTTTCCCGGCCAGCTGCGCATACAGCTCGCAGGCCCGGTCCCACGCGCTGCCCGCAGGCGCCACGGAGGCCGCATAGCACTCAAACCCCTTTTCATGCAGATATGTCATGAGATCCCCGCCGCGCATGCCCCAGTACGGCATGCGCCGGTACGCCTCATCATAACTGCCCCAGCCGGAAAGTCCGTGCACAAATATGAAAACCAGTCTGCCCACGCTGTCCCCCGTTTTCCTGTCAGTCCGATTCCTGCTGAAACTTCAGCCCGCTGGAAATGTTCCGGATATGCGCCGCATCATTGAACAGCTCAATCCTTGGATGCACATATTCCCCGGGGCATACAGGAAACTCCAGAATGATAATGGATGTGAAATCATAGGGAAGCACCGTGCACACATACGGGAACGGCAGCGCCAGCAGATGCGCGAGCACGCAGGCTCCGGAACCCCCATGACTGAACACCGCAATGGTTTTCTGCGCCTCCGCTTCGCACAGAAACCTCGTGCCCTCATGCCGGTACTTATGCTCCAGGAGAAAGTCATCAAACCGGGCGCTGACAGAGTCATAAAACTCAGTCGCCGCATTCCCCGCATAATAGGGATGGCTCCTCCAGTCCCTCGAATAGAAATCAAAATCCTCACGGGAAATCATCCAGTCGCTCAGCGTCCATGGATGCCCGTGCTCCGGTATGCCTTCCCCGCCCCAGGAAATCTCATGCATGAAGGGAAGCACCGTCACAGGCAGCCCCAGGCGCCGGGCGGTAAACGACGCCGTTTCCCTCGCCCGTCCCATGGGCGAGGCATAGATTTCCGTGATTCCTTCCCGCTCAAGCCGCTCCGCGGCCGCCTCCGCCTGAAGCCTGCCCGTCTCCGTGAGACAGTCATGTGTGTAGTCCGGTTCCCCATGACGAACAAATACAATCCGCATGTTTTTTCTCCTTTTCGTGGCCTGTCAGATGTCGTCCGCTGTATCCATAAAGCCTTCGCCATTTTCCATTCACGGGAAGACATATTCTTTCCCGCTCTCCTCTTTCCTGCATCCCCAGGTCCGGTCAATGAAGCACAGTCAGCGGCGCGCAAAGAAAAATCACCCTGCCCGGGCAGAGTGACTTTTCTTTGTCTTGAATATGCTCTTTTGGCGTCTTTCAGGAACCATTCCGTGTCAGCCCATGCGTGCCAGAACTTCCTCTTTCGCCGGCACACTGTTGATCCCGCCGTGCTTCTGGGTGGACAGGCTCGCCGCCGTGCAGGCAAAGGTGACAATCTGCCGCAGTTCCTCCTCCGTAAGCTCCGAGGGCTTCTTGCCGCAGCGGAGGAACTGGCTCATGGCACTTCCGCCGAAAATGTCGCCGGCGCCCGTGGTATCCACTACATGAATGCCGGAAGGACTGTTCACAAGCACATGCTGCTCTCTCGTGACCGCATAGCAGCCTTTGGGACCCAGTGTCACATAGACCAGGGAAACCCCATACTCATTCAGCAGCCGTTCTGCGCCTTTTTCCGGGTCCAGATTCCAGAGGAACTCAATCTCCTCATCACTGATTTTCACAATGTCCGCCTGCTTCAGGCTCCATTCCATGGCAGCGCGGGCATCCTCTTCCGTTTTCCACAGCGGTTTGCGCAGATTCGGATCCAGGCTGACGAGCTTTCCAAGTTCCTTTGCCATGCCCACCGCCATGCGCGTAGCGGACGCGGCAGGTTCATTGGTCAGGGACAGCGTGCCGAAATGCACAACCTTTGCTTCGCGGATCAGCTCCTGATTCACTTCCTCCGGCTTCAGGCAGGTGTCAGCCCCCGGCTTGCGTGAAAAACTGAAGTCACGGTTTCCGCTCTCATCCAGGGAGACAAACGCCAGCGTCGTAAACTGATCCGGGTCCACCACAATACCCTGGGTCCCTATACCCGCATCCCGGAGCGTGCCCAGCAGCAGACGTCCGAACATGTCATCCCCCACCTTGCCAATCATGGCAGTGGAACACCCGTACTGGTTCAGAGCTGCCAGGAAATTGCCCGGAGCGCCGCCGGGATTCGCTGAAAGCACCGGATAATGGGATTCATTGACAGACTGAGGCGCGAAGTCGATCAGGAGTTCTCCCAGAGCTACAACATCCAACATGATTTATTCTCCTCTCTCTTCCAGAGTCGTTCCGCCGTACACATACTTCACCGGCAGGCAGATCAGCGAGGGCAGCGTGGACATATGCCGGCTCAGCACTGTACTCACGCAGGTCTCCGCAATCTCCTCCACAGGCTGCGCTATAGAAGACACCACATAGTTCTGTTCACCGAACATGCGGATGCCGTCAAAGCCGATCACCTGTACATCCTCCGGCACGCGCACGCCCATTTCCCGCAGCATGCGCATCACCTGCCAGGCAAGGGTGTCCGTACCCACAAACAGGCCGTCCAGATCAAACTTTCCGTCCTGCATATGCTTCTCCAGGAATTCCCGGAATCTTGAAATAGGCATTCCGTCATCCAGTGCCATGATTTCAAAGGATACGCCCAGCTCCACACAGGCGCTTACAAAGCCGTCCTTCCGCTTGCTGGGTTCATTGGTGAGCGTGGAGCCGATGCGCAGAAACGCCAGATGCCGGCATCCGAGCTCCGCCAGTTTCTGGGCCGCAATGTATCCGCCACCGAAATTATCCGCGGCCACACACGGCACGGAAGCGGAAAAAAAGCGGTCAATGGTCACAAAAGGAATGCCTTCAGGGATCTTCAGGTTTGGATTATACGTCAGCGCAATGATTCCGTCCACACGGTTCTGGGCCGCCATCTGGATGAAATCGGATTCCTGATCCCGGTCGTACTCCGTAAAGCAGAGCATCATCCGGCAGCCGCGCTTTTCCAGCGCAATATTGATATGGTGCACAAGAAGTGCAAAGAACGGATTGATCGTATTGGGAATGATCAGGGCAATAATACCCGTGCCGCCCGGATGCCCCTGCTTCCCGCCGCTTTTGTATTCATACCCCAGCTTTTCAATGGCCTGCTGTACCCTCTCACGGAATTCCTGCCCTACGCTCTGGCCGTTCAGTACCCGGGACACCGTGCCCAGGGCAACACCGGCTTCCCGGGCCACGTCAACCATCGTAGGCGGTCTGTTATTCTTCGGCAAAACCGCTTCACCCCGCTGCACATTTTCGTGAAATGAATATATCGCATTCATGCAATTGAGTCAAGCGTTTCACGCATATTTTCAAATCTATCCTTCGTAAATCCATTTGTATACCGTCATAGGCTGAAATGCGCACGCTTCCTTTTTGTTGTTCTGCCACGCTTTTTGCAGTAATTTCAGGTCTGTGCCACGAGCTTGAAACGTTTCATGCATTTATGTCTGTCATCATGAAACAATACGGGACATGGCCGGATGCTCAGTCTTCTGCAAAACGCACCTTTCCATCTGTGTCCTGCCTTGTCCTTCCCGCCTTCTCTCCGTATAATATGCGCAAAGAAGCGCACGCATCCGGAAAGGAGACTGCCCATGAATCAGGAAGCTCTTATTGATATCTTCAGGGACCTGCACGCCCACCCCGAACTGGGTATGGAGGAATACCGCACCACCGCCAGGATCCTGGAGGTGCTCAGGGCCCATGACATATGCACACTGGACACCGGACTGAAAACCGGGGTGATTGCCGTGATCGACGGCAGGTCCGCGCCTTCCGGGCGGGTGATCGGTCTGCGCTGCGACATGGACGCACTTCCCATCCAGGAGGAATCCGGACTGGAATATGCCTCCCGGGTGCCCGGGGTCATGCACGCCTGCGGACACGATCTGCACACCGCCGTCATGCTGGGCGCCGCGCTTCTGCTCAAGGAACAGGAGTCTTCGCTTCCCGGCACTGTGAAAGTCATATTCCAGCCCTCGGAGGAAAACGACCGGGGCGGACGCGCCATGGTCGGCACAGGACTGCTGGAGGACGTGGAGGAATTCTTTGCCATTCACAGTTACCCCGCCTTTGGAAGCGGCACCCTCGGCATACGCGAAGGGCCGGTCATGGCCGCGCCGGACCGTTTCCGGATTGTGATCCACGGCCGGGGCACGCATGCAGCGCAGCCCTACAAGGGCACTGATCCGATACCCGCTGCCGCCACACTGGCCCTCGCCTGCCAGAATATCCTGACCCGTTCCCTGGATCCGTTCATTCCCGCTGTGCTCTCTGTGACCCATGTGGAAGCCGGGAACACCTGGAACGTGGTCCCGGAGGAGGCGCTGCTGGAGGGCACGGTGCGCACACTGCACGCCGAGGCACGGGAGCTGATCCGCTCTTCGCTTGCGAGAATGACTGAAAGCACCGCGCAGACCTACGGATGCACATCCGAATTCTTCTGGACGGAGGGGTCCCCTGCCGTCATCAATGATGCGGGCCTGTGCGCATATGCCCGTGAACTTGCCCTGAGCATGGGATTTCACGTAGACCGTCAGGAAAACACCATGGGCGGCGAGGATTTCAGCCAGTATCTCCGCCATGCGCCCGGGGTCTTCATCCGGGTCGGCACCGGAGGCAGCTATCCCAGCCATCATCCGCGCTTCACCGTGGATCCTTCCGCCATTTTCCCGGCAGCACAGTTCTTCGCGCGCCTGGCTGCTCTGCGCCTCAGCGTATAAAGACCGTCCGGCCGTCTCCGGACGGTCTTTTTTCATGCTTTCCCCATTATGCCGGCATGTGGGTCCATAAAAGAGCCAGAACCACGGCCTGCGCCAGAAGCATCAGCGGGAAGCCGTAGCGGAAATACCAGTGTCTGGTCTTGTGATGGCACAGAAACATGCCCATAACGCCGCCGAGGGCACCGAACAGGCCCGCGGCGAGAAAGAGGGTTCTCTCCCGTATCCGGCGCAGCTTTCTGCGGGCACAGCGCTTGTCCCACGCCATGAGCAGAAAGGATACGATATTCATAACTGCCAGAAGCAGGATGATAATGGTTCGCGTCTGCATACAAGTCCTCCCTTTCACACATCACAGCCGGATCTTCCGCACAGCTTCTGCAAGAAAGCCGCTGAGAATTCTGGCGTCCTGGGCAATCGTCATCCACTGCACGCCGCGGCTCTGGAGCTTTTCACAGGACGCACGGTCCGGACCCGCGCAGGAACCGCAGTATTTGCCATGCTCCCGCGCCAGCTGCGCGGCCCGGCGCTGTATCCCGGCAATCCTTTCCGGCTTTTCCTCTGCCGGCACATCCGTCATGGACATGCCCAGATCCGCCGGGCCGACAAACAGGGACTGATATCCGGGAACACGGGCGATTTCCTCCAGATGGTCCACGGCTTCCATGCTCTCGATCTGCAGGATCTTCCACACTTCGTCCCCGGCATGCGTCAGATATTCCGCTTCGCTGTCCAGACCGTACCGGATGGCGCGCAGAGGCCCGATCCCGCGCACTCCGCCCTCCGAGGGGTACGTACACGCCTGCACTGCCTGACGCGCCAGATCTGCCGTGTTCACAAAGGGAAAGATGACGCCGTCCGGACCCATGTCCAGAATATGCTTGATCTGCTGCCTTTCCACACCGGGCACCCGCACAAACGCGCATGCGCCGGCAGACTGGGCTGCCAGTACGTGATGATAGATCTCCTGACGCCCCAGGAGCCCATGCTCGGAATCAATCCACACAAAATCGCAGCCGGCATATCCTGCCATCTCACTGACTGCCGCATCCGCGAGAAGCACGAATATGCCGATCACCGGCTCGCCGCGCTGCATTTTCTCCTGAATTTTCGCAAGTCTTTCATTCATAACGCACAATTCCTTTCCGGACTGTCAAAACTCCGGCTCTGCTGTACGCATCCGGAAAAACAGAACCGGGCATTGACTTGAAGTCTGCTCTAAGGCTTATACTGATTGAACCATATCCGGCCCCGGGAATCAACCGTTTTTCGGAAACATCCCCACATTTTCTGCCGGATCGGGAGAAAGGATGCAAGCCGCATGAAAGAAAACATTCTGCTCAATGACTATGCCGCCCAGCTGCTGTCCGCCCTGCCCCGCGGCATCCTGCTCAACACCATGGACGACAAGTTCAATTCCATGGTCATCGGCTGGGGACATCTGGGCACATTATGGGGAAAAAGCACATTCCACGTCTATGTCCGCAAAGGCCGTTACACCAAGGGCGCCCTGGACCGCACCGGCGAGTTCACCATCAGCGCCCCGCTCGGGCCGGTGGACCCCGTGATTCAGCGCGTATGCGGTTCCCAGTCCGGCTTTCATGTGGACAAGGTCCGCGAAGCAGGCCTTATACTCGAGGATGCCTCCGTCATTCATACCCCGGGCGTCCGGCAGTATCCGCTGACCCTGGAATGCCGCATTCTCTATGCCCAGGATCAGGACCTGAACCTGATCCCGGAAAACATCCGCAGCGCCTGCTATCCCCAGGACGTACCCGGCACCCATCCCATGGCCAATCGGGACTGTCATACCATGTACGTCGGTGAAATCGAAGCAGCCTATATCATCCGGGATGGAGAGATTTCCGCATCATGACGCAGAAGGAATCCGTGGCCATGAATTCCAAAAATGCACTCTTTGAGACCATGCCGGTTCCCGCCGCCCTGACCCGCATGGCCATTCCCACCATCATCAGCCAGCTGATCACGCTTGTCTACAACATTGCGGACACCTGGTTCATCGGCCGGGCAGGCAGCCCGCACATGGTGGCGGCGTCTTCCCTGGTGCTGACAGTCTTCCTCATGGTCGGTGCTCTGGCCAATCTCTTCGGGGTCGGCGGCGGCACGCTGATGGTCCGGCTTCTGGGCAGTCAGAACCCGGAGGAAGCACGGCGTGTGTCTTCCTGGACCCTGACCGCCGCAGCCGGAAGCGCCGTGGCATTCTCGCTTCTGTGCCTTGTCTTCATGGATCCGCTACTGCGCCTGCTAGGCGCCAGTGACCGGACCATCGGGTATGCGAGACAGTACCTGCTGTTCGTGGTGGTCATCGGCGGTACGGCCAATGTGCTGGGCACCACCATGTCCTTTCTTCTGCGCAACGCGGGATTTTCCCGGGAAGCCGGGTTCGGCCTTACCATGGGCGGCATCCTGAACATCGGTCTGGACCCGCTGTTCATGTTCCTGCTGCTCCCGGACGGATATCAGGTCATGGGTGCGGGCATTGCCACCATGCTCTCCAATGTGTGCTCCGTCATCTACTTCCTTCTGGTCTTCCGGCGCGTCTCTTCCGCTTCTGTTCTCCGCATTCCCAGACGTGTGGAGCACATCAGCCGCGCCTCGCTCCGCAGTCTTCTGTCCATCGGCGTACCCGCTGCTCTGAGCGTGTTCCTGTATGACCTGACCAATATCGTCATCAACCGCCTGTCCGCTTCCCACGGCGATATTGAGCTGGCCGCCATGGGCATTGTGCTGAAGGTGGAGCGCCTTCCCCTGAACGTGGGCATCGGCATATGCCTTGGCATGATTCCCCTGATCGGCTACAACTATGCTGCCCGCAACTTTCCGCGCATGCGCGCCTTCTTCAACGCCGCGCGCATTGCAGGCCTTGCCTTCGCCTTTCTCAGCGTGCTCCTGTACCGTCTGCTGGCCGGCCCCATCATTCATGCCTTCATTGATGACGCACGCACCGTGGAGCTGGGCACCGAGTTTCTGCGGGCCAGATGCTTTGCCACGCCTTTCATGTTTCTCAGCTTCAACATGGTCAACTTCATGCAGGCCGTGGGCCGGGGCGGACCTTCCTTCTGGCTCTGCGTCATCCGGCAGCTGGCTCTGAACATCCCGATCCTGTTCCTCATGAGCGCGCTCTTCGGCATGACGGGCATTATCTGGACCCAGGCCATCGCCGATATCCTGAACGTGATCATTTCCTATATCATCTATGCCCGGGTGCTCCGGAATATCCTTTCCACGCCCGCAGCATAGGGATCTCCTGAACATCAGCGCCGCACCGCGGCGCTTTTTTCATGCGCGCAAAAAGGCTTCCGCCCCGCCATACGGCGGGACGGAAGCCCGGAAAAAACCTGTCAGACAGTCAGCCTGCGTTCAGGCATTCTTCTGTCCTTTGCTTACTTGGTGATATAGGCGTACTTGTATTCGCAGCGCACGCCGCAGCCATTGCGGATGAGGCCTTCCACCTTGTCCTTGGCAACCCAGGAACGGGTCTGGAAGAAGGTGGGAGCGATGGCCTGGTCCTCGGCGACCAGGATCTTTTCAGCCTGCTCCAGGAGCACAAGACGCTCGTCGCCGTGCAGAGCGTTGGCCTTGGCCAGCACTTCGTCATAGGCGGCATTGGCGTAATGGTTCTTGTTGTAGGGGCTGGTGGAAATGAACAGTTCCAGGAAGGACAGCGCATCATTGTAGTCAGCGCCCCAGCCTTCCTTGCCCAGGGTGAAGTCACCGGCATACTGTTCCTGACGCATGGCGTAGGCCAGGGAATTGACCTGCACGTCCACGCCCAGAACGCTCTTCCAGTACTGCTGGAACACCTGTGCGGTGGTCAGGTTGGCGTCGCCCTGTCCAATAACCAGGCTCAGGCCGGCATTCTGCAGATCTTCCACGGTCTTGCCGATCTCTTCCAGACCGAGCTTCAGTTCAGCCAGAGCATCCTCAGCAGTGTTGCCCTTGCCGGCATCGGTGTACAGATCACCGTTGTTGGTGCGGAATTCCTGACCGTTGGAGCCCTTGATGCCTCCGGGGATGAAGCCGTAGGCAGGAGTGGAACCGCTGCGCATGAAGCTTTCCATGTATTCCACACGGTTCAGGGCCATGGAGAAGGCACGGCGGATATGCAGATTGGCGAAGAATTCATTCTCAAAGTTGAACATGACGTACTCGGTCACGGGCTCGGTCACGGAAATGAAGCCCTTCTCGCCGCGGAACATGTCCAGATAGTTGGGCTGCACCTGGATCACGTCCAGCATGTCCGTGGTGTACATCTGCACGATGGTGTTGCTTTCCATGGTCATGTCGAAGATGATCTTGTCCAAGATCACGCTGTCGGCATCCCAGTAGTTCGGGTTCTTTTCCACAGTGATGGACTGGCTGGGCACCCATTCAGTGATCATGAACGGACCGGAGAAGATCATATGGTCCACATCCATGAAGAAGTTGTCACCGCACTCCTCAGCATAGCCCGCAGGAACCGCGGAGAACTGAGGGATCACCAGTGTGCCGATGAAGTAGTCATAGGCACCGGTCAGCTTCACTTCCAGGGTCTTGTCGTCAATGGCGTGAATCGCCACGTCATCCACGGAACCTTCGCCGACATTGTATGCTTCGGCGCCTTCAATGGTATAGAGCATATAGGCATACTCGGATGCAGTCGCCGGATCCAGCACCTTTTTCCAGGTATATTCGAAATCCGGAGCGGTGATCGGAGCGCCGTTGGAGAACTTGGCGTCACGCAGATGGAAGGTGTAGGTCATTCCATCCTCGCTCACGTCCCAACTTTCCGCCAGGCCGCTGCCCATTTCGATCACCCCGTTGGCCTTCTGGCGTACCAGGGTTTCCAGGCTGGTGAGCAAAAGGTCAGAGCCTTCCGCTGTGGATTCGGTCAGCGGGTTCAGATCGGTCAGATCCACGCCGATGGATACGCGCAGGGTCTGATCATCCGCGAGCTCGGCTGCGGTGCCTTCAGCACCGGACATGCTCATCACGGAGAAGAGCATGGCGAGGGCCAGAACGAGGGTCAACAGTTTCTTCATGGTCACATTTCCTTTCCAGTGTATTTTTTATGGTCACTGCCCTGAGGCAGAGAGCCAGCGGCTTATCTGGCGCGCTTCGCCAGGTAGGATTCAATCTCTTCCACAGTCTTGGGAATCCGGGCAGAAAGCAGTTCCGCGCCACTTTCCGTGATCAGCGCGTCATCCTCAATGCGCACGCCGAACCCGAGCTCGGGAAGATAGGCGCCGGGTTCCATGGTCACCACCATGCCCGGTGCCAGCAGTTCGCGGTCGCCCACGTCATGGCAGTCCAGGCCCACATAGTGGCTGACCCCGTGCGGCAGCACCTTCTTCATTTCCTCCATGTCATGAATGATGCCGGCTTCCATCAGCTTTTCCCCGATGGCCTGCCGTGCCACGTCCAGCGTTTCCTCCACGGGTTTGCCAGGGGCCAGGAACTCAAACACCTTCTGCTGGCCGTACAGCACCGCATTGTACACGGTCTTCTGGATTTCGGTGAACTTCCCGCTCACCGGGAACGTCCGGCTGATATCCGCGGCATAATACCCGAACTCCGCGCCCAGGTCCACCAGCAGCACATCGCCGTCGTGCAGCACCTGGTTGTTGCTGGAATAGTGGAGTACATTGGAGTTCACGCCGCCGGCCATAATGGAGTCAAACGCAGTATCCTTTGCTCCGTTCATGGTCAGGGCGAAGTCAAACCATGCTTCCAGCTCCATTTCATTCACGCCGTCATGCATGTGATCCAGAATCGCCTCAATGCCCAGCGCCGTGATGTCAATGGCCTTGCGCATGCAGTCCAGTTCCTGCTCATCCTTGATCCGGCGCAGGTTGTTCACCAGGCGGCTGACGCTCGAGATCCTGAATGCCGGGTTCATTTCCTGAAGCCTGCGGCACATTTCATTCTCCGGATACACGGTGCTGTCCAGGTCCCGCTTGTGGAAATCAAACAGCAGTTCATCAATGCTGCCCCGGCCCAGAATCCGGCGCATGCGCTCATCATAGCGGTCCAGATAGTCCGCCTGCTGCACGCCCGTATCCCGAAGCACATCCTCTATATCCGGCATTTTCCCGTTATACAGTTCATAATGCGGGTCCGGACGGGCAAAGAACATCCACTCCACCGTTTTCCCGCCCGCCTTTTCCAGAACCAGAATCTGCCCGGGCCGGTCAGAGCCTGTCAGATAATAGAAATTCCGGTTGACGCTGAAGGGATAGTCCATATCCGCCGTCTTCTGCTTCGGGTTTCCCGCGAAAAAGAATGTCAGGGAACGGTCCGGCAGCTGTTCCTCCAGATGCTTTCTCCGATTGATAAAAAACTCTGCGTTCATGCTTATTCTCTCTTTTCTATTGTCCTGAATGCCTGCATTTCCGATCTTCACTCCTGTACATGGAAGCATGCCACCTGACGTTCCCCGTTCGTTTCACGCAGCGGCGGCATCTGCCTTCTGCATTCCTCCGTGCAGTAGGGGCAGCGGGTCTGGAACTTGCAGCCCTCGGTAATGCTGATCGGGCTCGGCACCTCACCGGACAGCGCGATGCGCGGACGCGCCCGGGAAGCGTCCGGATCCGCAAAGGGCACTGCCGACAGAAGTGCTTTGGTATAGGGATGCTTCGGATGCGCCATCAGCTCATGGGAGGTCCCGGTTTCCACCAGGGACCCGAGATACATGACGCCGATCCTGCTGCTGATGTGCTCCACCATGGCCAGGTCATGCGCGATAAACAGATAGGTCAGGCCGAGTTCCTTCTGCAGATTCATCAGCAGATTGATGACCTGTGCCTGAATGGATACGTCCAGGGCGGAAATGGGCTCATCGCAGATGATCAGTCTGGGCTCCACAGCCAGAGCCCGGGCAATGCCGATCCTCTGCCGCTGTCCGCCGCTGAACTCGTGCGGGAACCGACTGGCATGCTCCGGGAGCATGCCCACCATGTCCAGAAGCTCAAATATACGCTTCTGGCGCTCAGCGCCGCGGTACATACCATGCAGGTCCAGGCCTTCCGCCACAATATCCGCCACGGTCATGCGCGGATTCAGGGATGCGTAGGGATCCTGGAAGATCATCTGGATGTCCTTGGTCAGCAGGTATGCGTCCCGTCCCTTCAGGTGCGTGATGTCCCTGCCGTCAAACCGGATCTCGCCCGCCGTGGCGGGATACAGCCCGATAATGGTGCGTCCCAGTGTGGTCTTCCCGCAGCCGCTCTCACCCACCAGACCGAAGGTCTGGCCCTGTTCGATGGAGAAGCTCACATCATCCACGGCGCGCAGCACCCTGCGGTGGGACATGGGAAAATACTTTTTCAGACCTTTGACTTCAAGGAGCATGGTGCACCTCCTGACCGGACGCATATTCATGCTGCAGCCAGCAGCGGACAAAGTGTTCACCGCTGAGCATCGTTTTCTCCGGCGGAAGTTCCCGGCAGATCCGCATGCACCGGCTGCAGCGTCCCGCAAAGGGACAGCCCTGCGGCGGATTGAGCAGGTCCGGCGGATTGCCCTCAATGGGAACAAGCCTGGCATTCCGGTCATTCATTCTGGGGATGGACTGAAGAAGGCCCAGGGTATAGGGATGGGCCGGCTCATAGAACAGTTCACGCACCGTGCCCTGTTCCACAATCAGTCCGGCATACATGACCGCCACGCGGTCGGCGATATCGGCCACCACGCCCATGTCATGGGTGATGATAAGAATCGTGGTGTTCAGCTTATTCCGGAGCTCAAGCAGCAGATCAATGATCTGGCTCTGAATGGTTACATCCAGGGCCGTGGTGGGCTCATCCGCGATGAGAATCTTTGGATTGCACACCAGCGCCATGGCGATCATGACGCGCTGGCGCATGCCGCCGGAAAACTCGTAGGGATACTGGCGCATGCGCTCTTCCGGATTGGAAATACCCACCATGCGCAGCATGTCAAGTGCGCGCTGGCGCGCTTCCGCCCGGGACACCTTCTGATGCTTCAGAATGCCTTCCATGATCTGCCGGCCGATGCGCGCCGTGGGGTTCAGGGACGTCATGGGATCCTGAAAGATCATGCTGATCTCTCCGCCGCGCACGCGCCGGATTTCCCGCTCGTGCATGCTCACCAGATCCCGGTCTTCCAGCAGAATCCTGCCGCTGACCACCCGGGCCGGCGGAGACGGGTTGAGCTGCATGATGGCCTGGGCCGTCACGGTCTTGCCGCAGCCGCTTTCACCGACCACAGCCAGGACTTCCCCTTTCCTGAGCTCGAGGTCCACGCCGCGCACTGCCTGCACTTCGCCCGCATAGGTATCAAAGCTGATGCGCAGGTCTTCGATTTTCAGAAGCGCTTCCTGGTTTCTGATTTCACTCATTTCTCCTGCCCTCCTTTACCGGCGCAGTCTGGGATCCAGCGCGTCTCTCAGTCCATCCCCGAGCATATTGAAGCTGAGCATGGTCAGACTGATGAGCAGGGCCGGGAAGAACAGCTGGTACGGCTGCAGGAGCAGCATCTTTGCGCCTTCATTGGCCAGGGTGCCCCAGCTGGCCATGGGAACGGGAACGCCCATGCCCAGGTAGCTCAGGGACGCCTCGGTAAAGATGGCGCTGGGAATGGAGAAGGTCAGGTCAATGATAATGGGGCCCATGAGATTGGGCAGGAGATGGCGCACAATGATGTGCGCAAAGCGTCCGCCCAGTGTACGGCTGGCCATGACATACTCGCTCTGCTTGAGCTGCAGGATCTGTCCGCGCACAAGCCGCGCCATGGAGCCCCAGCCGGTAATGGCTATGGCGATGATAATGGTGCGCTCGCCGCTTCCGAGGGCCACCATGAGCATGATCACCCACAGAAGGTCCGGAATCGTGTAAATGATTTCCACACCGCGCATCATGATCATGTCCACACGCCCGCCGAAGTATCCGGAAATGCCGCCGTACAGCACGCCGATCATGACATTGATCAGCGTGGCCACCAGCGCGATGGTCAGGGATACCCTGGCGCCTTCCCAGCAGCGGGTGAAGATGTCGCGGCCCAGATTGTCCGCGCCGAAGAGATGCTCCTGGGACGGAGCCTTGTTGATGCTGAAAATATCCTGCGCCGCGTAGTCGTAGGGCGAAACCATAGGGATCACAATGGCACACAGGACAATGATCACCAGCACCGCAATGGAGACCATGGCCACACGGTTGCGGCGCAGACGGCGCCAGGCATCCTTCCAGTAGGTGATCGCGCCGCGGCCGCTTGCGCCGGCACCCACTGCGTCCATGGGAATGGGTTCAAACATCTGCCGGGTGATTTCATGTTCCACACGTTTTGACATATGCTCTCCCCCTTCCTCAGTCCATCTTGACCCGGGGGTCAACAAGCATATACACCACGTCCACCAGGAACATGGTCACAATCATGATAATGGCATAGAACGCTGTCATGCCCATGATCATGGTGTAGTCGCTGTCCTTGACGGCATTGACCAGATACTTGCCCATGCCCGGTATGCTGAAGATGTTCTCCATGATAAACGAGCCCACCATGGTGGAGGCGATCATGGAACCGGACACCGTGACAATCGGCATGATGGCATTGCGCAGGGCGTGCCGGAAAATAATGCCGGTGCCCGACAGGCCCTTGGCCCTGGCTGTCTTGATATAGTCCTGGGACAGCACATCCAGCATGGATGTGCGCATCATCCGCGCAATATACGCCACCATGCGCAGGCCCAGGGCCAAGGCCGGAAGCACCACGGTGGCCGTTGTGCCCCAGCCCGCCACCGGGAACCATTTCAGCTTCGCGGCAAACACGTACTGGAACAGGCTGCCGAACACAAACGCCGGCACGGACACGCCCAGCACCGCAATGATGATCACCATGTAGTCCGGCCACTGGCCGCGCTTGATGGCCGCAATAATGCCAAAGAGGATGCCGAATACAAGCCCGATGGCGCAGGAAGTCAGGCCCAGGGACGCAGAGATAGGAAAGCCCATCTCGATAAAGCTGTTGACGGAACGGTTCTTGTACTTGAAGGAAATCCCGAAGTCCCCGTGCAGCAGATTGTTCATATAGGTGAAATACTGCTGAATCAACGGCTTGTCCAGGCCGTACTTAGCCTCCATGTTGGCGCGGATTTCCGGAAGAATCATCTTTTCATTGGCAAAGGGATCCCCGGGAATGGACTTCATCAGGATGAAGGTGGCCGTCAGAATAAACCACAGGGTGATCACAGCCAGCAGAAGACGCTTCAAAAAGTATTTCAGCATAGCTTGCCTTCCTTATTTCAGGTTTTCCGGGTTCAGTCCTTTCAGGTCATCCCGGACAAACATGCCGTCCCTGCGGATGACTTCCCCGTCAAACTCGATGGTGCCGCCGCCCCATTCCGGTGTCTGGATCAGAACCAGGTCCCAGTGGATCTGCGAACGGTTGCCGTTTTCACAGCCCATGACACAGTTGCCCGGCGTGAAATGCAGGCTGCCCATGATTTTTTCATCAAACAGCGTCTCATTCATGGGCTTGATGACGTAGGGATTGACCCCGAGAGCAAACTCGCCGATGTACCTGGCGCCTTCATCCGTGTCCAGGATCGCATTGAGGCGTTCGGTATTGTTGGCCGTGGCCCGGACAATGCGCCCGTGCTCAAACTCCAGGCGGATGTTTTCAAAGCAGAAGCCGTCCACCATGGAGGGCGTGTTATAGGTGATATATCCTTCCACGGAATCCCGGACCGGAGCGGAATACACTTCGCCGTCGGGAATGTTCGCGTCCCCGTCGCACTTGACGCCGCCGATGCCGCGGATGGAGAAGCTCAGGTCTGTGCCCGGTGCCGTGATATGCACCCGGTCCGTGTGGTCCATGAGCTCTTTGAGCGGATTCATGGCCTCGCTCATCCGGTCATAGTCCAGACAGCAGGCTCCGAAATAGAAGTCCTCAAAGTCCTGGGTATTCATACCGGCTGCCTGGGCCATGGCCGGCGTGGGATAACGCAGCACCACCCAGCGGGTCGTGGGCACGCGCACTTCCATCAGAAGCTTGCGGTCATACAGGCTGTTGTAGAGTTCCGTTTTCTCAAAGGCCACGCCGCTTTCCTCAAAGCTGTTCACGGGCAGCCGGATCCCGATATAGCAGTCCATGGCCAGCATGCGCTCTTCTTCCCACTTGTACATAAGACGCAGCTGTTCTTCACTGCAGCCCTTCTGGATTTCCCGGTCAATCTCCGGAAGCTTCAGGTTCACAAAGGGCAGACCGCCCGCCGCGTAGGTCTCCCGGACCAGTTCCGATACAAAGGCAGCATCAATGCCGCGCGTCTCAATCAGCACCTTTTCGCCGCTTTTCACTTTCAGGGAATGCCGGATCAGGTTCGCAGCCAGCTTCTTTACTCTCTCGTCAATCATGATGCCTCTCCTCCCCGGTCACTGCGCTGGAACAAAGCGGATGATTTCCCGCTTGTCGTCCATGAAGCTGGTTTCCCCGCCCGTAAATGCAATGGTTTCCTCCAGATACATGTACACCAGCTGATCATCCCATTCCGGAACCTTCTGCGCAATGTTCAGCTCCAGGGCATAGCAGGTATCGTCATGCATCATCAGTTCCCCGTGTCCCGGCACAAAGCCCTGATTGTCATACATGCCTACACAGGGGCCTGCGCTGTGGCCGAATGTGCCGATGGGATGACAGTAGCTCATGGCCTGAATGCCTTCGCTGCGCGCCATCTCCAGTGAGGATGCGAAGATTTCATTTCCGGTGCGGCCCGCCTTATACTGGCCGCGCACGATGTCCTGGAACCGGTTTCCAGTGCGGAACGCTGCGCGGATGCCTTCCGGGATCTCCGTTTCTCCCTTGCGTCCGATATACACATTGCGCTGCGTATCCGTGTGCAGGCCCAGACAGATCAGGCCCACGTCGCAGTGCACAATATCGCCTTCCTCAATCACCACGCCGCTCATCCGCGAATCCGCGCTGCCTTTGCGCTGGAGGTCCACATCCGGCGCAAACCAGAATGGCAGGCCCAGATCATTGACCCGCTGCATGATCCCCCACTCCACATCCGTGGTGGTGGTCACGCCGGGATGAATGAAGCTTCCGCTGAACACATCATCCACAATATCCATCATCATGCGGTAGATCTCGGGATAGATTTCCAGTTCCCGCCTGGTCCGCGTCTCAATCCAGCGGATGACGATCTCCTCCGCGCTGACCAGCGGCACGCTTCCGTTCAGCGCCATCTGCAGGTGATCATACAGATTCTTGCTCAGGCCGTCGGCCATGGCGCACTCATTGGAAATATCCACATGCACTCTGGACGGCTTTTTCCGCGCAATCAGATGATTCAGCGCCTCAAAGACATCATCCCGGCGGTTCATGGCCTGGGTATAGAACCCGTCAAAGCGCGGATTGGGCCGGGAAACATTAAGTGCCTCATAGTTGCCCTCCCCGTCCAGGCAGAAGACCAGACAGGTGGTGCGGCTTGCGTTCTTTACCAGGGAAGGCACCAGCGTCGGAAACACGGGATCCTCATTATATTCCCGGGAAATCACCACCCACATTTCGACACCGCATTCCTTCATCAGCTGCGGCATCAGGCAGTGGATGCGTTCTTTCAGAATCTCATCGTGCAGGGCATATTGTTCTTTCACAGTCCACATCGTCATGGTTTCCTTTCCTGTGCATTTATGTTTGCATGCGCGCTTATTATACTATCAACCGAATTCTCCATGACCCAGAGTTCTGGCTTTTTTCTGTTTTTCTTTGTTCAGAAGGCATCGCTCCGAAGGTCCGGATCCGGCACCATTCCCTGCTGTTTCCTTACCGGCATGCTCTGCCCCGGCCCTGAAGAGCGTCACCCAGGCCCCTGTTTTTCGTTGACAATTGGATGCTTCACGTTTAGACTTCAGTTGAAAGAGAGATGACGCACATGAGCCAGGATGAATTCACCCTGTACGATCTCCGCGTGGAAGTTGTCGCCACGGACAGGCCTATGGTCTGCAGCCACAGGGCCGGGGATTATTTTCTTGTGGAGGGCGAAAACCTCATCTTCCCCCAGACGCATTCCTTTTCCATGTATGCGCTCAGCGCACTTCTCCCGCTTCTGCCGGTCAAGCAGAGACCGCTTCAGCAGAATGACTGGATGCTGTCCGACAGCCTGATCGCCTGCCCGGATCCCAACTGCGGAGCCCGGTTCCGGATCACACGCACAAAGCCGCATGTATTCAGCCACAGTCAGTGCACCACCGAAGAAGTTTCCGACAGAAAGGATGATCTGTATGAAACAGGCTCAGGCCTATGAACTCGCGCCAGGTTATTTTATCAACCGTGCCATCAACGGCTGCTGGCAGCTGTCCCTCGGGCACAGCCTGAACGGCGCACTGGACATGCAGGATGTCATGCGCGCCTTCCACATGCTGGTGGAGCGCGGCTTTACCACGTTTGACTGCGCCGACATCTATACCGGGGCCGAGGACTTCATCGGCCGGTTTGTCACGGAGCTGAAGGAAGGCAAAGGTGCGGTGGGACCTGAAGATATTCAGATTCATACCAAGTATGTGCCCGACATCAATCTCCTGCGTGACGTGGACTTTGCCTATACCGAGGGCATCATTGACCGGAGCCTCAAGCGCCTGAACCGTGAAACGCTGGATCTTGTCCAGTTCCACTGGTGGGATTACGACACGCCCGGCTGTCTGGATGTAGCCGGCTACCTGGTGAAGCTTCAGGAAAAAGGCAAGATCCGGCATATCGGCGTCACCAACTTCGACACCCCACACCTGAAGGAACTGGTGGATGCCGGGATTCCCGTGGTCTCCATCCAGTCCCAGTACTCCGTCTTCGACCGGCGCACGGAAAAGGAAATGCTCCCTTACTGCCGTGTCCACGGCATCAGCCAGCTGTGCTACGGCACGCTCTCCGGCGGCTTCCTGGCCGAGCGCTACATCGGTCGCACAGACTTCACGCCGGAAACCCGCTCCCAGGTCAAGTACATGCAGGTCATCGAAGACACACTGGGCATTGAAGGCTATCAGCGTCTTCTGCTCCTTTTGCGGGATATCGCGGATGCGCATCATGTCAGCATCTCCAACGTGGCCACCCGGTATATCCTCAGCCAGAGCGGCGTCGGTGCCGCCATTATCGGCGTGCGCAACAGCCGTCATGTGGAATCCAATGCGCAGCTGTTCACCTTTGAGCTGACAGATGAAGAGCTTGCCGCCATTACCGCCCTGCTGTCCGAGTATCCGGACCTGCCCGGTGAGCCCTTCACGCTGGAGCGCACCATCGGCTCCAAGTACCGCAACATCATGCACATGAACATCAACAAGGAAGAAAACTGAATTTCCACGGTTTCCGGTCTCCCCAATACCACAGAAAACAAGGGAGGATATAACCATGGCACTTCACGTAATGGAAGAAGCCAACCGCTGTCTCGGCTGCAAGAAACCCAGGTGTCAGGAAGGCTGTCCCATTCATACCAACATCCCGGAAGTCATCCGTCTGCTCAAGGCCGGAAAACTCAACGAAGCGGGCTGGATGCTGTTTGAAAACAATCCGCTGACCACGGTCTGTTCCCTGGTATGCAATCATGAAAAGCAGTGTGAAGGCCACTGTGTGCGCGGCATCAAGGAAGCCCCAGTGCATTTTTCCATTATCGAGAGCTACATCTCCTCCACCTATGCCAATCAGATGGTGCAGGGTCCCGCAAAGCCCAATGGCCGCAAGGCCGCTGTCATCGGCGCAGGCCCTGCCGGCCTCACCATTGCCATCATTCTCGCGCGCTACGGCTATAAGGTCACCATCTATGACAGCCGGGACAAGATCGGCGGCGTTCTGCGCTACGGCATCCCGGACTTCCGGCTTCCGGATTCCGTGCTGGATGACATGGCCTACCGGCATCTGGAGCTCAAGGGCATCCAGTTCCGGCCCAACACCTATATCGGAAGTGCCATCACCATTGACGATCTTTTCCGGGACGGCTATCAGAGCGTGTTCGTAGGCGCGGGACTGTGGAAGCCCAACAAGCTCAATATCCGCGGGGAAAGCCTCGGCCATGTCACCTATGCCATCAATTATCTCGCCAGTCCGGACGCCTTCCGCCTTGGAGAGCGTATCATGATCATCGGCACAGGCAACAGCGCCATGGACTGCGCCAGAACCGCCGTGCGCAAAGGCGCCCGCTTTGTCACCTGCGTCAATCTCACCGACACGCTTACCGCCAGTCAGTATGAGAGCAGCTACGCCCGTCTGGAAGGCGTGGATTTCATCATGAACAAATGCACCCGGGAAATCCGGGAAGACGGCGTTATCCTGGCGGACAGCCAGGTGGATGAAAACGGGCGGGTCAGTCCGATCCCGGGCACAGAAAAACTGTACCCCTGCACCGGTGTCATCATTGCCATCAGTCAGGGTGCCGAGAGCAATCTGGTCACCAGCACCAAGGGCATTGACCTGACCAACAAGGGACTTCTGACCGTGGACGCCGACGGCCACACCAGCCGGGCCGGCGTATTCGCCGCAGGCGATGCAACAAGCGGAGCCCGGACGGTTGTGGAGGCCGTTGCCAACGGCAAGCGCGTGGCCGAAGCCATGCATGAATACATGCAGTCCCTGCCCATGCCCGTGACCACGGATTACCCGGATGTCCCGGTGGTGGAAAACATCGACGCCGCCGCCCAGGCAGAGCAGGTTCTCTGATGCTTCATTCGTGAAATAACTGCGTTCAGATTCAAACAGCGGCCCGGCAATCTGCCGGACCGCTGTTTTTCTGTATGTATCTATGGTTTTTCCCAGGGCTGAACTTACCGCATGAAAATGGGATTGGTCCATGCTCTGCGCCCCTGCGCGTCCGTCACCACCGCGCGCACATAATGCGTGCCTGGGTGCATGCCGGTTTCCGCATGCGTCACATGCTCGCCCACTGTTTTGAGCAGCGGACTGCGCAGTGTGCGGAAACTGATGCTCACCGCATCACTGCAGTCCAGATAGGCCCGGTTGTTTTCCACATAGAAGTCATGGATCACCGGACCGCAGGAGGCATAGAACGCACCATCCTCCAGCGCCTGAAGAATAGCCGGCGCATTGTTTTCCGCCTTCACCATGACCCATCCTTGGCAGTGATGCGCCATCTGATGCCCGTCATCCACGGCAACGCCCCACATTCTTCTTCCCGTATCAAGCGCCTCATCCCAGTAGTGGCCGTTGTCCGTATCCTGATCATTCTCGATGGCACAGCCGGAATTCCACACTTCCATGCCGAAAAGGCCCTGAAGCACCCGGTACTCCTCATACCGGGTACCTGACCACTCCGGATGGCAGTAGAAGGTTTTCAGCCCCCACGCATGCATTTCATCGATCATGCCCTGTGCCGCAGCCAGATCTTCATACCGCCCGTACTCGGGAATCTTTTCATCGTGCGCCGGGCCCTCTGTCGAAGCAGGGTCTCCGACCCCGACAATATGCACGCAGTGGGGCCGGTCCCTTGTCCAGCCCGGAAGCTCCATGTTCCGCTCAATCCCGGACAGGATCGTCATGGGCACATCCGCATAATTGATCCGGTTGAACCGGTTGTGATCGGTCAGTGCCAGAAACGCATAGCCATGCTCATAATGCATGCGGATGACATCAGCCGGATCCCCCAGACCGTCCGATCTTGTGGTATGGCAGTGCATGCCGCCTTTCAGAAATGTGCCCGGTCTTTCAAATGCTGCCTGTCTGATCATGCTGCCGCCTCCTGTCTGAATCATTCCGCCGCGCCAGGCTTTCCGGACACTTCCGGAAGCACATGGTAGAGATAACGGAAAATGGTTTCGTAATCGTGCACGCCATTTTCCAGCACGTCATACTCCAGGCGCTTTCCGAAGACTTCCGTCATCTGCTGCATGGCCTTGATCTGCGGGTCCAGATTCGGATACGCGATATCCTTTGAGCCTGTGACAGCGTGAATCCGGAAGTCCGGACTGCCCTGCTTTTTCACAGCATCCGCCAGCGCCTGCGCTGTCTCCTGCGGATAAGTTCCCCCGCCCTTTTCGCCGAGTGCCCAGCAGTCCCCGCTCATGGGCACGAACCAGTAAAACAGGTCCAGTGCCTGGAGCATGGCATACCAGGTGGTCACGCCGCCCATGGAAAACCCGCCGATGATCCGGTCTTCCCGGGCAAAGGCCTGCCCTGCATGCGCTTCCGCCAGAGGCAGGATGTCCTTCCGGAGCTCAGCACAGAATTTGGCCACTGCTTTTCCCGAGGATCCCGGTGTCTTGTCCGTCTCATCCGGATCATAGAAGCAGGGAGAAACCATATACATGGGCTCCATCACGCCCGCTTCCATCATGTGATCCACCATGTTCAGGAACTCCGGGCGGAAAAACGCATACTGGTCTCCGCCGCCGCCATGGATCAGGTACAGAATCCGCTTTGCCGGCCGAACTGGTGTATAGAGCAGCACAAACTTTCTTCCGTAGTCCAGCCGGGTCACCTTGCCCGGATTCTCACATGTTTCCCTGAATGCCGCTGGTATTTCCAGCATAAAACCCCTCCTTCACCTTTGTCCTCATCATTCATGCCATGGGCGGAAGGTCCAGCGTAATCCGCTGTTTCTCCGGGAAGCTTCCCCAGACCCGCTCTGTCACATAGCTCATATTGAAGTGCTTGCCGTCCACTCTTGCATACCCGTTTTCCACCCGCCGCGCAGCGTACCGCACGGGTTGTCCGAACATGCCCTCTGTTTCCACCCTGTCATCCGTGCCCGCCAGCACTTTGGCCACGGTCTCTATGGCTTCATCCACAAGGTCTGCGCCAAAGATCTCGTGCCCGCCGTACATCCTGTCAAACTCTCCCAGGTGCGTCCGCAGCTGCAGAAGACTCTGCATATATACGGAAACAGGCATGGAATTGGCAAACTCCAGCAGCGTGTTTCCATTGCAGGCATCCCCGGTATAGGCAAGACGGACCGCGGGATCCAGGAGCACAATCGATCCCGGCGTATGCCCCGGACATTCCAACACCCGGATAATCCGCCCGCCAAGATCGAACACATCCCCATCGCACAGGGGAAAGACACGCATCGGCAGTGCATCCCGGAAATTGTCATCCATCACCATACGCTCCCGGTATTCAGGCAGTGCTTCCGCTCTTGCCTGCTCGAAGACTTCCTGTCTGCTGTATCCGAGGGACTGCTGAAAATACGGAATATCCCGGTAATGCATGTAGCACAGATCAAAATGAAAATTTCCGCCCGTGTGATCCGGGTGCACATGCGTATTCACCAGCCGGACAGGCAGATCCGTCAGGGTTTCGCAGAAGGCTTTCAGGTTTCCCCAGCCCATCATGGTATCGATCAAAAGCGCGTAATCCCTGCCTTCCAGCAGATAACAGAGAGACGGTGTGTCTGCCGTAAAGGCACTGCGGATCATCCAGGTGCCCTCCGCGATTTTCTCGGCAGAGAAATATGGAATTCCTCCTGTTTCCTGATCTCTCATCACATTCCCTTCCTTTCGGGTGAGCCTCATCGATTACCTTTTTGGATTTTCCTGTTCCGCATGCTTTGCGGAACCCATTCCGGCATGCATGACCGCATCCGGATTGTTATGTGTGTTTATTGTATCATGCACAGGTCCATTAGAAAATGGCACATAGACGCATTATTTTATCTCCATATTTCCCGCACACTTCTTCTGCTGTCACAATCGGGTTCGGACACATTCCCACATAAGCTGGATTTCGTCGAAATCAGGAGAAATTTGAAGAAAAACTGTGATTTTCTTTCATAAATGCGATTTGTTCTTCGATTGTCCTGCAGTCCAATCAAAACCATCCAAATCCGTATTTGACTTTCTTTGATCTTTGGACTATACTACAGTCACCGTCAAGGGAAGGGGGTCAGAGGGGCCCCGGAGAGGACGGCAGAAATGCGACCCTGCAGCACTGGCACAACCCAGCGTACAAGGCCAAATGTGTATTGGAGGTTTGCATTATGAGTACGTATCTTCCCAGTCTGTTCGGCGAGAATCTGATGGATGTTTTTGATGATTTTGACC
>CAMNDE010000005.1:0-85051 GCA_946534895.1 uncultured Clostridia bacterium
CATAAGCTTTCCCAGGAAGGCGTCGGCTACTCCGTGTTCACCGTGTTCAACACCGTTTTCCTGATCATTGCCACGCTCGTCACCCTGTATCCCATGTACTATGTGGTGGTCGCTTCCCTCTCGGATGCCGACGCGCTGGCACGGAATTTCGGGCTTCTCCTCTATCCTCTGGGCAAATGGAACGTTTTCTCCTATGAACTGGTGTTCCGGAACAATTCCGTGCTCTCCGGCTTCCAGAACACATTCTTTGTGCTGTTCATGGGACTTGCCTTCAATATGGTGCTGACCTGTCTGGGCGCGTATCTTCTCTCCCTGCGCGGGTCCATGTTCGCTCGGCCCCTGTCCTTTCTGATCCTTTTCACCATGTACTTCTCAGGCGGCATCGTGCCCGTGTACCTGAACGTACGCGAGTTCGGTCTGATGGACAGCCTGTGGTCGCTGATCATTCCCACGGCCATCAATACCTATAACCTTCTGATCATGCGCTCGGCCTTCGCGTCCATACCCGACACGCTCTATGAGGCGGCGTGGCTGGACGGCGCGCCGCACTGGAAGATTCTCTCCCAGGTCTATATTCCGCTCAGCGGAGCCACGCTGGCTGTCATGGTGCTGTACTACGGCGTTTCCCACTGGAACTCCTGGTTCAACGCTTCCCTGTACATCTCCGACACCAAAAAATACCCGCTGCAGCTGGTGCTGCGCCAGATCCTGATACTGAATCAGAATTCAGACCTGAGCGCATCCGTCACGGACCTCGGCGAACTGGCCAAGTATTCCGATTCCGTCAAGTATGCGCTGATCGTTGTTTCCTCCGCCCCCATCCTGCTGCTCTATCCCTTCCTTCAGAAGTTCTTCGCCAAGGGCGTCATGGTAGGCGCTCTCAAGGGATAAGACAGCATTGCAAAACGCCGCGGCCATCTGGCTGCGGCGTTTTGTCGTCCACGTCTGTTTCACGGTTCCGAAACCACCCGGAAATCTCCTGCCGGGATTCCAAGCCACCGGTCTTCCGGAATTTCCATAACCTTATCAGGGATCATGCGTATGAACCTGGTTTCCGGCGGAATGCCCTCTTTGCCCGACAGCAGCTCTTCCACGCTCAGCCACGCTCCGAAGAGATCCAGAGCCTGCAGTCCTTCCTGGTCCAGTTCGGTCAGGCCTCCCCACCACCGGATCCTGAAGTCCATCTCCGGGAGAAGTGTTTCTCCCGTGTCGGAAAAAATGACGCACGCGAACCGGGTGCTGCCGGGCATCAGGATCATCCCATTCAAGCGTGATCCTGCCACGCTCATGGAAACCGGCCTGCCCTGCACGTGCCCGTCCTGTACAGCCGCATACAGCGGTCTGCTTCCCCGGTTGGTGAGGGAAAGTCCGATCACCAGTGAGTCCGAGGCCGCCATAACATGCTCGGCCTTCACCAGGAGCGTACCTTCTTCAAACAGCGTCTCCGGTATCTCCGGCAACGTCCCATTTCCCGGCACCTGCCACGCTGTTTCCAGCTGCAGCCGCAGGTCCTTCCCCATCTCACCCGCATTCAGGTCCTGACCCGTCACGATCCGGAGTTCGTGCACCACACCGCCGGCGTGCATCTGCAGCAGCGAACCGGTGACCACAGCGCTTCCCAGGGCCTCATCCACCCCGGTCTGGAACATACCGGCTTCCAGACGGTCCTGCAGGGTAAACCGGGCCACGCATTCCTGTCCCGCCCCAAGCGTACGGGGGCTGACAGAACCGCTCAACCGCAGGTTTTCCGGCAGAAACTCCCAGGCTTCCAGGTCCAGCTCCGTGTCTTTTCCATTGCGCACCAGCATTTCCCCGCTGATTTCACTTCCTTCTCCGCCGTCAAGACTGAGCAGTATGCACTCGATTCCATCTTCCGAAGCCCGGCCCAGCGGGGAACTGTTCCATGCCATCCCGCTGATATCAAAGTCTGCAAACCCTGTTTCTGCCGCGCAGGCTTCCGACCAGTCCCAGGTACCGGCATCTGTCCATTCCACGTTTGCACGGATGCTGTGGATTTCCTCCATGCCGTACAGATCCTTCGGATCCACCCGGAGCATGCGGCCGCCGTCCTTTCCGCCTTCCACGCTGTAAAGACTGAAATTTCCGGAGATTTCCCGGCATCCATTGAGCAGAATATGATCTATCCGGTAATTCCTTTCCACATCACTGCGGTTCTCCACATCGCACCACAGGTACAGTCCGCTCTCCGTCACCGATTCCCGGATCTGTCCGGAAAATGTGATCCCCGCTTCCCCGATCTCCACTTCTTCCGCCTGAAACCCGCTGCGCTGCCCGTTCCCGATCGGGATCGGCCGGGAGCACCAGACATTCTGCTGCAGGTCCGTGATCTCAAAGGCCACATACAGATCGGTCACATTCATTTCCTCTTCCAGGCACACAAATTCCCAGGCCTGCGGCAGATTCACCTGAAAGCCGGATATGAAGCCCGAATCCGTATCCCAGTTACGGAAGGCCGGCAGCTCCTCCACATCCTCATCAGGCAGGGATCTGTCAATATTCCACAGCACCACGCGGGCATAATCCGCTTCCCTTAGAGGAATGCGCCTGGTGAATTCCCGGGTTGCCTCATCATAGACCAGCGTAGAACTTGGCCTGACCACCCCTGGAACCATCGGGTTTTCAAACCAGAAAACCACTGTGGCTCCGCCGTCCTCAGATCCGGCAACTCCATCCATGTCCGTATCATACGCGCCTACGGCCAGCAGACGCCGGCCATCATCCGTCGCCGTCACGGAGACCGGTCCCAGAACCGTTCCGTCCTCCGTCCGGGCATACAGTTTTCCCGGAGCATACGTGCCCTCCAGCCCTTCCGGTCCTGTCAGAGCCGGAAGTGTATTGAGCAGCAGAAAAATGTTCCTTCCTGACTTCCCGCGCAGGCTCTGCAGCACCAGCATCCGGGCGCCGGCCACATTCCCCGCCTGTTCCTCCGTCAGCGGGAGCACGTATGTATGTGTGCCCTCTCCTCTTTCCTCGGGCACAAGGTCTGTCCAGCGGCACATTCTCTCGCCTGTGAGATATCCGCCGAACGCACGCAGATACCTGGCATACTCTGTGCTGAAACCCATGCTCTCGTATGCCTCACGCCACGTATTCACATATTCCGTCTTGTTCTGATACGGGTGATAGATGCTCAGACCGCCGGCAATCCCTGCCGTGTCCGTCCGGCAGACAACGGCTTCCCGAATCGCAGCCAGCAGGTCCGCGCTGTCATCAAGGCGGGATGCAAAGTCCGCAAGATCCACCAGATCGTATCCATGGCTGCCCAGCACAGCCATGGAGCCGCCGAACGCGGAGGCTCCGCTTCGCGCTTCCGACAGCGCCGCATAGGCTTTCTCCGTCATGCTCCCGGCTTCGCGGGAAAAGAGCCTGTTCAGTTCCGTGACCACCGGACCGATCCGGTCCAGGTCCACGCAGGCAAGCGTCACATCTTCCACGCTTCCGGATGCCGCCTTAAAGCTCTCCACAATTCGCTTTCCCGTGTCCGCACCGTCCCAGTCTGCAGACATGTCCTTCAGAAACCTGTAGTCCCATCCCGAAGCCGGTTCCGTCTCCTGGGACGCAATCATGTACTCCGCATATTCCGACACGGCATCCGCCACTTCCACCGTGCTCATGAGACAGGCATCAAACCCGATAAACGAAAGCCGCCGGTCCATCTCCGCCGCTTTCAGCGCATCCGTCATCTCCGTCAGCGAAAGATGATCCATGGCAAACTGTTCATCCCAGCACAGGCCTTCCACAGGCCCGGCGCCATGATTCCAGAAGATCAGCGCATACTTTTCTGCGGGATAGGCGTCCTTTCCCCATTTCAGAAAAAACGTCAGTGTCCCGCTTTCTCCCATGTTCATGGCTTCTCCGCTCCAGACGGTCCGGATACCCTTCCGGCTGACCTCATGAATGCATGCCTGGTCTGCGTCAAACCCGGCTGCCCAGCTGCGCGCGCCTCCGGTCATGACCAGAAGCGCCGTTTCCGCGCTGTCCAGGCGCGCTTCGTTCATTTCCATGAGATCATCCGTGGCGGCACCGTATCCGCTCTCCAGATTGCTCCCGCACATATAGACCATGATGGTCATGTCACGCTCCGCATGCGCGCCAGATGCAGCAAGCACGCCAAGGATCACAAGACACAGCAGCCATCCGACTTTTTTCACCGTCATCCCTCTTCCCGTCCCGGCTCTATTTACACGTTTCACGCTGTTTCTCTGCCCACAGTGTACCATATTCCCTTTCCGCCCGCCACCGGATTTTTCCATGTGCCAGAAGGTTTTGACGCGCATCCGGGTTTCCTATATAATGACTGCAAAGCACACGTTTCTTTCCATGTCCGTTCTTTTTCTCCCTTTCAGCGGAGGTACGTCATGATCCGAAAATTCCTGAAGCTCTTTCTGCTTCTCGCTGCCCTGTTTCTATTCCATCCTGCCCGGGCCGGGGCAGACACCACTGTCATGCTCTACATGTGCGGCAGCAATCTGGAAACCCTGAATGCTTCCGCCACCATGGATCTTCTGGAAATCCAGTCATCCGGGTTTGACCCGGATGAGGTGCATATAATTGCGCTTCTGGGCGGTTCCCGTTCCTGGGCTTCCGGGTATGAAAGCGACCGGCTGCACCTTGTGGAGATCCGGCCGAAGACCTTTCATGTCCTTGAGACCCCGGAACTTATGAGCATGGGGGATCCGGAAACCCTCAGCTATCTTCTGGAATATGCGCCTGAGCATTTCCCTGCTGACCGCTACGCCCTCATCCTCTGGGACCACGGCGGCGGCCCCATGGACGGCCTGTGCTGGGACGAAAACTTTTCCATGGATGTCCTCACGCTTTCCGAGCTCACCTCTTCCCTTGAGCATTCCATGTTCGCCAGTCAGCCGCTGGAATGGATCGGGTTCGACGCCTGTCTCATGGCATCGGCCGAAGTCGCACTGCAGCTTTCCCCTTATGCCGGGTACATGATTGCCTCCGAGGAAAACGAGCCGGACACAGGTTGGAACTATATGTTTCTGCATGACCTCGGCACGGATGCGGACGGCCTTCAGACAGGGCAGCGCATTGTCCGAACGTATGTGGATACACCGGCGGATGAACCGCGCACCCTGTCCGTACTCAGCCTCCGGGATATGCCGCAGCTCATGCAGGCCTTTGACGGCTTCTTTGCACAGCTGAAGGACACGCTCGACCGGGACAGCTATTCCGCCATCGCCCTGCTGCGCAGATCCATGCGCTCCTACGGCCCCGACGTCAGCCGGAAAATGGCGGACCATGATCTCGTGGATCTGCTCGCCCTGACGCGCGATCTGACAAGCGCATTCCCGGACCGCTTCTCCGCCCTCGCCCATGCCCTGGAAAAGGCCGTGGTCTTTCAGGATTCCACGGATGCGGACTGCGCCGGACTGAGCGTCTATTTCCCCTACTACAACCGGGAACAGTACACGGAAACCTGGAAAAAGCAGCATGCTGACGAAAGCGGGTCCCGCGCCTATGCGGACTATATCCGTTCCTTCGGAGAAATCCTCACCGGCGAACCGCTCGCTGACTGGTCCGGCCTTGAAATGGAACTGTATGCCGCCGATGCGCAGCAGGAGATTCCGCCCGGCGCCGGCACCCTGGAACTGCATTCCGACCTCGGCCGCGGACAGGCGGATGACAACGGCATTATCTCCGTGCTGGAAGAGGAGGACATCATCCAGGATGGCATCCTCGCCCGCACGCGTCTGACCCCGGAGCAGCAGCGCGCCTTTGCCTCCGCCCGGCTCATTGTCATGGAACGCCTGCACACCCTCCTCACGGCACACTCCCAGTACCGCATGGTCTATACCTCACCGGCCCTTGACATGGATGCGGACGGATATGTGCGCGCGCCCTATCAGGAACAGACACTCTACGTGGTGAACGAGGACGGAGATCCCCTCGCCTGGGAAATCTCCTATCAGACCCTGGACAGCGGGGACCTGTCGGTTCCGGTGATCGCCCGCACCGGGTTCGATGCCGCGGACAGCGAGGAACTGCAGCTGATCATGACCTTCCGGGATCAGGGCAATACTCTTGTACATCGGAACACCTATGTCCATGATCCCCTTTCCGATACCTATACCCGGCGCATTGAGTATGACCCCGAAGCCTATCCCTACCTCGTCTTCCCCTCAAGCTACATGCAGAGTGTCATTCAGGAAGACGGCAGCACCGCCGAGTGGACGGAAAGCACTGCCTACCGTCGGGAAACCGTGATCCCGGCCTCTGAGCTCTGGCATCTGGAGTGGCGGACTCTTTCCAACGCCAATGCCCTGGTCATGTATCTGGAAATCACGGACACCCAGAACCGCAGGCATATCACGCCCATGCGCACCCTGGCCTGGGGATATTCCGCGCCGGATCTTCTGGCGGATTCCGGCGTTCTGCGGGTACTGCTGGAAAACATGCAGGTCCGGGAAGGCTTTGCCGATATGAGTCTCACGTTCCTCACATCCGACGAAGCGGAGATCGATCTCGGCATGACCGACATGACGGTCAACGGAAAGGAAACCGGCTTTTTCATTGCCGGCTCCAGCATGCTGCACCTGAGGGCGGGCAGTGCGGAGACACGCGTGATCTCTGTTCCTCTTCCGGACAGCTCGCCGCTGGAGACGCTCTCGTTCCGTTTTCATGCGCACTATGACAGCGCGCGAGAGAACAGCACCACCCTCGAAAACGGAAGGCTTTATGTGAACATGGCTGTTTCCGACACGGACTGGAATGTCACAGATCTTGTGCAGATCTCCCCCGCCGCGCAGCCACTTCCCTCGGAAATACCCGTCCTGCTCTCGGGCGCCGACCTTTCCATTCTGCCCGCACACTTTCTGGACGGATACGATGCCGTGCTCAGCCTGAACGCGGTATCTCCTCTGGATGCCATGCTTCAGGGCACCTGCGTCCATGTGAGCGTCAGCGTTCTGCCTCCGGACCCGGCCTGCAGAAGCATCATGCTTCTTTCCGGAACACTTCAGGAACAGGGCGGCATGTCCGACATGCGCATATCCCGGATGCAGACCCTGTCTTCGGACGGACAGACGCCCGTAAGCTTCACTTCCCTCAGTGCACAGCCTGCCGTCCTGTCCGGCGGGACTTTCCTTCCCCTGCTCATGAAAGAAGACGACTTTGTGCCGGTCCGACTGACCGGTCCAGGAGAGCAGGCGCATGAACTTTCCGGACTGCGTCTGTCTTCCGGCCGCATCTCCTTTGTGCAGTGGACCTGCGGGGACTTTCCCGTGGAGCTGAGCGATTCTGTGCTCACGGAGGAACTGCATGTCCGGTTCCGCCGGGGCGGTCAGGTGGAGTCCATCCGGACATCCGCCGCATGCCCCGCTGCTCTGCCGCTTCAGCTCGTCATGCAGCCCGTACCTGACCGGATCGCGCTGTTCCTGGATGCCCAGGGCCGGGTGCTGGACTGTCTCAGACTGACCGACAGCGAAATCCATGGATTGCCGTCTGAAGACAGCCCCTTTACCCAGGTGGACCGCATGCATGCGGACGGGATCACCCGCTATGTGCAGGAAGGCCCGTTCATCGCCCGCATGCTCTCCTCCTTTGAGGCGGAGCTTGCCGTGTATGCCGGTCAGGATGCATATGTCAGTCTTCCGGAGACCATCGCCGGACATGCGCTCACATCCATCGGCATGTCCGCTTTCGGCAATATCCGGCTTCAGGAACTGACCCTGCCCGTCTCCATACAGGACGTGCATCCCGAGGCGTTCATGTCCGCAGAACTGTCTCTGAAAGCTCCACCCCTGCATGGAACGCTCCGCCTTCCGCACCTGCCCGCCAGTGTGGAATCCGTGACAGATCTGCATGAATTATGGAAGTTTTCCCGCGTATATCTCGGTGAAACCCAGACCTGTTTCCAGCCGCCCCTGGTCTTCCGCGCCCTGACGGATATGTCCTGGGAAGTGCTGGCCTGCAGCCCGAATACGCCGGAGGTCACCATACCGGCCTCCTTTGAGGGCATGCCTGTCACCGGCATTGCAGAGCGCGCCTTCTGCCGGCCGTTCCTGAGCTATGTACGGTTCCTGCACCTGCCGGATACCCTGAAGCGTATCGGGAAGGAAGCGTTCCTGGATTCCAGCCTGACGGAGATCAACCTGCCTTCAGGCCTTGAGGAACTCGGCCCGGACGCCTTTTCCGGCTGCGGCATGCTCCGGCATGTCAGGCTGGACTGCGATCCTTCCCTTATCGGGCCGGATACCTTCAGGGGCTGTCCCCTGCTAAGCGGAAACCCGGCCGGATTTGGCCTGCCCGCGGGCCTGAACGAAGCGGAAGCCCGGCGGCTGTCCTCCCTGCCGGAGGCAGGCGGCGCTGGTCCCGTGCTCACGCCGGAGGATACGGAAGCCTTCCTCGGCACCTGGTATGGCTCGCAGTATCTGACAGAAGGAAAGGTTTTCCAGATCGTGGCCTTTTCCGTCACCTTCTATGAGAACGGAACCTATAACGGGACCTCCCTGACCATGACCCCCATGAACGGTCATTACGCGCTCACCGGAAGCGCTCTGGAGACCCCGGACGGTACGTTCCAGCTCACCGATGCCGGTGAACTCATCTTCTACATGAACCACGCGCGTCTTCTGTGCACCCGGGACCGGATCCTGCCCTCCACGGATACTGACGAATTCCCTTCCTTCCCCTGCGGGCTCTGGTACTGCACGGCCATGACAGAAAACGGAGAAACCTTCTCCGCCCTTTCCCTGAATCTGAAAATGCTCCTGGACATTGAACAGAGCGGTGCCTGGCATCTCTGGGGACTGTCGGACAGACTGGTCAGCGGCACCCTTGCGCCATCCGAAGCCGGTTTTGCCACAGACCTGTTTGAGCTTGCACCCGCTGACGGCAGCCTCATTCTTACCCTGCAGGGCCGCCAGTACACGCTCATGCCGGCGCCGGACGAAACCGGCTGGGAAGCACTGCGCGGCAGCATGCCCGGAAGCAGCGGCACGGACACTCATGGACCCTGGAAAGCCTGGGCCGCGCTCACCATGGGCATCTTCTCCCCAGCTTCTGTTTCCCCCTTCCCGCTGGACTGCGAGCTTCTGGACGACGGAAGCTACCGCATCTACAGCAATGCCGGCACACTGAACAGCGGAACCTGGACAGAGGACGCAGAGGGTCTGCAGTTCAGCGACGCAGCCCAGATTCCTCTGGACAGTACGCTTCTGATCCTTGAGATTCCCTCCTCCATCCTCTTTTTCATCCGACCCTGATTCCACCTGGACCATGTGAAAGGAAGGATACCATGAAACGCTTCTGCCTGTTTCTTGCCCTCTGTTTCCTGATGGCCATGCCCGCCGCCCGGGCGGAGGACACCCTGGACGAATTCCTGCGCGAAGCAGACAGCATCCTTGACCGTCTGGAAAACCAGTATGCCATGCAGCACCTTGCCATGGACGCAGTTTCTTCCTATATGGACAAACACGACTATGCATCCCTGCTCCGTGCGCGCTGCGTCTGTTCCGATCAGGTCATGGCATCCGACATCATGCTGCAGGAACCGCTGAATATCAATTTTTCCGATGCCGCCTCCGCGGAACTTGCGGCCATGGGACTGGAGGGTACACTGGATTCCCTGCTGAACATTACCGATCAGGACTTTACCTTCCGCTCCAGCCTGATCAGTTTTCTCTACGATTACACCTATTCCGGCTTCTATTCCGCAGGCCTGGAGTCGGCACTCCGCCAGATCCTGACCGCACAGCCTGTCTATCTCACCTGCAATGCCGCTTTCCTGGAACTCGCCCTGAACGCCCGGCTTCTGCAGTTTGAGGATACGGAGCGTATCCACGCCTGGTGGGAAGAGCTTAGGGAAAGATTTCCCACCCTCGGCGCAACGCTTCCCGCCTTTCAGACGGACCAGAGTGCCATTGAAGCCCTGTACGCCTCCTATTCCCTCCAGAACGAAACAGCCGCAAACGGCACCAACGAAGGGATCAGCCGATACTTCGAGCATGCTGACCAGTTCACTGCCTGGACCCGGAATCAGGCGGCCGCATCCCTGATCGAGGATTTCATTCCGCCGCACAGCCTTCCGGTCATCTGCATCGTGCCGGACGCATGGACAGGCTCCGGCGGCAGCTATCTCTATCCGGACCAGTACGGGCAGGACAGCCTGCCCTCCAGCCTCACGATGTTTGTCCATCAGGTAAGCGCTGAAGTGTTCCATGACTATGCGGATGCGCTCTCCGGCCTGACCCGGGATTCCCTCATAGGCAGTGACGCGGAAGGCTGGGTGCTCTCCCTGGAAAACGGTGCCATAGAACTGGAGTGGAATCCGGAAAATTTCCTCATGGTGACCTATGACTGCGGTGCCTATACCATGGAGACGGCAACCTTCCTGTATGTTCTGAGCCTGGCGGCTTCCTGACCCTGTTCCCGGTCATGGTAAGTGGCGCGGATGCCTTTTCATTCAATGCTTGCGCCTCCTTATCTTTTGTAGTACAATGCCACGGTATGTCATACCCTGAAACGATTGCTTCGATTAGGAGGAAGCGTAATGCCAACGACCTCATTTGATAAAGAGTCCATCAAGGCTTCCATTATCGGAAAGCTTATGCGCTACAACGGCCGAACCATTTCCGATGCAAGCGAACAGCAGATCTACAAGGCCGTGGCCTCCACAGTCCGTGACCAGATCATGCAGAAATTCACCGTCGCGCGTGAAGAGCGCAAGGCCCACAAGTCCAAGCGTCTGTATTATCTGTCCGTGGAATTCCTGATGGGCCGCAGCATGTACTGCAACATGCTCAATCTTGTTTCCACCAAGGAATACCGGGAAGCCCTTTCTGAACTGGGCATCAATCTTGACGACATCCTGAAGGAAGAGCCGGAACCCGGTCTGGGCAACGGCGGTCTCGGTCGTCTGGCCGCGTGCTTCCTGGATTCCCTTTCTTCCCTGGACCTGCCCGCCATGGGCTGCACCATCCGCTATGAATACGGCCTGTTCCGTCAGAAGATCGTGGACGGCCAGCAGGTGGAGCTGCCGGATTCCTGGCTGGACAACGGAAACGTATGGGAAATGCCCGTCATGGAAGACGCCTGTGAGGTGCACTTCGGCGGTCACGTGGACACGGTGGAGGAAAACGGCGAAACGCACTTTGTGCACCGTGACTACTATACCGTGGAAGCCGTGCCCTACGACATGCCCATTGTCGGCTATGACACGGAAACCGTGAACACCCTGCGCATGTGGAGTGCCCGCAGCAAGAAGCGCATTGACCTGGATTCCTTCGGTCAGGGCAAGTATGCCCAGGCTTCCGAGGAAATCGAGCTTGCCGAGGTCATTTCCAAGGTGCTCTATCCCGAAGACAATCATTATGAAGGAAAGATGCTCCGCCTCAAGCAGCATTATTTCTTCACCTCCGCCACCCTCCAATATATCATCCGTGACTTCAAGAAGCTTCACGGCACCAACTGGGCCTTGTTCCCCGAGAAGGTTGCCATCCATATCAATGACACGCATCCCGGCATGGCCATCCCTGAACTGATGCGCCTGCTCATGGACCAGGAAGGCCTGGGCTGGGATGAAGCCGCTGCCATCACCGAAAAGACCATCGCCTACACCAACCACACCATCATGGCGGAAGCCCTGGAAAAGTGGCCGGAAGCCATGGTCCGCCAGCAGCTGCCCCGGATCTACATGATCCTGGAGGAAATCAACCGCCGGTTCTGCCAGCGTCTGTGGAATTCCTTCCCCGGCGACTGGGACCGCATCGCACATCTGGCTGTCATCGCCTATGGTCAGGTGCACATGGCGAACCTCTGCGTGGCCATGTCCCACTCCGTCAACGGCGTTTCCCAGCTGCACGGCGATATCCTGCGCGAAGAAACCTTCCATGACTATAACCTGATCATGCCCGAGAAGTTCTCCGCCATTACCAACGGCATCACGCACCGCCGCTGGCTGATGAGCTGCAACCCCGAGCTGACCAGCCTGATCTGCGAAGCCATCGGCACAGACTGGATCCGTGAGCCCGAACAGCTCAGCGCGCTGCAGCCTTTCGCTTCCGACGCCGCGTTCCGCGAGAAGTTCAGCACTGTCAAGAAGCACAACAAGGAGCGCCTCGCCACGTTCCTGAAGGACCGTCAGGGCGCCGTGGTGAACCCCGAGTTCATGTTTGACTGCCAGAGCAAGCGTCTGCATGAATACAAGCGCCAGATGCTCAATGCCCTGCATATCCTGGTGCTCTACAACCGCATTGTCAATGATCCGGACTTCACCATGCAGCCGCGCGTCTTCTTCTTCGGCGCCAAGGCCAGCCCCGGATACTACCGCGCCAAGCAGATCATCCGTCTGATCAACGCCATCTCCCGTCTTGTGGCCGCCCATCCCCGGGCCAGCAAGTACCTGCAGGTGGTGTTCGTGGAGAACTACGATGTTTCTTCCGCTGAGGTCCTGATCCCTGCGGCCGAGGTTTCCGAGCAGCTCTCCACCGCTTCCAAGGAAGCCAGCGGCACCGGCAACATGAAGTTCATGATGAACGGCGCGGTCACTATCGGCACCATGGACGGCGCCAATGTGGAAATAGCCGAGCAGGTAGGCATGGACAACATCTATATCTTCGGCATGCGCGCCGACACTGTCCGGGATATGTACCGCGAACGCAACTACAATCCCATGAACATTTTCGAGAGCAACCGGGAAATCCGCCAGGCGCTCACTCAGCTGATCGACGGCACGCTCTTCCCGAACTCCCCTGCTGTGCTGCAGGATCTGTATCACTCCCTGCTCATGGGCGATTACGGTTCCATGCCCGATTCCTACTTTGTCCTGAAGGATTTCGGTTCCTATTCCATGGCCCAGCGCCGGCTCAACGATGATTACCAGAATCCGGAAAAGTGGTGGAGTATGGCTGTGACCAACACGGCCATGTCCGGCATCTTCTCTTCCGACCGCACCATCCGCGAGTACAACGAAAAGATCTGGCACCTGACGCCCCTGGAACACAACCGCTGAGCATTCAGGCCCTGACATCCCAAGGATGCCTCAGGGCCTTTTCCGAGAAAGGAAGAGTTCTCCCCATGATGCTTCACAATTCCCATCTGTCACTGTATCGATCCCCACTGGGACCTGCTGCAGCCGGTTCCAGAATCACCATCCGCTTTTTCTGCGATGATGCGGACACGGTGATCCTCAGAACCTGGATGGGACAGGAGCTCGCCTTTCCCATGGTCAAGCAGGATAGCTCGCTCTGGGTGCATGAGCTTCAGGTGCCCAATGCCACCGGCCATCTCTGGTATGACTTTATCGTGCTCGGACCCCAGGCCCGGATCCGGCGGTACGGTGCCCCGGGCGACGGGCTCGGCGGAGAAGGCCAGGAATGGCCCGATCATTTTCACGCCTATCAGCTGACGGTGTATCAGCCGTCCTACCGCACCCCCGCCTTCCTGCACGGCGCGAACATCTATCAGATCTTCCCGGACCGCTTCTTCAAGGCACCCACCGCAGCTGTGGATACGCGCACAGACCGCCGCATGCACAAGGACTGGCTGGAAAAACTGTACTGCGGGACAGATGGCGAGAGCGAGGAAACCGTAGGCCTGGAATTCTACGGCGGCACGCTGACCGGCATTGAGCAGAAGCTCCCGGAGCTCAAGCAGATGGGCATTGATGTGCTCTATCTCAACCCCATCTTCAAGTCCCTCAGCAATCATCGATACGACACCGGCGACTATACCAGGATCGATCCTCTGCTGGGCACTGAAGCCGAGTTCCGCTCCCTGTGCAGGCATGCAAAGGAGCTTGGCATGTCCATTCTTCTCGACGGCGTGTTCAGTCACACCGGCGAGGACAGCCTGTACTTCAATCACTTCGGAAACTATCCCGGGAAAGGTGCCTGCCAGGGTGAGGATTCTCCCTATTACCGCTGGTATACGTTTGAGCATTTTCCGGACAAGTATAAGTGCTGGTGGGGCTTCAAAAACCTGCCGGAGGTCAACAAGGAAAACCCGGACTATCAGGATTTCATGTTCAATTCCACTGACGGCATTGTGTCCCGCTGGATCCGCGAAGGCGCGTCCGGCTGGCGTCTGGACGTGGCGGACGAACTGAGCATGGACTTTCTGCGCAAGCTGCGCAAAACCGCGAAAGCGGAAAACCCCGAAGCCGTGGTGCTCGGTGAAGTCTGGGAGGACGCCAGCAACAAGACCGCCTACGGCGAGGTCCGCTGCTACTGCACCGGCGATACGCTGGATTCCGTCATGAACTATCCGCTGCGCCGTGTCATTCTGGACTTTGTCACCGGAAAGATCGACGCCCAGGCCCTGGTCCGGCTGGTGGAACATCAGGAGGAAGTCTATCCGCCCCAGTTCCGCTATTCGCTCATGAACCTCCTCGGCAGTCATGACCGTGCCCGCGTGCTCAACAATATGGTGGACAAGGACGGTCAGGGTCTCAGCCGCAGGGAACAGGCCGGCATTCATCTGAGCCCGTCCGAGTATGTGCTGGCCGTGAAGCGGTTCAAGGTCTGCCTGGACCTGCTCTGTGCCCTGCCGGGCTGCCCCACGCTCTATTACGGGGACGAAGCCGGCATGACCGGCTGCGCCGATCCGTTCTGCCGCCGGCCGTATCCCTGGGGACACGAAGACAAGGATCTCCGGTCCTACGTATCCGCCAGGTTCCGCCACCGTCAGCAGTCGGAAGTCCTGCGCGTGGGCTTATGCAGCATCCAGGCACTGGATGCGGATACCGTCCGGATCACCCGGTACCTGGACGGCACCCGTGATGCCCTTGGAAATCCAACCGATACTGTGGCCCAGGAAGTGTATACCATTCATCGCTGATCACACGACGTTCGGCCCCTGCATTGCAGCAGGGGTTTTTCTGTGCCGTATGCCCGACCACTTTATCCACAATCTGTCCCCGTGCTTCCACGGAAGACCATTCCATAAGGAAAACACGGCTGAGCACTTTTCTGTGCCCAGCCGCATTTTCCATGGCTTATTCTCTTTCAGCTTCAACTGCGCAGCATCCCGGGTCTCCTGCTTTATGGATTTCCTGCCTGCGCATTCACATCAGGCTCATTCCGCATTATCTTCCCCGGCCTTTGTCCGGGGTCCCCGGTATTCCAGGCACAGCATGGTCAGATCATCAAACTGTTCCGCATCCTGCACAAAATTGTCCACAGCCACGCGGACGTTCTTCAGGATCTCCTGCGGCGACGCGTCCGCTTCCGTGTTCAGCGCGTCCAGCATCCGTTCCGTCCCGAACATTTCTTCCTTTGCATTGGTGGCTTCCGGCACACCGTCCGTATACACAAACAGTCTTGCCCCGGGCTCCAGCTGGATTTCATACTCCCGGTAACGCACGCCTTCCATGCCGCCGATCACAAACCCATGACGGTCCTTGTACAGTTCGAAGGCACCATCCGGCTTCCGGAGCACAGGGAACTCGTGGCCTGCATTGGCCGCTGTCAGCCTGCCTGTGGATATTTCCAGGATGCCAAGCCATACCGTAACGAACATTTCTGCGTCATTCCTGGCGCATACGGCCTCGTTGGCATTGGCAAGTATCTGGGCCGGAGTCTCGCCCAGCTTGGCATGGCTCTGAAGAATAATCTTTGCCGCCATCATGAACAGGGCAGCGGGCACGCCCTTGCCGGAAACGTCCGCGATCACAAGCGCCAGATGATCATCATCGATCAGGAAGAAGTCATAGAAGTCGCCGCCCACTTCCCTGGCAGGATCCATGGACGCGTAGACATCGAATTCCGTCCGGTCCGGGAATGCCGGGAATGTGCTGGGCAGCATGCTGGACTGAATTCTGGTTGCCAGGGTCAGCTCCGCGCCGGCGCGCTCCCTTTCCTTGGTGGCAGCCATGAGGTCGTTGATATACTGCACGGTCTGCTCTTCCATCTGGTCAATGGAATCCGCAAGCTGTCCGATCTCGTCTCTTCGCCGGATCTCTTCCGTCAGTTTTTTCTCGGCAATCACATTTTCACTGGCAAAGCGGGTTGCTTCCTGCATGACCGTTCTCAGCGGCTTTTCCAGCGTCAGCCACTGATGGACCCGGTTGGCGAACAGGAAGATGATGGCCAGGATGACCGTACGCAGAATGACATCCTTGATAAACCGGTTCCGGTGCCGGACAAGCACGCTCATCTGAACCTGAACGCACAGAATAGCCTTTGCGCTTCCGTCATCGCCTTTCAGCGGCACCATGGATGTGATATGATGGCTGCTTGCCGCGAAGGCTCCGCTGTTCAGGACAATGCCGAGGGAATCCTTTTCACCTTCCATAATGGCCCGGTAGGCTTCCCGGTTGTCTTCAAAGACCACGCTCTTGACGAACCCCACATCATACGGCCAGTATTTGCTGTCATGATTGACCGTGGAGAAAATATAGGTGACATAGTTATAGTTTTCATCCGGCCGGATAACATAGATGAACGTGGCACCCATGTTATTGCACATCCGGTCAAACCGGTCCCAGGTCTGCCTGTACTCGCGGCTGTCGCCTCCGGTATCGAGATATTCATCCAGCCGGTCGGCGTCCACCAGCAGCGCGGCTGTTCTGGCCACCGAATTGCCATGCTCCAGGCCCTCTTCCAGCATGGCCCTGGTCACGCTCCTGTAACCGATATAACAGACATCCACGGAAAACAGGATGAGAAACAGCAGGAAGAACAGCAGATTCTTGGTGCCGATGCCGACGTGATATCGTTTTCCGGCCTTCCCCTTTTTCGGGGAATCCGTACCCGTGCGTTTCATGTCTTTCCGATCTCCTCTTCTCCCGGAAGGGGGTATTGGTCTTGAAGCATTCCGGAACCATGCCGCTGTGCCGCGGCCTCCCGGACAATCGCTGAAAAGTAGACAAGGGAAAGATCATCCAGTCCCCTGACCACGGCTATTTCAGGATGAAACTGCACGCCCAGGACAAAGGTTCTGCCCGTCCGTTCCACAGCTTCGATCATGTTCACCCCGGACGTCTCCAGCACGCCGGTCACTTTCAGGCCTGTGCCCTCCACGCTTTTCAGGGCCTGATGATGCCAGGACGGAACATTCCGGATCACGGGCATGCCGGTCTCCCGGAAGAGCAGGGAATGTGCATCCGTGACACGCACATCATGAAACGCAAAGTCCCTGTAGGCACCCGGTGCCGGGGGCTCATTCCTGTGCTCATGCGCATGCTTTTTTCCACAGCGCTCCATATACGCCGGAATATCCTGAATGATCTGGGCGCCGTGTACAACACCCAGCATCTGCATGCCCCGGCATATGGCCAGGATCGGAATGTCGTGTTCCAGACACCAGGACATCAGCAGATAGTCCGATACATCCCGCTCTGCGCTGAATCCTTCCAGCGTCTCCGGCTCCCGGGGCTCGGCGTACAGGGAAGGACAGACATCTGATCCGCCCGGAAACACCACAGCTCTCAGTCCATGCATGGCAAGCGCCACATTGGATTGTTTCCAGCCAAGACTCCGCACCAGCTGTGCAGCTTCCCGGCTCAGCATCCCATGTCCGTCCACGCCTTCCAGCAGCTTTCCCTCATGGTCATAGGCAAGGCCTGCGGAAAACACCTGGTCGAGCGGAACCGGGATTCCACCGGCTGTCTCAATCGCCCTGCAGGTCGCCTGATAGGTTTCCGCAGGATGATTGTGCCAGGCCACGCCCACCATCGGTCTTTCCATGTTCCCTGCCCGCGCCGGCCCGCCGGAAACATCCGCATACCTCCCCGGGCCGGTGAATCCTTTCCTGTTGTAACGCTTCCTGGCATCCATCAGCAGCGCTCATGGCATTTTCCTGCTCCGTGCTTTCCGTTTCTGACCCGTGCGCGTCAGATGTTTCATTCAGACTCTGTTTTTACCGGAAGCACATGCAGATCGCAGCATCAGTATACTGCACATGTTTTGACCGATCAATCCCCTGCGGACCGCGCAATCCAAAAGCCCCGTGCACATATCCGCTCTTTTCCCCGAAAACCGCAGGCAGCCTGTCCGCTCAGGACAGGCTGCCTGCATATGGCATGTTTTCTTTTACTTGTTGCCCAGAAGGCTGCCCACAACATTGCCCAGAACGTCACCCATCAGCGAGCCCACTGAATCCGCCGCCTGGCTCATGATGCTTCCGGCATCCTCGCCCTTGAGCACTTTCAGTGCGTTCTTCTTCGCATCCGAGCTGGCTTCGCGGTAAGCCTCAATCAGTTTCCGCTCCGCAGCGGTCACTTTCATGGTGCTGTTCGCATTGGCCGGTGTCTTGGCGGCAGTTTTCTTGGACGCCGCTGTCGTCTTGGCCTTTGCCGTGGTTTTCCTGGCAGTCGTCTTGGCCGTCGTCTTCTGAGCAGTCTTGGCCGCAGTCTTCGATGCGGTCTTGGCGGAAGAACCCTTGTCCGCTTTTGCCGCGTTCAGCAGGGATGCCTGGGTCACCCCTGTCACCTTGGCAATCTGCTTGAGCTGATCCTGGGAGGGAATCAGATCCCCACGCTCCGCTTTGCTGACATCATTGGCGGACATGCCCAGTCCCACCTTCGCGGCCAGCTTTTCCTGCGTCAGACCGGCCTTGCCTCTCGCTTCCTTGATCAGTGCGCCTACCGTGTTTGCCATGCCTTTGCCTCCTTTATGTATCATGTTCAGAACCCTCATGGTTCCATCAGCCTGTTTCATGCCCGCTTCAGGCGGTCCTGCCCTGCTTCTGAATCTGGATCAGGCCGAACAGGAGATTCTCCACACACCCGTTCTGTGCCATCTGCCCGCTCTTCAGACGGTAGTCTGTCTCCAGGCACAGGGAAATGCACTGTCTCAGCTGAGCTTCCGTGTACCGGTTCAGATGCTTCATCCGCTCCCGGATCACAAAGTCGCGCATGCCGGTAATTGCCGCCATCTCCTGCGGTTTTTTCCCTTCCGCTCTGAGCATGCTCAGTTTCATGAGATCCCGGTACTGGCTGCCCAGAATATAGATGATCATGAACTCGCTCTCTCCGGCATTGAGCATGTCGGACAGAATATGGAACGCTTTCTCCGTCCTGCCGGACACCACCGCATCCGTCATCTCCCAGGTCCGGTATTCCTGGCTGCGCGTGGCAATATTCCGGATATCCTCCGGAAGAATCTGCTTCCGGTCTCCGGCATGCCCGGCCAGCTTGGCAATCTCCTGCTTGAGCAGCATGGAATCCGAGCCCGAGGTGAACACAAGCGCTTCCGCCGCGTCCCCGCTGCAGGCATAGCCCAGTTCCCGGAAGCTGTCACAGATCCAGTCCGTCAGCTCGCGGCCTTCCATGGCCCTGAAGGATACCATCTGCCCGCACTGGCTGATCGCCTTCACCATCTGCCGGCGGTTGTCCACCTTGCCATGGCAGTAGAAGACCAGAACGCAGGTATCCGGGATCTGCCGGATATAGCTGAGCAGTTCCTTGGACACTTCCCGCCCGCCCACCAGGGACGGATCATCCATCACCGTCACCAGGCGCTTTTCCGAGATCATGGGCAGCGTATCGCAGGCCATCATGATCTCCTCCGGTGAGCTCCCCTCCAGCACGGCGCTGTTGAAGTCCGCCATGCCGTCCTGGAACAGTGCGGCCGTCATTTTCTGGAGCATGTCCTTTTTCAGGTTCTCATCCGGGCCTTCAAAGAGATACACTCCCTGGATCTTTCCTGCACTGATCATTTTCTCCAGTGCTTTTCTCTCCAAAACGATCCCTCCGTCAGAAATCCACGCACATGCCCTTTTCCGCAAGCATGGCAGCCGGATAGATTTCCCGTGCTTCCCTGAGAATGGACGCATGGTCCACCGTCACATTGATGTGCGTGAGGATCAGCTTCCGGACGCCGGCTTCCCGGGCGATCCGGGCGCAGTGTGCCGAGGAAAGGTGCGGTTTTGCCTCACTCCAGGACCTGCTGTCAAAGGCCGAATCCGCAAGCAGAAGGTCCGCTCCCCGGGCATATTCCGCCAGTCCGGGCTGGGTATTGGTATCCCCGGTAAAGCAGAAAACCTTATCCCCGCAGGTAATCCGGTACATCACGGACGGAACCGGATGCCTGGCCGCGAATACTTCCACTTCCATGCTGCCAACCTGGAAGCGTTCGCCAGGCGCAACGCGCGTCACGTCGAACCAGGGGTTTGACGCCGCTTCCAGACTTGTGGACGACTTTTCATCCACAGGCCCCCATAGGGGCAGCTTTCTGCCCATGGCCTGCAGCCGGTAGCCGAGAATGGCCACATCCGCGGTATGATCCGCGTGCCAGTGGGACAGAACCACGCCCGTCACATCCTCCGGCGCCATATACCGGGTCAGCTCGGCCAGCGTGCCGCTGCCCAGGTCCAGGATCAGGGAAGTATCCCCGTCTGTCAGAAGATAGCCGCTAGTGGCTCCGCCGGGTTCCGGAAACCCGCCGTTCATGCCCAGAATTCTCAGCTGCATGTCGTTCACCCCTTCATTTTCTGGCTGTATTATACATCCCGCGAAAGCAAAAAACCATGTTCTGTCATGCGCCTTAAGGAAAAAGCCCAGCAAAAAGCGTCCGGATACGCTTTTTCGGCGTCCGGACGCGGAATTCCTTTATTCAGTTCTAACAGCTGCGGTCAGGCATGTCTCCGGAACTTCTCTGACAAAATCCTCCTCCGGGCTGCCTGATTACCTTATGCCTCGGGCTCGAGCAATCCAAGACTCCCATCCTTACGTGTATAAAGCACATTGGTGACACCCGTATCGACATTCACAAAGACGAAGAACGCATGTCCGAGCAGCTCCATCTGAATGGCTGCATCCTCCACAGACATCGGCCGCACAGGGAAGGTCTTGCGACGCACCACCTGCGGTATGCCCTCTTCCGGCTCATCTTCCTCAATATAGATCGGCTCACTGGCAAAGGCATCTTCACGAAGCCGCTTGCCCAGCTTGGAACGATGACGGTGAATCTGGCGTTCCATCTTGGTCAGCGCTTCGTCTATGGCTGCGAACAGATTGCCCTGAGCAGAAGCTTCGGAGCGGAGGATTACGTTGTTTCCCATCGGAACGGTGATTTCCACGACCCTCAGGTCGCCCTTGTCTTTCCGCATCTTGATCTGCATTTCCGTTTCATTGAGCAGATACCGTTCCATTTTCTTTGTCTTGCGTTCGATACGCTGTTCTATACCAGGGGTTAAGGACATATTGCGGGTCGTAATACTCAAATTCATAGCTCAAGCTCCTTTCGGCATGAAAACGATCATGCAGAGGCAGCTGTCAGAAATTGCTGCCCCCGCAAATGGTGTTGAGCCATCGGAAGCACCTTCTTTCCATTGGTCGGTCCTTTGGGCTTTGTTGCACTGTTAATATTCTCGCTGAAGAGCGGAATTCCTGCATCAATCCGGGATAAATGTGGACATTTTTTACAAATCGTACTTCAGGAAGCATCCGGACGGAAAAAAGGTCCCGCAGTCACAGCTGCGGGACCCGAATCACCGATATGAAATCAGAAGCACCCTTCGCTCACCCGAGCACCACGACAACCTCATGGCACTTTCCGTCGCCAAAGGCGGGCAGCACATTGCCTTCGATCTTTCTGCCGTCCACGGTCACCTCACGGACGCCGCGGCAGACATGATCGGGATTCCGGAATTCAATGGCATACTCGGCTCCGCGGAAGCGGCGCTTGACGCAGTATCCGTCCCAGGTGGAAGGAATGCAGGGGTCCACCTTCAGTCCGTCCCAGTCCGGCTTGATGCCCAGAATATACTGGGAAATGACATAGAAGTTCCATGCCGCCGTGCCGGTAAGCCAGCTGTTCTTGGCCTGCCCGAAGTTCGGAGCATCCTTGCCGGCGATCATCTGGCTGTATACATACGGCTCCATACGGTGCTTGTCGGAAATCTCCTCGCGGTAGGCAGGCGCGATCCTGGAATAGAGATCAAATGCCCGGTCGCCGTGTCCGACCACGGTTTCCGCCGCAATGATCCAGGGATTGTTGTGACAGAAAATGCCGGCATTTTCCTTGTATCCCGGCGGATAGCTGCTGACTTCGCCAAGCTCTTTGTGATAGGTCTTGTAGGCCGGCTGCAGCAGCACGATGCCGTGCTCCGTCTCCAGGTATTTGTGCACGCTCTCCAGTGCCTTTTCCGCCCTGCCGTCTTCCAGGCCGATGCCGGCCATGACGCAGTAACCCTGGGATTCAATGAAGATCTTGCCGTCTTCGCACTCGTGGCTGCCGACCTTGTGGCCCATGGCGTCATAGGCGCGCACAAACCATTCGCCGTCCCAGCCGTCACGCAGCACAGCCTCGCGCATTTCCGCAATGGCCGCTTCCTGCTCCCGGGCCTTGTCCTCGCGGCCCAGGCGGCGTTCCATGGCCACCAGTTCCGGTCCGATGGACACGAACATGCCGGCGATGAGCACAGACTCGGCTACCCGGTCATCCGGTGCGTCGGGATTCGAGAAGGTCTGGAAGCTCTCGTCCGGAACCTCGGAGAAGCAGTTGAGGTTCAGGCAGTCATTCCAGTCAGCCCGGCCGATGAGCGGGAGTCCGTGCGGTCCGCGGTTGTTCACCACGTGGCCGAAGCTCACTTCCAGGTGCTCCAGCAGGGTTCCGCAGTCCTCGGGATTGCAGTCATAGGGCGTGGCTTCCTGCAGGATGCCCTCGTCCCCGGTTTCCTTGATATAGGCTGCCGTGCCGGCAATCAGCCACAGCGGGTCATCATTGAAGCCGCCGCCGATGTCATTGTTGCCCTTCTTGGTCAGGGGCTGATACTGATGGTAGCAGCCGCCGTCGCGGAACTGGGTGGCAGCGATGTCCAGGATACGCTCACGTGCCCTTTCAGGGATCTGATGCACAAAGCCCAGCAGGTCCTGGGAAGAGTCGCGGAAGCCCATGCCGCGGCCGATGCCGGACTCGAACATGGAAGCCGAGCGGCTCATGTTGAAGGTAACCATGCACTGGTAGGGATTCCAGATATTGACCATGCGTGAAAGCTTTTCATCCCCGGTGGTCAGGGTATAGGCGCTGAGCAGGTTGTCCCAGTGCCGCTTCAGGGCCTGGAAGGCTTCCTCCACCTGCGCGTCCGTGGTGAGACGGTCCAGGAGAGCCCTGGCGGGCTTTTTGTTGATCACACCGGGGGCAGCAAACTTCTCCGCTTCCGGGAGTTCCACATAGCCCAGCACGAAATTGAAGACTTCAGGCTTTCCGGGATTCAGCGTCACATGGAACTGCTGCACGCCCACAGGCTGCCATCCGGAGGCAATGGAGTTCAGCGTCCGGTCCTCAAACACGGCCCGGGGTTCGTTAAACCCGTTGTACAGGCCGAGGAAGGAATCCATGTCCGTCTCGAACCCGTCCACCGGCCGGTTCACGCCCAGGAACGCATAGTGGTTCCGGCGCTCGCGGTACTCGGTCTTGTGATAGATGACACCGTTTTCCACTTCCACTTCACCGGTGGAGAAGTTGCGCTGGAAGTTCAGCATGTCATCCTGCGCGTTCCACAGGCAGAACTCCACAAAACTGGTCAGGGACACCTGCCGGGGCTCCGTGCCAAGGTTTTCCAGGGTCACCTGATGCACTTCCGCGTTGATGCCCAGCGGCACAAACGAGCGCTGCGTGCAGGCAATGCCGTTCTTTTCGCCGCGGATCACGGTATATCCCATGCCGTGCCGGCACTCATACCGGTCCAGCTCCGTCTTCACGGGCTTCCAGCCGGGATTCCAGACCACGTCGCCGTCCTTGACATAGAAATAGCGGCCGCCGTTGTCCACGGGCATGTTGTTGTAGCGGTAGCGGGTGATACGGCGCAGACGCGCATCGCGGTAGAAACAGTATCCGCCGGATGTATTGCTGATCAGGCCGAAAAATTTTTCGCTGCCCAGATAATTGATCCATGGGTAGGGCGTACGGGGCGTTTCAATGACATATTCACGCCGTGCGTCATCAAAATGTCCGTATTTCATGGGAATCGCCTCCATTTTCATTTCGATGTCTCAGTATACCACAAACTGGCCCGGACGCCCACTTCCTGCGGACAGGATTCTGGAATTCCTCTTGCCACCGGCCCATGATCGTGACATAATGGCCTGGATGCACTGGATTGGAGGAATGTTCATGGCACAGGCCCTCTGGGTTCGCACCATACGTCACCACAAAATGGACCGCCAGATCGTGGTCCCCTGTACCCGGCACGACCCGCAGGACGCGCTCAGCCAGGCACTGACGAAGCTGGATCTCTCACGTCCCCTCTGGCTGGACAAGAACCAGAAGGAATGGGATGATTTCGGCCAGACGCGTTTTCTGCCCGACGCCTTCCTTGAATCCGTGGACTTCGAACGTCTCGAGATTGAATACATTGATCCGGACGCGCCCAAGCGCCGGTCCAATGATCCCCGGAATGCCTGATCTGCAAGGAGGAAAGCTTCATGAAATCCAAGGTTTTTGCTCTGCTTGACGCCTGGAAGGAAGACTATGCCCAGACGCTTATGCGCTATGTGGAAGTGCCCAGCCTGAAGGCGGCGCCCCTGCCCAATGCGCCTTTCGGTGCCGAAGTCCGGCGCATGCTGGATATGGCCATGGAAGACTGCCGCAAGTTCGGCTTCGTCATCAGGGATTTTGACGGCTATGCCGCGGATGCCACCCTGGGCGACGCGCCGGAAGCCATTGCCGTGCTCGCGCACCTGGACGTGGTGCCTGCCGGGGACGGCTGGGATACCCCGCCCTTTGAGGCCGTGCGCAAGGATGATCTGGTTTACGGCCGCGGCACCGGCGATGACAAGGGTCCCGCCATTGCCGCCATGTATGCCATGCGCGCCATCCGCGAGGCCGGCGTGCCCCTGAAGCGGTCCATCCGTCTGATCCTGGGCTGCGACGAGGAAAGCGGCTGGGATGACATGGCCTATTACTGCGCACATACGGAGATGCCTGAAACCGGCTTCTCTCCGGATGCCTCCTTCCCGCTGATCAATACGGAAAAGGCCATGCTGAGCCTGGGCATGAGCGCCCCGCTGAGTCCGGAAGGGCTGCAGGTGCTGGAAATGTACACCGGCGAGCGCATGAACGTCATTCCCGGGGAATGCGTATGCGTGGTAAGCGGCGGTGCGGAAACCGTGGACGCTGTCCGCGCGTTCAGTCAGGAGACCGGCATGGACTATAAGGCAGAGCTCACAGACAAGGGCGTCCGGATCACTGCCACCGGCATTCCCGGACATTCCGCCTATCCCGCCGGCCGCCGCAACGCCATCGGCATGATGCTCGTGCTTCTCCGCCGTCTCGGCGTGCAGGGCCCGCTGGCCGCTCTGGCCGATCTCTACGGCATGGAGAGCAACGGCGCGTCTCTGGGCATTGCCTATTCCGACGAGGTTTCCGGTGCCCTCACCTGCAACATGGGCATTCTGCATCTGGAAAACGGACGCGTCTACGCCACGCTGGACAACCGTGTGCCCATTACCGCTGACCTGGATCAGATGGAAAAGACGCTGAGGGAAAAGCTTTCCGGCTTCACCATTGAGCATCTCAAGAAAACCGCGCCGCATCATGTTCCTGCCGACAGCGAGCTGGTCACCTGCCTGCTCGGCGCGTACCATGACAATACCGGCCTGCCCGCCGTTCCCGAATACACCGGCGGCGGCACCTATGCCAAGGTGCTCAAGCAGGGCGTTGCCTTCGGCGCCTATTTCCCGGATGACCCGGACCTTGCGCACCAGGCCAATGAATATGTGAACCTGAACAAGATGATCCTCGCGGCAAAGATCTATGCCGATGCCCTGATGCGCCTGTGCGCCGAATAAGCGCCGGCACAGAAAACTGCCTTCCCGCGTGCATGCGGAAAGGCAGTTTTTCATGTCCGGGCATTTTACCCCTGCAGGCCCTGCTCCTGACGCTCCATGTTTTCCACGACCACGTCGTAGATTTCGCCCAGAGTGGCTGCATACTCCAGCAGCTGCCAGGGCTCATTGGTATGGAAATGGATCTTGATCAGGTCCTCGTCGCCCACGGCCAGAAGGCTGTCGCCCTTCAGATTGGCGGTGATGTAGTCGAAAATGGCGTCCTCGTCCAGGTTATGTCCGTCGATGAGCAGCTGAGTGTCAAACTTGAATTCCAGCATGGTTTCCTCTCCTTTTCCCAATTCCTTTATTTTGCCTGTGCCCAGGTCTTTCCGGTATGCACTTCCGCCACCAGCGGAACTTGCAGTGTGCACACCTGCTCCATGCATTCCTGCAGAAGTCTGGATGCCCTGTCCACTTCATCCTCAGGGCATTCCAGTATCAGTTCGTCATGCACCTGAAGAATCAGTCTTGACTTCATATGCTCACGGCGCAGCGCTTCATCCACGCGCACCATGGCCAGCTTGATGATATCCGCGGCCGTTCCCTGAATCGGGGTGTTCATGGCCGCACGCTCGCCGAACTCCCGCACCTGCCGCCTTGGGCTTTTCAGTTCCGGAAGCTCGCGCCGTCTTCCCATCATGGTCCGGGCTTCCCCGGTCAGCGTGCCGGTTCTCACCGCTTCCTTCATGAAGTGTTCCACGCCGGGATACCGTTCAAAGTAACGGCGGATAAATTCACCGGCCTCTGCCCGACTCACGCCCGTATTCCTGGCGAGTCCGAAGGCCGAGATCCCGTAAATAAGTCCGAAGTTCACAGCCTTGGCGCGAGAGCGCAGCTGAGGCGTCACCTCGTCCAGCGGCACCTCGAAGATCTCGCTGGCCGTTCTCGCGTGTATGTCCTGGCCGTTCCGGAACGCGTCAATCAGGCTGGGATCCCCGGAGAAATGCGCCATGAGCCGAAGCTCTATCTGGCTGTAGTCCGCATCCACCAGTGTCAGCCCGTCCGCCGGGATAAAGGCCTCGCGGATTTCCCGGCCTTCCTCGGTTCTCGCCGGGATATTCTGCAGGTTCGGCTCCGCAGACGAGATCCGGCCCGTGGCCGTGCCCGTCTGATCAAAGTAGCTGTGGATCCTGCCCTCGCTGTCGCGCAGCGGAAGCAGGGCCTCAATATAGGTTCCGTTCAGCTTGGTGAGCTGGCGGTAGCGCAGAATGCTGTCGATGAGCTCGGGAGCCGCGTCACGGATCTCTTCCAGCACGTCCACAGCCGTGGAATAGCCCTTGCTCGTCTTCTTTCCATGGGGAAGCTCCAGCACCTCAAAGAGCACATGCCCCAGCTGCTGGGGACTGTTGAGATTGAACTCGCCCTGCCCGCACAGATCCAGGATCTGTTTTCTCAGCCGCTCGATCTCTCCGGTATACTTGCGTCCCAGTGCCTTCAGGGCCTCGCCGTCCACACGGCAGCCCACGGTCTCCATGCGCGCCAGCACCAGGGAAAGCGGCATTTCCACTTCCTGCATGAGCTGTTCCATGCCGAGGTCTGCAAGCTTCTGCTTCTGCTGCAGGTACATTTCCAGCATGCCCCGGGCATCCCCGGACAGGGAGCCTTTCAGATCCGCGAACGAATAGGACTTTTCCTGGGGATTGAGCAGGTACGCGCCCAGCATCACATCCCAGGCATAGCTTTCCGGGCATATGCCGCACTTTTCCAGCCGGTGATAGAGCCTCTTTCCGTCGTGCACCACACCGGGCCGGGCATGCAGGTCCTCCGCCGCAATGCGCAGAAGCGCATCCTCATCCATGCCGATATGCATGAGATCATGCACCAGCTCTGCGCGCAGCCATCGTCCGTCCCGGCCCGCCACGGTCAGCTCAGCATCCGTGACCATATAGGCCAGCGGACGCGCGCTATCCGGCACGTTCTCCAGGAACGCCTGAAGGTCTTCCGCGCGGACAGCCTCCACCGCATCCTGGAACTCAATCTGCACGGGAGCTTCCGTTTTTTCCGCCTTTACCGGGTTTTCCGCGCTCTCCTGCGCGTCCGTCTGCATCACCATGCCCGGCACCATGGACCCGAGACGGCGCAGTACCTGGTTCAGGTGCAGGCGTGACAGGGGCGCCACAGCATTCTTCCAGTCCGGAAGCGCGCAGTCACTGAGATGGAACTCCACCGGCGCATCCCGGTGAATGGTGGCCAGTTCCTTGCAGGTGCGGGCGAGATCGCCGCCTTCCAGCAGCCGCTCGCGCAGCTTGCCCTTCTCCTCATCGGCATGGGCAAGCACTTCCTCCAGGCTGCCGTACTTCTGCAGGAGCTTGACTGCCGTCTTGTCGCCAATGCCCGGAATCCCGGAAATATTGTCGCTGCTGTCGCCTGCCAGTCCCTTCCAGTCCGTGACCTGGTCCGGACGGAAGCCGTAGTTTTCATACACCATGGCCGGCGTGAACCGGATGGCTTCACTGATGCCCTTGCGCGTGAACAGGAGCGTTGTGCCCTGGCCCACCAGCTGCAGCGCATCCCGGTCACCGGTCAGCAGCATGGGTGCCACGCCGGCTTCCTCGCCAAGACGCGAGAGCGTACCCAGAAGGTCGTCCGCCTCCCAGCCCTGCAGCGAATACCGGCGGATGCCCATTTCATCCAGGAGCCTGCGCACCGTATCAAACTGCTGTCTGAGCTCCACCGGGGTGGCGGTGCGTCCGGCCTTGTACTCCGGATAGGCTTCATGCCGGAAGGTCGGGCCGTGCTCGTCAAAGCAGATGGCCAGGTACTGGGCCTTCTCGTCCTGCACCACCCGCAGCACCATCATAAGAAATCCGTGAATGGCATTGGTATATATGCCGTCCTGATCCATGAGCGGAAGGGCATGAAACGCGCGGTGCATCAGGCTGTTTCCGTCCACGATCAAAAATGTCTCTTTCATACAATTGCCTCTCATCCGTCATCGGACTTCGGTTGCGAGCCGGAAAGCCATTTTCCGACATATGCATTGTATCCGGCTGTATTGGCATTGTCAATTTGCCGGCATTTCGCGCTGGAATCTTTTCTTGACGCCGGGTTCCGGCGCTTCTACAATGGACCTGTATTCTCGGACAAAGGAGGTGTTCCCGTGAACGGACCTGTAGGAAGGTTTGCACCCACGCCCAGCGGCTATCTGCACGCAGGGAATCTCGTATGCGCGCTTCTGGCCTGGCTGTCTGTGCGCTCCCGGAACGGGCGCTTCCTACTGCGCATTGAGGACCTGGACCTGCCCAGATGCACGCCGGAATACACGCAGCAGTGCATTGAAGATCTCCGCCTGCTCGGGCTTGACTGGGACGGTCCCATTCTCTACCAGTCTCAGCGCACGCAGGTTTATGAAGAGCACCTGCAGCAGCTTACGGATCTCGGTCTCACCTATCCCTGCTTCTGCACCAGAGCCATGCTGCACACTCTGTCTGCCCCCAATCTTGGGGATACGCAGTATATCTATCCAGGTACCTGCGCCAATCTGAGCCCTGCGGAAGTCCAGGCCCTGTCCGCCCTGCGCAACCCGGCCATCCGTTTCCGCGTGCCGGACCGGACCATCGCCTTCCATGATCTTGTACAGGGAGAGTACGCTGAAAATCCCGCACGGGACTGCGGCGATTTTGTGCTGCGGCGCAGCGACGGCCTCTTTGGATATCAGCTGGCCGTGGTGGTGGATGATGCTTTCTCCGGTGTTACAGAAGTGGTGCGCGGCCGGGACATTCTCTCGTCCACACCCCGTCAGATCTGTCTCTACGAAGCCCTTGGACATCCGATTCCCGTATATGCGCATATTCCCCTCATGACAGACGCTCAGGGACGCAGGCTCGCCAAGCGCGACCAGGACATCCGGCTCGCCTCCTTCAGCAGACGGTACTCTGTTCCCTGGATTCTGGGCATGCTGGGATATGCCTGCGGTCTTCTGCCGGAGCTGGGCCCGGTGCATCTTTGGGACCTGATCCCCCTGTTTTCCTGGGAACGCATCCGGAGCTCAGGCAGCTTCCGGCTGGTAATGCCTGGACAGTCGGATGAAAAACATGACTGACACCGGCAATGCTGATCTGCGGCATTGCCTTCCATGCCAAAACCGCAAAAGTGAAGTTTGTAAAATAAAGAGTAGTAGAAAGACAGGGTTCTCCTGTCCCTGCCCAGGCCCACGGCCCGTGCAGCGGATCGGAGGACCTTTCTTCTTTGCACGGAAGCTTTATGCCTGTCCAGGGAATAAATGTATACAAATATCACAGCACCTGTTATGTCTTGAACCGCCTCTGCCCTGTGTGGTATCCTTAGCAGGACATTCAAAGCATCAGGAGGGATTACCATGAACAGATCCTGGGAAGCCGAGTTCACCGCCCGCTTTCAGCGTCATGCAGATGAACTGAAGTGGCTTTACTGTGAGCTTTATCACAATGATATGGAAGCCTATGAGCAGTTTACAGACATGCTGTACGAGTGCTGGATAGCCCGTTCTGAAGCCCTCCGGAGCATGGACCGGGAGCGGGAAAACAACCCGGACTGGTACAAGGGACATGATCTGGTAGGCATGCTCATGTATGTAAACGCTTTTGCCGGTACCCTCCCAAAGGTCCGTGAAAAGCTGGATTATATTGCGGACTGCGGAGTCAATTACCTGCACCTCATGCCGCTCCTGGAAAGCCCCAAGGGCCGCAGTGACGGAGGATACGCGGTAAGCGACTTCGGAAAAGTCCAGCCTGAGCTCGGCACCATGGCTGACCTGGCCGCCCTGGCCGACGACTGTCACAGCCGCGGGATTGCGGTATGCCTGGATTTTGTCATGAACCACACCAGTGAGGACCACGAGTGGGCCAGGCGTGCTCGTGCCGGTGAAAAGGAATATCAGGACCGCTATTTCTTCTATGATGACTGGACCATTCCCAATACCTTCGAGAAAACGGTACCCCAGGTCTTCCCCACCACCGCCCCGGGCAATTTCACCTACTGCGAGCAGGCGGGAAAAGTGGTCATGACCACTTTCTATCCCTATCAGTGGGACCTGAACTACGCCAATCCCGTGGTCATGACCGACATGACAAGGAACATGCTGAACCTGTGCAATCACGGCGTGGATATCATCCGCCTGGACGCGGTGCCCTATATCTGGAAGGAACTGGGCACCTCCTGCCGCAATCTGCCCCAGGTTCACACCCTGGTGCGCATCATGCGCATGGTCTGCGAAATCGTCTGTCCCGGTGCCCTTCTCCTTGGCGAGGTGGTCATGGAGCCCAGCAAGGTGGTTCCCTACTTCGGAACCACGGAAAAGCCGGAATGCCATATGCTCTACAACGTGACCACCATGGCCACGGTCTGGCACACGGTGGCCACCCGGGATGTGCGGCTCATGGAACACCAACTCCGGCAGGTTTTTGCCCTGCCGAGGCTCTATACCTTCCTGAACTATCTGCGCTGCCATGATGACATCGGCTGGGGCCTGGACTATGCCTTCCTCAGCCAGTTTAAGCAGAGCGAAGTCCCGCACAAGAAATATCTGAACGATTATTTCACCGGAAAATGGCCGGGAAGCCTTTCCCGCGGTGAACTGTACAATGATGATCCCCGGCTCGGGGATGCGCGGCTCTGCGGCACCACGGCTTCCCTGTGCGGCGTTCAGGCCGCCCGGGAAAGCGGGGATGCGCAGGCCCTGGACAGGGCGCTTACCCTGGATGAGATGCTGCACGCCTTCATGTTTACGCTCAGCGGCGTGCCGGTGCTCTACAGCGGGGATGAGATCGCCCAGGAAAACGATCTTACCTATCATGACGATCCGCTCAAGTGCGAGGACAGCCGTTACCTGCACCGGGGCGATCTTGACTGGAACCGTGCCGCACGCCGGTCGGATCCTTCCGTCCCGGAAGGCCGGATCTTCGCGGCCATCCGTCGGATGGAAAGCCTGCGGGAAGAGCATCGTGTCTTTGACACCAAGGCGGACACCTGGCTTCTCGACACCGGCAGCACCCAGGTGCTGGGCATCGGACGCTACTGGAAGGGTCAGCAGCTGCTCGCCCTGTTCAATTTCGGAGACCAGACACAGCATGTGTCCCTCCGGGATCCGAAGGTCTATACGGACCTCACGGACCATTCCCGGACGGATGCCCTCATCGTCCCTGTACCCGCCGGCTCTTTCCGCTGGCTCCTGCATACCTTCCAGGATTCCGAGGACGACTGATGCCGGCGCGTTTCCCCGCTTTCATGAAACCCAAACCGTAAAAGGGATGCACTGCATACCGGATAGGATTCCGGTATCCAGCGCATCCCTTTTTGATTACTTCTGTCCGCTTAGATAGCTTCCCAGTACCGCCAGACTCTGTTTCGGCGTCCGCTCCATGCTGGAGCGGTCCACCGCGATCAGGCCGAACTTCATGGAAAAGCCTTTCTGCCATTCAAAATTATCCATCAGACTCCAGTGGCAGTAGCCGTCCACCGGAATCCCGTCCTCCACACACTGGCCAAGGCCTTCCATGGCCCGCCGGATGAACTCCACGCGCCGGCTGTCGTCCGCCGTGGCAATCCCGTTTTCCGTAACCATCAGGCGTCCCGGAAATGTCGCATGCACTTTCCGTATTACGTGCTCCAGTGCTTCGGGGTAGAACTCATAGTCCATCTGGGTCAGCTCCGCGCCTTCCGGTGCAGGCAGCTGGCCTTCCGGGCCGTAGAGCGTACGCGTATAGTTCTGGATGCCCAGGAAATCATCGCCTTCAATGTACGGCAGATAATGCAGGAATTCCTCGTCCCAGGCTTTTTCGGCAAAGCCCTCACCGCCCGGCTGGGCCTGCAGATCATGCAGGGACAGCGTAATACCCACCCGGATATCCGGATACCTGGCATGTATCTCCTCCCGCGCCGCCTGATGCGCGCGCATGACCAGCGCATCGCCTTCGGGCGTTCTGGAGCTTACAAACACCTGCGGCTGAGGCGTGCCGAAGATCTCAGCGTTCTCCTGGGCCGCAAATTTCATGTTCTCCATCATCTTCTGGAAGTTCATGCCCACCTGGACCGTGCCTTCGGCTTTGCCTGCCGCTTCCCGGGCACGCTCGGCCATCAGCTGGAAGCGCCGGGCAATGGCCGCCAGCTGCAGGCCCATATTGGCCTCATTGATCGTGCAAACATACCGCAGCTCATTTCCAAGCTTTTCAGCCACATACCCGGCATAGCGGCGGAAATACCCGATGGTGCTCTCAGCCTCCCATCCGCCCTTCCGGATCAGCCACAGAGGACTCGTGAAATGCATGAGCGTCACAATGGGCTCCACGCCATGCGCCCGGCAGCACCGGATCACGCTCCGGTAATGCTCGATCTCCCGGTCATCAAAGCAGCCTTCTTCCGGCTCCACTCTCGCCCATTCCACGGAAAAGCGGTAAGCGTTCAGTCCGGCATCCGCCAGAAGCCGGATATCCTCTTCATAACGATTGTAATGATCACAGGCCACACCGCTGGGCTCTGCAAAGCTGGTATGCGGCATCCGCTCCTGTGCCCAGTAGTCACTGTGCACATTCATGCCTTCCACCTGGTGTGCCGCCGTCGAGGCACCGATCAGAAAACCTTCAGGAAACTTCATAGCCGTCCTCCCTGAGCATCACGCATGTGCCTTCCGTAATTCCGTTTTCATTGAACGCGTCCACACGCACCGCATAGTTCCGGCCCGCGATCAGCGCTCCGATCCTCCGGGCGCCGGAGGAAAACACCATATAGCTGTGATACAGCTTATCCGGACCGGAGCCGAAGAGAATGTTGTACCCAACCGTGTTCTCCTGTTCCCGGACCGTAACCGTCATGTCCAGGTCCCCTGTCCGCTCCGCTTCAAACACGGGCACTGCTGGCTTTTCCCCTTGCCCGAGCCCGAACACGCGCAGGCCGGACACGCAGGGGTTCACGCCATAGGGCACAGCCATGTCGCTGAGGCGCAGATACCGCATGCTTCTGCCCTGTTCAAGAACCGTCAGATCATGGGCAAGGTCCGTATCCACCCCGGACTTGTCCGCCACCACAAACCAGTTTTCTCCGTCCGTGGAGCCTTCCAGCTTCCACTGCGTGCGCATGTCGCGCTCTTCAATATACCGTGCCTGAGTGCCCGGCCGGATTTCTCCCGGGCAGGGCACGTCCAGCACGTCATCGGCAAAGTTCACCTGCACTGCGTGCACATCATACACATCCCCCAGGTCCAGCTTCAGCCACTCGCCCCGTTCGGGCGTGGCAGCCTGCCACCAGGTACGCACATTTTCCTCGCATGCCTTCTCCGGCTCATGCCCTTCCGTCCAGGAAGAGGCCACTGCGGTTTTGCCGGCGCTGAGCAGCATCCAGTCCGGATTCCGCCACGGATCCTGATTCTCTCCGGACACGGCAAGCGGCCAGTCGCCATAGCGCTGATTGCAGTACATTTCGCCGTCGGCGTCAAAACCGGCGGGCCAGATGCCCACACGGCGCTCGAAGTCGTGGTTTACGCTGATGCGCATGGTGGCTGTATGCCAGTAATTGCCCTTCAGATCCTGCATGGTGGACCCGTGTCCCGCACCGGGCAGGAAACCGCCGGGCTTATAGGAATAGGGATTGTTCGGGGCAAGCGTGAAGGGCCCGAGCGGTCCTCTGCCCACATAGACGCCGTCGGAATAGGTATTGTACTGCGTGCCGGGGCAGGCGTACTGCAGATAGTACAGGCCGTCATGCTTGTCCATCCAGGCGCCTTCAATATAGGGGCGGTTCGCGAACATGCCCCGGATCATCGGACGCAGATGCTCGGGAACCTGGCTCTCCGTAATGCCCCGGCTTTCCAGGTATGCCCGGTACCGTTTTTCCACTTCCTCATCCGAAGCCGGAAGGATGCTGTTGTCCTCGCCCACGCGCTCATACCCGATCTCATGGGGATGCCCTTCAATAAGCACCCGCTTTTCCCCCACAGGCTGCATGGTGTCCGGATTCAGCTCCACGCCCCAGATGGGTGTCATGCTCGAGCAGCCCCAGTAAAAGTAGACACGTCCGTCATCGTCCACAAACAGGTTGGGATCCCAGAAAGGGAACGTACCTTCCACTTTCTCATAGGGTCCGTTCAGAATATCCCGGGTTCTCCAGCGGTCGCAGTTCTTCGCATTGTTGGACGCACACAGCCAGACCCACCCGTCCCTGACGCGCACGTCCGGGGCATAGTCATACAGCGGAAGCTCCTCAGGCAGCCGATGGCTCTCCCAGTGCACCAGATCATCCGATACCCAGACGCTCAGCGTCATGGACGCAAAAATATAGTAGCGTCCTTCAAAGCAGATCATGGACGGGTCCGCCGCCTCGCGGCAGACCTGGATCCTCCCCTGCAGTCTCGGGTCCGCATTGAACTGATACCGGTAAGGAACCGACAGCGGATTACACAGATATTTCATAGGTCCAGTCTCCCTTCTCCACCTCATGCACCTGTCCGTCAGGCAGCCGGATTTCCGCCGGCACCGGGACCGTGAACTGCATCTTCAGCCGGCCGCCTTCATACCGCCAGCTGCTGCGGATCAGACCGTACGGCGAATGCCACTCTGCCCGGGCAAAGCCCAGAGCGGGATCCGGCTTCGGACAGATGCTCAGCCTGCCGGCCTGAAGCATAATGCCGCATACCCCGCTGAACAGCCAGCCTGTGACCGCGCCATAGGAATAATGGTTCATGGAATCATGCACAGTACCATCCGCCCGGACTCCGTCCCAGGTTTCCCAGATGCTGGTGGCGCCTCTGTTCACGGCGTACAGCCAGCCGGGGCAGTCCTCCTGAAGCAGCAGGCGGTACGCCGTATCCGCGTGACCCCAGTCTGCCAGCACCCGGCACAGGTCCGGCGTGGACAGAAATCCCGTGTTCAGATGATACCCGTTCTCCTTCACCAGCGCGTCCAGCCGGTCCGCGGCCTTCCGACTCTCCTCCGCATCCAGCAGTCCGAAGGCAATGGGCCGCACATACTCGCACTGTCTTTGGGATGTGATTTCCCCGTGATCGGTGCAGGTGAACCGGTAGGCCTTTCTGGCATTTTCCGCAATCCCGGCAAACCGCTGCGCGTCCTCAGGCCGGTTCAGGATCCCGGCAATCCGTGACAGCAGGGACGCCGACCGGTAATAGTAGGCCGTCGCAACCTCCGGCGCGCCTTCCATGGCATTGCGGCGCATGGCCTCCATGCTGCTGACATCCGGTTCCAGCCATTCCCCGAAATGGAAGCCCTGGTCCACCAGGTATTCCTTCCACGGGTTCGCCTCATTCTTCGGCCGGGTTGACTGCGCCCTTTTCTCCACAAACCCGAGCCAGCGCACCATCATGTCATAGTTCTCTTCCAGGATTCCCGTATCCCCGTAGGCCTCGTACAGTGCCCAGGGCACCAGAATGCACGCGTCGCCCCAGCCTGCTGAGCCCTGGAGCATTCTGGACATCTGTCCCCGGTCATCATTGATCGGAGCAATATTCGGCATCAGCCCGTCCTCTTCCTGCGCGAACCGGCATTCCCCGAGCCATTTGCGCAATACCGGAAGACAGTCCATGAGGAACACCGCCGTCGGCGCGAACACGCCAGCATCCCCGGTCCAGCCCGCCCGCTCCCGGGTGGGGCAGTCCGTCGGGATATCACAGAAGTTCGAGCGCATGCTCCACAGCGTGTTATGGAACAGCTGGTTCACACCCGCATGCCCGCACTCAAAGAAGCCGGTCTGCGGCATCCGGGAGTACACGGCAATGGCGGTGAATTCCGCATCCGTCAGGTCCATTTCCGCTTCCACCATGGCGTAGCGGAATCCGAAGAGCGTGAACATTGGCTTGAATACATTCCAGCCGTCACGGCAGATCAGCGTCAGCTTCTGCGGAATGCCGCCGTTGCGGTTCCGCTCCCCGGGCTCAAAATTGGCCTGGGTGAAGTTCCCGTTTTCATCCAGGGTCTCCCCGTGCCAGAGTGTCAGGCGCTGGCCTTCCCGGGCATATACCCGGACCTCAGGATACCCCGCCAGATTCTGGCCGAAATCCACCACGGTCTTTCCGTCCGGCGTACGCATGACTTTTCCGGAAAACCGCTCCTGTTCGGCGATCGGCACGCTTTCCGTGGGATACAGATGCTCAAACCCGAAATCGACTGCGCGCACCCCGTGCCACGCATAAATGTCCGCAAGGCGCGCATCAATGGTTTCCCCCAGTTCCAGGTCATTTTCCCGGACCGGACCGTGCTGGGACGCCTCCCAGCTTTCATCACTGACAAGAACCGGCACGCCGTCCGCCTCGATCTGGCAGAGCAGGGCAAGATCGTCGCCGTAGTAGTTGTGCAGTCCGTCAATGCCCACATTGCCCCGGTACCAGCCGTCGCCCAGGACCACCAGCAGTTCGTTCTCGCCCTCGCGCACATATCCGTCCAGGTCCCAGCACTGCACGCACAGTCTGTGCGCATAATCCCCGGTACCCGGCGCGAGCACAAAATCGCCTACCCGCTTTCCGTTCAGGAATGCAGCATACAGCCCATGACAGGTGATATACATGCATATCCTTTTTCCCGCGGGCGCCTGAAAGCGGCGTCTCAGGTACGACGCGCTCTGGCGCGTTTCCCTGTCATGCGGAAGCTCAGGGTCAATCCACCTGGCCTGCCATGTCTTTGGCATGCTGCTCATGTTCAGATCCTCCTGTTCAGCCATTCTGCGCTCAGTTCCAGACTCTTCACCGGGTTTTTGTCCACCCAGTTTCTGTGGCTTTCGAGCACCACACTCTCCACACCGTTTTCCCGGGCCAGATCCAGCATGCCTTCCAGGTCCATGCATCCCGTGCCCAGCTCCACGCTGTCCGCCTTCAGGATCGGCGTCATGGCCGGCCCATGGTGCCGGGATCCCCGGTCCGTGACATGCCACAGCTTCATGCGCCTGCCCAGCCTGCGCATCCACTGCTTTGCGTCAGCCCCGCCGTCGGTGAACCAGTAGCTGTCAAACTCGAAGTTCACATACTCCGGATCCGTGTCCTCCATCAGGACCTCATACGCCCGGAGTCCGGGCTTTACCGTCAGAAGCTCCACATTATGGTTGTGATACAGAAGCTCCACACCGGCAGCCTTCAGCTGCTGTCCCGCGCGGTTCAGTCTCCGGGCCAGGTCGCGCACCGCCTCTTCACTGCCATAGTCAAACCGGTACATGCCGGTAATGACCACGGTCCCGGTCTCCAGTTCCCCGGCTTCCCGGATCACCGTGTCCGCCTCGCGCTCCAGGCTTCCCAGGTCCGCGTGCAGGCTGATGACGGACAGCCCGCTGTCCGCCATCAGCTTTTTCCAGTTCAGGTTTCCGCCTCTGCCCGTGGGCATGCCCGCCGCACGGGTCATAAGCCGGACCATCAGCGAGGAAGGATGAATCATGAACCGGTTCAGTTCCAGTCCGTCATATCCTGCCCCGCGGATCGCCTGCAGTGTCTCCCTGGCCTGGTCTTCGCTGCCGGTTACCGTACCCAGCATGATCTGCTGTACTGCTTTTCTCATTTGCGTATCCCCTGCAGGATCCGGTTCAGCTGCCGGATACTCTGCTCATCCGTTCCTGCCTGCTTGAGCAGGCTCATCATCGTCATCCGCGCCATCATCCGCTGCAGTGCCGGATTGTCCTTGACGGCATCCGCCACATCCCCGCGGGATGCTGCGTTCCGGTCCATCATCTGCTGGATGACCGCCCCCGCCTTCGGGTGCGCGCGAAGTTCGCCCAGCGTGTCCTGGATGGAAAAGCACGCCGGATCGATCTCTTCCGCGTCAAACCAGTTGGTCACGCTGGAGGCCGCCTTGTTGAACACATAGCTCTCGTCCGGCACCGACACGCGGCAGATGCACATGCTGTCGCTGACGCCGCCGGCTTCCGCCCGGATCAGGTGCTCGCCCATCAGCGGAATGCGGAAGCGGAAGACGGTCCTGCCTTCCTGAGTCCCGACACGGTTGCCGTCCACATAGAGGGTCACGGATGCCTGGTTGGAATACACCTTGATCTCCGTTTCCGCCTCGCAGCGGTTGATATAGCGCTTTCCACACAGGTGCACGAAGGGCTCCTGCCGGTTCCAGGCGGCCTTGTAGAGATAGAACGCATCCTTGCGCAGGCTGCGGTCCATGGTCACCAGACCCTTCTGGTTCTCTCCGTGCTTTCCGCCCTCATCCCGGCCGTCCGCCGCGAAGTCAAACAGGTTCCACACATGTGTTGCCCACAGGTACGGCCTTGCCTCGATCATGCGCAGCATGTGCTCATGATACAGGGCCTGGTATTCCTCCGTATAATCCCCTTTCTCGGGATGTGAGGAATGGAAGGCAGGATTCGCGTCCGCCCCGTACTCGGAAAACCCGATCACGCGGTCCGGATACCTTGCGTGATATTCATCAATGAACTCGTCCGTCTGTTCCAGTTCGCCCAGATACCATCCAAAATACAGATTATAGCTGTTGATGTCCGGGATATCCAGGATCGGGCTGTCCGTTTCCAGCATGAACACATTGGCCATGGTGGTCAGTCTTGTGGGATCCAGCCTGTGGCACAGCGCGTTGAGCATGCGGTGGTTCTCCAGCAGCTCCTCATTGACCGGACTGGCCGCGGTGATCTCATTGCTCAGTCCCCACACGGCAATGCAGGGATGGTTCGCGCACTGCACGATCAGCTCCCGCATCTGCTGCAGGGTATTGTCCCGGCCTTTTGTCATATGCATCGTGATATAGGGAATCTCCGCCCAGACCACGATTCCGTTTTCATCGCACAGGTCGTAGAACTCCTGCGCATGCTGGTAATGCGCCAGGCGCAGCGTGTTCGCGCCGATCTCCCGGATAATGGCCATGTCCGCGGCGTGGTCCTCCCTGGACAGCGCATTGCCTTTGTCCTTCCTGTCCTGATGCCGGCTGACGCCGCGCAGGGGATAGGACCGCCCGTTGAGAAAAAAGCCCTTTTCCGGATCACACCGGAATTCCCGGCATCCAAAGCGCGCACTCACCTCGTCCCCGCTGGCAAGCCGGGCCCTGGCGGTATACAGATACGGATCATCCGTGCCGTCCCAGAGATGCGCATGCTCCAGATGGAACACCGTCCCGGCATGCCCGTCCACGGAGGGTACTGTCCGGACCTGCCCGTCCACCTCCATGGTGACTGCGTCCGCGTTCTGCCAGGTCTCCACCGTCACGTCCGCGCTGTGCTTTTCCAGGTCCACGCTGGCCCGCACCCAGATGCCCGGGGTTCCGTCCTTCACCAGCTCGAAATGCTCCCGGGGCACCGTGATCAGGCGCACTTCCCTGTACAGGCCGCCGTAGAAGGTGAAGTCCGCCTTCTGCGGATACACGTGGTCACTTTCTTCATTGCTCACGGAGATGGCCAGCACATTCCTTTTTTCCAGTCTGCCGGTCAGCTCCGTCCGAAAGGCGGAATACCCGCCCTCATGCCGGGCAAGCCAGGTGCCGTTCAGGTACACGTCGCAGCTCATAGCCGCCCCGTTTACTTCCAGAAACACGCATCCGTCCTCATCCGGATCCCAGCAGAGTTCACGCACATACCAGCAGCGGCCGCGGTAGTAGTCATTCCCGCCGTCCTGACCGTCCTGCGCGTTCCAGGTATGCGGCAGGGAAACATGCTCACCCTGTCCGCAGGCATATACGGCCTGTTCCGGACCGATGTCCGAGCGGACAAAGGTCCATCCGTCCTTCAGAATCTCAGTCTTACGCATTCGCGTCACCCCTGTGCAGTTCCTTTTCCACCAGCGCATGCTTTGCAGCCGCTTTCTTGTCCTCAATGCGCTTCTGCACATGCACCATTTCCTCCCGGGTCAGTCCGCAGCGGCGCATGGCCAGCAGCGTGCAGATCCAGCCGAGGATTGCCAGGCCGTAGCGCAGGAACATGGTCATCCAGAACACGCCGGAAGTGGCAGGATCCCCGGGCTGCGGCATGGTGGCGGTATATCCGATGAGCGCCACGCAGCCGGTGGCAATGGCCGCGGAGAAGGAGGACACAATCTTGTCCACGAGGCTGTAGGTGCCGCTGATCACGGCCGGGATATATTTTCCGCTGCGGTCCATCTCATAGTCAATGATGTCAGCCATGAATCCGGTATTGGCCGTGGTCACGCACATGGCAAAGCCATTGGACACAAAGGTCAGGAGCACATAGAGGATCATGGTCACGCCCATCACCGCGATGGATGCGGTACCGGCGGTTCTGCGCACCAGAACGAAGAACAGGATAATGGCAATATTGGCAAAAATGCAGTTCCGGGTCCAGGTCACAATGGATTCCTTGTGTCCGTGCCTGCCGGCATAGCGCGCGCCGTAGGCGGCGAACAGAATGGAGGGCAGCATGCCGATCATGCTCAGCGTGGTGGCAAGACCCATGTCCCCGATGAGAATGCCGTTGAGCATGGTGCTGACAATGGAGGCGGAGGACGCCTGCTGGGCAATCTTGTCCGAAGCGGCGGAGAGGATATAGCTCTGCAGCGGGCGGTTGTTTTTCAGCACGTCCAGCATATCCCGGACCTTCAGGCGCTCGTTGCGGATGCCGCGGAAGTTTTCCGGCCGGTCATACTCGGAAATGCCGATGCACACAAGCAGCACACCCACAAAGGAAATCGCCACGCACATCCAGGTGGTCACGTTCAGGAACTCCTGGTTGAAGCTTCCGCCCATGGCCGGCATGAGCTTGGTATAGACAATGATGTTCAGTGCCATGGGCGTCAGATAGTTCAGCACAGTCTGCCACACGCCCACAGTGGGACGCTGCTTGGGATCATTGGTCATCAGTGCGGGCAGGGTCTGGGCGGTCATGTTCACAATGGTGTAGCCGATGACATAGAGCAGGTAGAATCCCAGGAATGTGGGAATCCCGTGACCCTTGCTGGAGAAGAAATTGAACATGCACACAAGGCCGGCTGTCTGGATTGCCCAGCCGATGAGCATCAGCGGGCGTACCTTGCCGAACCTGGTATTGAACCGGTCATAGATGAAAGCGAGAAGCGGGTCCGTAATCGCGTCAAAGATACGGGTAAACGTCAGAAGTCCGCCCACCGCCACTGTGGCAATCCCATAGCCGATGGACGCAGAATAGCTGGCAAGCCCGATGAGAAAATAGACAGCCATGCCGTTGAACGCATTGAAGGCCACAAGAATGATCTGCCAGAGCTTGGCCTTACGGTACTGTACAGTGTCATTCCCGGATGGAATTTCCCGTGTGTTCGTCATGATGATATCCCTCGCTTTTTTTCTATTAGGGCCCTGCCGGCCCTGCTGAAAAAATTATAGAAAAATGTCCCGAGGGGCGTAAAGTCAATTTATCCGAAAAAATTACAATAATTCATGAAGTTTGGAATTTCGATGAAATGATGGATTTTTCTTAATTTCCCGGTACATTATTGTCCTATTTCAGGCAAAATGTTACAATATTCCGGAATGCAAAGGATGTGACGCATATGTATGAGGGCATGACCGGCGCGGAAGCAAACCTGCTGCTTCTCCAGTCCATGATTCCGAAGGATGAACCGCTCTATATCTGGTGCTTCCATGAAAACGGCCGCTGCATCGCCACCTCCTGCCCGGACCCGCTCCGGCCGCCCCTGGAGCACGCGCTCCAGGCCCTGAACGATTTTTCCCGGGTGCATGACCCGGAAATCTACCGTAACCTGCCACGCATTCTGGGATCATCCATCGGGATGCAGTGGGGCGTCACCCTGGAAGAAGAGCGGAAAACCAGTCTGATCTTTGTCATCGGGCCCGTGTTCTACGCACCGCCGGACCTGAAGAAGCTGCACACCCTGCCCTATGCCGCGGATGCTTCCTGGATCCCGGAGGTAGCTTGGCTCGGAAACGGACTTCCGGTCATGTCCCATGCCGTGTTTTCCCGCTACCTGCTCATGGTCCACAATATCCTCACCGGTCAGCAGCTGGGCATGGAAGCGCTGGAACCCCGGATTTCCGCACCGGACGGCGTACATGACTCTCCAGCAGGCACCCGGAACCGGATGCAGATCTATCAGGCGGAACAGGCACTCCTGCAGATGGTGCGCGACGGGGAGATCAATTACCATAAAGTGCTCCAGACCAGCATTTCCCTGAGTCCCGGCGTGCCTGTCCAGGGCAGGGATCCGCTGCGCCAGATGAAAACCTCCCTCACCGTGTTCATCACACTGGTCAGCCGCGCCGCCATGGAAGGCGGTCTATCCCCGGAAATCGCCTATTCCCTGGGGGATTCCTATATTCAGACCGTGGAGAACTGCCGTGATTCCGGCGAACTGGCTGCCATCGGACCCGCCATGTACCATGATTTCATCTACCGTGTCCATCACGTGCGCTCCAATCCCAATTATTCCCACGCCATCCAGAAATGCTGCGATTACATCGAGCTCAGCCTGGACCGCCGGATCCGCACATCGGACCTGGCCGCGCTTGTGGGCTATACCGAGTACTATCTCACGGAAAAGTTCCGGCGCGAAACCGGCAAAGCCATCAGCACCTATATCCGGGATGCCCGGATCGCGCGCGCAAAAGTCATCCTGGAATCCACCCAGCTCTCCGTAGCAGAAGTCGCCGATCGCCTGGCCTTCAATACGCCCAACTATTTCATCCAGTGCTTCCGCAGCGTAACGGGCTGCACGCCGGCCCAGTACCGGAAACGCTTCCGCCATGAATAGCGCAGGCTGTGCCGTTTTCCGGGACTGCGCCATTTTCCGCCTACCCCGCGTGAGTGATCTTCCGGATAACGGACAGAGGCCCTGCAGGCCAATACCTGCAGGGCCTCTGTCATGTCATGCATATCCGTTTTCTTCCCGGGCATATGTCCCGGGCTGTTCACGCTTCCTCCGCGCAGTCAGCCTCCAGATTCAGATACCGGCATTCCGCACTCGTCAGCGGTACGGAAAAGGCCTGCACATTCTCCTGTATCCGCGCCGCCGAGGACATGGTGGCCACGGCGAACGTGTTCAGGTCCTGGCGGTACAGCCACGCCATGGCCAGCTGTGCCACCGAGCACTTCTTCTGCTCAGCCAGCTTTTCACACCTTGCCAGGCGCTCAAAATTGTCCCTGCACCCGTATCCTTTCATCCCTGGACCGTCCAGAATCTCCGCCGCCCTGTCCATGTCCGTGCTCCGGATCCGTCCGGAGAGCAGACCTCGGCACAGGCTGGAATAGGCGATCACCGGCATGCCGTTTGTCCGGTACCACGCCCGGGCGGACGCATTCTCCGCGCCTGTCAGCGAAACACAGCCGCCGCCCCAGGGGTCGGCCTGCTGACGCGCAAGACTGAAATGCGGGCTGGACGCCGCAAACGGAACCAGATGATGTGCCGCAGCATAATCGTTGGCGGCCTGGATCCGTTCATGGGTCCAGTTGGACGCGCCATAGGCCCGGATCTTTCCCTCTCTGAGCAGGGCATTGAAGATTTCCACCACTTCGCCCGCCTCCACTTCCGGATCGTCCCGATGCAGGAGATAGAGATCGATAGTATCCGTCCGGAGCATCCGGGAAGACTCCGCGAAGTCACGCCGGATCTCCTTTTCGGAGACCCGTTTCCGGCCTTCCCCGTCCGGATGCGCGCACTTGGAAAGGATCAGGACCTTTTCCCGGTTTTTCCGGCTGTGCATCCAGTCGCCGATGGATTTTTCCGACATCCCGTAGTTTCTTGCCGTATCCAGCATGGTGATGCCCGCTTTCAGCGCTTCATCCAGTATGCTTCCGGTGTCCTCGCCCCGGATAAAGGCCGGGGATGCTGTTCCGAACACCAGCCGTGACACAGGCATGCCAAGACCTTCCACCTTCCGATATTCCATCATTGCCGCTGCTCCTCCTGACTGCTCCCGGGCATTTTCCCGGACGTTCGGTCCGCCCTGAACCGGGTGTGCATGTTCTATTCTACTGCGGATTCTGCAGTCCTGCCGCGGTCTTTCTTTTTCTGCCCATGGAAAAAGCCGCGGCATGCACCGCGGCTTCTGACAGGATCAGAGCATGTTCTTGAGCTTTTCCAGGGCCAGCGCCATGGAGACCATGACGACCTTTTTCTTGTTTAGCAGAGAGGAACGGTCCGGGTCATCGGTCCCGCTCAGAGCGCTGAGCGATGCCACGAGGCACGCCACCGTGGTGGCCATATCCTTCTTGGACAGCTTGCCCTTGTCAAAATCCCGGATGGCCGATGACAGTTCCTTTTTCATCCTGCCGCCCCTGTCCAGGGCCTGGGCCACTTCCAGGGCCGTCTTCACTGCGGCCTTTTCCGCAATGTTCAGGGAATCCATCTTATAGGGTTTTCGTGTGAACAGTCCCATGTTTCATCCTCCTTCTCTATCTTCCGCGCCATGTGCGCGCAAAGCCGGTTTCAAGGTTCTTTGAGAAGTGCTTCCATTTCCTCGCCGGTCAGCCGGTTCTTCTGCATCAGCGCGTCCACCATCCGGTCCATGCGTCCGCGGTTGGACCGGATGATCTCCACAGTTTTTTCCATTTCCTGACGCAGCATTTCATTGACCTTTTTCCGGACTTCAGGGTCTTTCAGGGCATCCCTCAGATCCATGGCCATGAGTCCGAACTCCCCGTCCATGCCATATGCGCACAGCATGGCCGCCGCGACTCTTGTGGCCTGCTCCAAGTCACCGGAAGCGCCGGTGGAGATTCCCTGCTTCTCGCCGTAGTACACCAGCTCCGCCGCCCGGCCGCCAAGACTGGTGCGGATGCGGTGGATCATCTCCTCCTTGGTGGAGAGCGGACCCATATCCCTGGAGGAATGCTCCATATACCCGCCATGGTCGCCTCTGGCCACAATGGTGAGATACGCGGGCGTATTCCCGCCCAGCCAGCACAGCAGCGCATGCCCGCTTTCATGCCTGGCGACACGCTCCAGGTACTCATATCCCCAATCCTTTTTCGCGCCGTGCCGTGTCAGTTCATACGCCTCATCCAGCATGGCGTCATCCATCGGCTTTCCGGCCTTGACCGCCATGCGGCTGGCCTGTTCCAGCACGCCGGTCAGATTTGCCGGACTCATGCCTGCTGAGCGCTGCGCGGTGCGGCGGATCATTTCATCGGACACCGCGTGCCCCGGATGCTTTTTCAGCAGAAGCCGCAGAAGCGCTTCCCGCTCTTCCGCGTTGGGCAGGTCCACAAGCACCCGGCGGTCGAACCGGCGTGCCAGAGCCGGGTCAATGGTGCCCGGTCCGCCTTTCCCCTCTTCCACGTCATAGTTGGTCGCCGCTATGACAAAGACCGGCCGTCGCGGATTCACGGAGAAGCCGTCCATTTCCGTCAGCAGCGCATTGAGCGTCATTTCCTCCGCATGCGCATTGGGATTTTCCCCGCGCTTCCGTCCAACAGCATCAATCTCGTCAATAAAGATGATGGCCGGGGCATAGCGCCTGGCGCGCTTGAACAGGTCCCGCACTGCTTCCGGTCCGCTTCCCTGGAACCTGGTAACAAAGGAACTGGCCACGGCCGGGAGAAATGCCACATCCGTTTCGCCCGCCAGGGCTTTTGCGAGCATGGTCTTGCCGGTTCCAGGAGGACCGTAGAGCAGGACGCCCTTGGGCGGTTTCAGACCCTGGGCACAGAATTTCTTCGGGTTCTTCAGGTATTCGGTAAAGAATTTCAGCTCCTGCTTGGCATCCGCAGCCCCGATCACATCCGCAAACCGTATGTCCGGCTTTTCCACTTCCTCCAGCACGGCTCCTGTGTCCTCAGCCGCCGGGGCACGCTTTACGGCAAAATCCCTCAGGCGCACCGTCACGCTCTTCTGATCCCGGGACAGAATCGGCGCGGTTTCAAAGGAAAGCAGCTTACGCTCCGATGCGAGCTGCAGGGCAACGCTCTGCATGTACAGCTGACGGCAGATATCCTCCAGCGTGTCCTCAAACACGGTGAAATCCTCTTCCGGTGCACTGATCCTGCCCCTGGCTCCTGCCCGAATCAGGGCCATGGTCAGTTCCTCATCCAATGGGAAGGACGGCGTTTCAAGCAGATATACAGGCATTTCCGGCAGACGCTCCCGCAGCAGTCTGAGCAGGCGGGTTCCATCCCGCAGCGCCCGAGCTGCCATAGGCGCGAAATTAAATCCGCCTTCCGAGCGGAACATGCCGCTGTTCATGCCTTCCATGACTGTGGCCATCCACTCTTCCGGCGTCACGCTCTTTTCCGCCACGTCCAGCAGCACCAGCCGGATATCCTTCTCCCCGGCAAGTTCCAGCGCCTGTTCCACATTCTGGGTATCATGAATCACATACTGCGGAAAATGCCTGCGGCAGCGCCCGGCAAACCCGCTGTCCCCGTAGATCAGGATTTCCGGCTTTTCGTCACTGAAGAAGATTTTCCGTGTTTCCCCGCTGAGTGCTTCCTTTTCCATCACAAAGGAAATCTTCTCCATCTGCTCCAGCGCGCCGAGAAAATGCTCCTGATCCCACAGGCGGCAGAGCTTGAAGATTTCATTCTTGAAGAACAGTTCGGACTGCGCGCGCACCGTGCGCGCATCCGCCGCGCCTTCCTGGAACATGATGGAGGTGGCCACCAGAGGTTCGATTTCCACCCGGATCCCGTACTGTTTTTCGAACAGTCCCGCGAACTTTTCCAGTTCCCGCCGGCTGATCTTTTCCAGGTCATGCGGCTTGAGGTGATTGAACAGAAGCGGCCATCCGGTGGACAGGCGGCTGGTAATGGCCGCCGGAAAAAACGGCTGATTGGTTCTCGGATCCTTCTCCGTCTCCAGGGCGCTGATCAGGGTCTGGCGCGCGATCCCGGCCGCGTTCTGCCGCGCGTCGCCCTCGTACAGGGATCTGCCGGCATTGGTGGTGAATATGATAATCGCGTCCCGGAAAGAAACCGTTTCCCGCAGGTATTTGTCCGAAAGCCGGCCGGCGTCCAGAAGCTGAAGGAACAGATGCACAATGTTCAGGTGTGCCTTCTCAATCTCGTCAAAAAGAAGCAGGCAGTGCGGATTTTTCTTCACAAAGCCGGTCAGTTCGCCTTCCCGCGCTCCATGGAAGCCTTCCTCCAGTCCCACAAGTCCCATGGCCGTGGTCCCGTCCGCATAGGCGGACATGTCAAAGCGCATGAACGGCAGGCCGAGCGCTTCCGCAGCCTGCTCCGCCAGGAAGGTCTTCCCGACGCCCGGTGGACCGGCAAACACAAAGATGGCCCTGGGCCGCTGACGCTTTTCATCACTGGCTGCAAGCACTTCCGCGGCAAACATGCCCTCTGTAAAGGCATAGACCACATGATCCTGCCCCTGCACCCGGCTGAGCAGCTGTGAGCGCATCTTCCGGATACGCGCGGTAAGATCGGCAAGAAAATCCGGTGACATCTCCTGAGCGCGCTTCGCGTCCGCCTGTTCAGCCTCCGCCTGTGCCTGCCGGTTTTCCTCTTCCTGGAGAGCGCCTTTCAGCCCGCATACCTGAAGAATGGTGTCCGTGGGCTTTTTCAGGATGGCATAAAGCAGGTCCTGGGCCCAGATTTCCTTTTCCCCGCGCTTTTTGGCAGCCCGGTCCGCGTCCAGCAGGTATTCCTGCAGCCGGCCCGCGTCGCTCCTGGCTCCGTGCTTCAGTTCATGCCGCAGCTGCGGGCGGACACGGTCCGTATCCACTTCCTCCCTGCGGAACATTTCCCGGACGGCGGCAATATCGGCATCCACCGTCTTCATCTCTGTATCAGGCAGATTGAATGCATCCTTTGCCTGGATCTCCGCCATTTTCAGCAGACCCAGGAAAAAGAACTCAATCCCCGGTTCCGATACATGCATGCCCTTCGCTTCCGACTGCGCCCGCAGCAGGATGTATTTCATGGAATAGGACAGTTCCATGGGCTGTTCCCCCTTTCCCGGATTGATTTGTCTGTAAGCACTTTATTTCCGGCCCCGCATCCGTTCCCTGGCTTTCCGTTCCATCTCCGCCAGCAGGTCCGAAAGCGGATCATCTGCTTTTGATGAGACCGGCTGCACTTCGATCCTCGACTGTGCGGCCTGCTCAAGCCCGGCCAGGATGTCTGCCAGATCATCCGCCGGGCCGGCCCTGCCGGCTGCCCCGCCCAGCGCGCAGCGGCATTGATTCTCCGGCAGTATGTCCGTCCAGCGGCGCTCTGTTTCATACGTTCCGCAGGCATACTGCCAGTCCAGAAGGACTTCCTGATAGGTATTCCCCTTTGACGACCATGTGGTCGTACAGATCAGGGCATTCCCGTCCTGCCGGATCCGTTCCCCGGTGATGCCCACGGTATACTTTTCCATCCGGTCCGGCTCAAATACAATCCGGAGCACCGCTCCGAAAGGCGTGGACCACAGGAACAGCTGTCCGTCCCGGCTGATGTCCAGAAGCGTTTCCTCCGCCACCGTCATGCCTTCCTCCGGCATGTTCACCAGTCTGTCCTCGTGCGTAAACAGCGTGTCCAGTACATGCAGCGTGCGCAGGTCAATGACCGTGACGGAATGGAAGCCCGTTATATGCTCCGGTCCATAGGCATTGAGCACGCGGTTCCACACCATGGCCACCGTGGCATTCTCTGCCCGGTTCAGGCATACCCGCTCCGGGAGCTGCGTCCAAAGCGTGTTCCGGTCCGAGGGATGCAGCTGGGGCAGCCGGTCCCCGCCAGGCGGCGCTCCATAGCGCACCCCGCCCCGATATACCGCGCTTTTCCCGGCAATCTCCCAGGCCGTAAACAGCCCGTCGGCGCAGAAATACAGGATTTTCGCATCCGGGTCCAGAACACCGGCCGCATCCTCCGGGGCCTGAATTCCCGGAAGCAGCGCAATCTCCCTGCCATCCTGACCGATGCAGCGGCAGCCCCGGGACGTATTCTCAAACCGGACTTCGAGGTGTGCCGTTCCATTGCGCACAAACACGTCATCACTCTCAAAGTTCCTTTCCTGCATCTTTTCTTCCCAGCCGCGGTGCCTCCCGATCATGTAGGCTTCCCCGTGCTCCGGGTTTCCGTCCACGTCCTGCTCCTGCATCGTCCGGCCTTTTCTTGCGCCGCGCAGGTTCTGCCGCTTCACATGCTGCAGCCTGCCGGCCGCCTGGTTCAGTCCTGCCCAGACATCCCCCGGATTGTCCGGATAGAGCGCAAAGGCCGCATCCAGGGCTTTCAGCAGGCCCGGTACATTCCCGGCGTTCAGACAGGACTGCGCCTGCTTCAGCAGCCGCGTCTGCTCACTCTGCCTGGACGACGTTTCGGAATAGGACAGAGCCCTTGCCACCGTATACTCCGGCAGCGTCCCGAACACTGTGGTATCCAGGATCGTAAACGTCCTTTTCTGGTCAGTGAAATACGGTTTATTGAACACCAGAAGCCAGCGCCTGTCATGGCTTGCACAGACGGCATACTGGCCTGATCCCATGCCCACGGCAGGCAGGGATGCCTTCAGGCCGTTGTGGTCCGGTTCCGGCCTCGGCGGACCGCCGAACCCGAACCCGCCGCGCGCCTTCGGCTGCAGCGCATCCAGCCAGAGCGTTGCGGGATCTTTCCGCCTGACCGTGACGGCGCGGTTTCCCTGCCGCTCCACATAGCGCATCTGAAGAAGGCTGCGCCGTCCGTCCTGAAGCTCCACATATGGCCAGCCATCATTCAGTCCGCTGAAGGCATCGTCGTCCAGGTCCGGCCTCCGGTTCAGTGTCCGTGTCTCAAACGCCACGGAGCCCCCGGAGCCGGCAGGGAAGATCAGGTGCACAATACTGCCTTCCAGGATCACCCGCTCAAACCGGGTGCTTACCCGGCAGTCGCTCAGCTTTCTGCTTCTGATCTGCTCACGGGATGCAAGGTCATACACGGAGAGGAAGCCCGCTTCCCCTTCATCCTGCTCCCCTTCCTCAGCCCAGGCAATGACACACAGTTTTCCGTCCGTATCAAAACAGACCCTGCGGCAGGTTCCCGGATGCACAGGCAGCTCAAACCAGGCCCTGCGTACCCTGTCCAGTTCCGCCTGCAGGCTTTGTTTCTCCCGTGCTCCCTCTGCATGCATGAGGGCGGATTCCAGCTGCATCTGGGCAGTTCTTCCCTCGTATCCGGTCCGGCACAGAGCTGCCAGAAGCGCCTGCTTTTCCGCGTCCGGCCTGCGCTCATTGGAGAGGTACACATCACTGTTCATTTTTTCCAGGTCTTCCAGAACCGCATATCCGTCATCCCGGATTCCCTTTTTCCGTACAATGGCAGCCAGGCCCGAGTTAAACAGGGAAAGCGCGTGGTCCGGTTCCTTCTTCAGTGCCGCTTCCCAGTCACGTGCGGCTTCATCCTGCATGCCGAGATCCAGATAGCTCAGCGCCCGGTTATTCAGGCTGTCCGGCGTATCCGCGGCCGAGCGCGGTTCGGGGCGCGCATAGTCTTTTCCCGTGACACCCCGGTATATGCTTTTCAGTTCCTGCTCCACCACGCCGAAGTCATGCGGCCTGTCCTCCGGATTCATCTCCAGGCAGTGTTCCAGGAGCTGCTGAAGCGCTTCCGGCATGGGCACCCGGCACTGCGGGAAATATGAGGCGCAGCTCATGCCCGCCACCACACCGTTCTGCCATGGCCGCGCACCCAGGTACATTTCAAGCACCGAGACCGCCCAGCTGTAGATATCCGTCCGGCGCGTCAGCTGTTTTCCGTCCATCTGTTCCATGGAACAGTAGGCCGGCGTATACCCGCCGGACGCGGCCATCTGTGTTTTCCCGGCATCTCCGTCCGTTTCCGCCATGGTCAGCACCGCACGTGCCCGGGCCAGGCCGAAGTCCGCCGCCTTGGCCTGCCAGTCAGGCGTCAGAAGCAGATTGTCCGGCTTCACATCCTGATGGATCAGTCCGCTGTCGTGGGCATACCGGAGTCCGCGCGCATACTGGATCGCAATGTCCAGAAGCCGCGCACGCACCTCTGCGTCTTCGCCTTCATACAGCGTTCCGTCCTCGATCCGGTTTTCCAGGCTTCCGTTCTCCATCCATTCCGAAAAGATCGTGGGTACGCCGTCAACTTCGCGCACATAGTAGCAGGACACGATATTCGGATGCAGGCCCAGTCCGATCCAGCTCCGGCATTCCGCGATGAAGTTCGACCGGGATGCGTCATCCGTGAAATACTTCCGCTGCGGACGCTTCATGGCAAGATCCGTGTTCCAGCCCATATGATGCACGCGCCAGACGCTGCCCATGCCGCCCCGGAGCGCTCCGGAATCGATCCGGTAGGTGTCAAGCAGAAGACTGCCTCTGGCATAATCATCCTCTGCTTCATCCGCGCCTGTTTTCTCCGGCTCAGCGCTCTGCCGCGCACTTTCTCCCGCAGGCTCAGGCAACGTTCCCTCTGCAATACCTGCGTCCGGCTCGAACACTGTCCTGTCTGCATCGGTCTGCTGCTCTGCTGCTCCTGCCACGGCGCTGCCTGGTGCGTCCAGAACCGTTTCACCGGCATCCTGCACAGGCGCATACACAGTTTCCGCTCCTTCTCCTTTGCCCTCTCCTGACCGGTTTTCCGGCATATATACGGTTTCCGCACTGCTGTCCGTATGCTGTCTGGTGTTCCGGTCCGGCTTTTCACCGTCCCATACCGTCTTGTCCGTGCTCATGTTTTCCTTTCCGGGATTTCTGTCTTCCTCCGCGCCCCCCTGAATCTGCCGGGCATGTTCGGACCGGATATCTCCTTCCGGTCCGTCCCAGGCCAGCTCCCAGTCCAGAAACCAGAGATAGGCTGTGGACGCGGAAAAACCAAACAGATGATTATCCCCGTTGAACAGTTTCATCCGGCTGATAACCGGTGCCTCCATCTCCCCGATTTTCCTGCCGCTCTCATAGTCAAACAGACGGAGATTCCATGTGTCCATCTCACGTCTGGGCAGCACCAGATCCTTCAGTTCCTGATGCGGTCTGATCCTGCCCATGGAGGCAAAGACAAACCTGCCGTCCCGGGTGACCGCTGCGCTCAGCGCGCTGGCTCCATCATCATCCAGTTCCCGTTCCACGCGGTTTCCATGCACGTCAACAATCTGAATGCCTCTGGGAATGTGTGCCCCGGACTTTCCCGGCATGGCCTTTGAGCTTATGAGAATATGCCGCGAATCCGGCATCCATTTGCAGAATTCCGGGCGGTCCTGGATCGGAAGCTGAAGGGTTGCTTCCCTGCCTTCCATGTCCCATACCAGTGCAGTGCCTGTTCCATCCGCAAACCGGGACTCATACCGAATACCGCCAAGCACGGCAAACCGGTTGTCACAGGAAATATCTCCTGTCTCAAAGGCTCTCAGACCGCTCTCCTTAACAACAGGATCCTTACGGCTCTCCCATTTGAAGGCATATTTTGTGTCCGGCACATTCCATGCATAAACACAGTATGCGCCTCCATCCACTGCAATCACGCGCGTTCCGTCACGGGAAACCTCAAAATGCTTGAGCTCCGTATTCACGGTTGCGCGCATTTTCCGCAGACATTTCCCGTTTTCCGGGTTCCAATGACGCACGATATCCATATAGTCCCGGGAATCACCGATACCGAAATGGTCACTGGTGGCCATGGTAAACAGCATCCCATTGCCGCCCGCACCGGCTTTTTTGTCCTTGCTGCGGCTGCTTGGCGTCCGCCCGTCGCCTTTCAGGTCATAGGCCCGGGTTGCCGAACTTTTCCAGGCATCGTAAATCTGTACACCCTGCAAATTGCAGGCAATGATCAGACCGTTCTCCGAGATATCCGCATCCATTGCCGCAACAGGAAAATAGATGACACTCCGCCGGACTCCGCGCAGCCTTTTTTTCCGGCATCTGCCCGCGAGTTCCGAGGCAAGACGCTGATACTCGGGACCGTAGGCAAACCCTTCCATGGCGCGCATCTCTTCCAGTATGGAAATCGCTTCCGGGATCCTCTGTCCGTCCAGGCTGGCACGCATACGGGCGCATTTTTCCTGCCATTCCGCCTCCCTGCTGAGCAGCAGGTTTACATCCCGCACTCTGGAAAGCAGCATGGGTGCCTGTCCTGCACCGGAAATCTCCTGAAGTCCCAGTTCCACTGCGGCTTTCATTTTTTCCGGAACATTGATCTTAAGCGTAACCAGTCTGTCTCTGAACTGCCGTTCCTTTTCCCGGCGGTCATAGTCATCCCTGAATGTCTGCCTGCGCCAGCGCAAGAGATTCAGATTGTAGAAACTCTCCGCATGATAGATATCCGCCATCAGCGCGTCTTCCCAGAGTTTCTCCGCCTGTTTCTCCTGTTTCAGATCCAGATAGCTCAGTGCCCGGTTGTTCAGGCTGTCCGCCGTATCGGCGGCCGCGTGTGGTTCGGGGCGCACATAGTCTTTTCCCGTGACACCCCGGTATATGCTTTTCAGTTCCTGCTCCACCACGCCGAAGTCATGCGGCCTGTCCTCCGGATTCATCTCCAGGCAGTGTTCCAGGAGCTGCTGAAGCGCTTCCGGCATGGGCACCCGGCACTGCGGGAAATATGAGGCGCAGCTCATGCCCGCCACCACACCGTTCTGCCATGGCCGCGCACCCAGGTACATTTCAAGCACCGAGACCGCCCAGCTGTAGATATCCGTCCGGCGCGTCAGCTGTTTTCCGTCCATCTGTTCCATGGAACAGTAGGCCGGCGTATACCCGCCGGACGCGGCCATCTGTGTTTTCCCGGCATCTCCGTCCGTTTCCGCCATGGTCAGCACCGCACGTGCCCGGGCCAGGCCGAAGTCCGCCGCCTTGGCCTGCCAGTCAGGCGTCAGAAGCAGATTGTCCGGCTTCACATCCTGATGGATCAGTCCGCTGTCGTGGGCATACCGGAGTCCGCGCGCATACTGGATCGCAATGTCCAGAAGCCGCGCACGCACCTCTGCGTCTTCGCCTTCATACAGCGTTCCGTCCTCGATCCGGTTTTCCAGGCTTCCGTTCTCCATCCATTCCGAAAAGATCGTGGGTACGCCGTCAACTTCGCGCACATAGTAGCAGGACACGATATTCGGATGCAGGCCCAGTCCGATCCAGCTCCGGCATTCCGCGATGAAGTTCGACCGGGATGCGTCATCCGTGAAATACTTCCGCTGCGGACGCTTCATGGCAAGATCCGTGTTCCAGCCCATATGATGCACGCGCCAGACGCTGCCCATGCCGCCCCGGAGCGCTCCGGAATCGATCCGGTAGGTGTCAAGCAGAAGACTGCCTCTTACATAGGATTCCTCTTCTGCATCCCTGCCGTCATTGCCTGACCCCGCCTTTTGTTCCACTGTTTCCTGGCCGGGTTCCGGATTCATTCCACCGTCCCATACAGTCCTGTCGCCGCTCATGCTTCCCTTTCCGGATCCTCCGATCCTGTCTGTCTGTTCTGTGCATCCGGTCCGGTTTTCAGGCAAATGCCGCACGATTCATAAGCAGAAGCCACGGATACCGCCCACTCAGCATGGATCATGTTTCCATTCATGCTTCCAGGCTTCTGCTGTCCTCATGTTTGTTCCCGTGCCCGGCATCAGTCTGCTCACCTATGCAGATGATGACGGCGGATATATTATCCCGACCGCCATACCGGTTTGCCCGTTCAATCAGACGATGGCACATCTCTTCCAGGTCATTTCCTGCGCGCATTTCCTCCAGGATTTCCGCTTCCGGCACCATGCCGTACAGTCCGTCACTGCACAGAAGCATCATGTCCCCCGGCCGGATCTCCCGGATATCGCTTTCCGGCGTGGCCGGTTCCTCCATGCCAACAAAGGCCGTGAGCCTTGACCTTGCCGGAGACCTTGCCGCCTCACGGATGGTCATCAGGCCATTGCGCACCATGAGCCCTGCCATGTTCATGTCCTGCGTTACCTGGATCAGCCGGTCACCGTCTTTTTGCAGCAGATAACCCCGGCTGTCCCCGAGCCCCACAAACACCGCGCACTCCCGGTACAGCCAGATGCCTGCCAGCGTGGCACCATAGTCAAAACGGCCTTCCGAATTCCCGCTGCGGTACAGCTTGTCACTGAGCAGACGGACCATGAACCGCAGGCGTTCCGCGGCTTCCGCGGTGTCTTCCTCCGCACTGCACTCACTGAGACATATGTTCATCAGCCCCGGCAGTGACTCCGCCACATAGGAGGCAGCCGCATTGCCGCAGCGCAGTCCGCCCATGCCGTCAGACACCGCGAAAAACCCGTGATCCGTGTCCAGGACAATCCGGTCATCATTGATCCGGTTTTCCATGCCGACATCCGTTGTTCCGGATGCCGCAAACGAATACTGAAAACTGTCAATATGCATTACAGGATTCCTTTGCAGTAGTTCCTGACGCCGGCCGGAAGCGCCGCGGCAATATCCTTGCGCAGCGCAGCGGCGGAGTCGTAGTACAGTTTCGGTTTTTCCTTGAGCGCGCGGTCAATCACCACGGCCAGGGCTGCAGGCACCGAGCTGTTTCTATCCCGGATCGGGACCGCATCCTCCATGATCAGCACCTGCCACATGTTGACTCCCGGCCGGAAATTCTTCACAAACTTGCCGGTCAGCATGTAATAGTAGGATGCCGCAGCCGCCCAGATATCCACCTCCGGCTTCGCATACTTGCAGTCCCTGGCCTGCTGCCGGGGCATGAATACCGGCGTGCCCATCACGGCCCCCGTCTTGGAAATCTGGGATTTTCCCGCGGCACTGAAAGCCTTGGCCATGCCGAAATCCGCCACCATAGCTGTCGGATGGTCCCCGGTATCCGAAAGGAAGATGTTGCCCGGCTTCAGATCCCTGTGCACAATACCTTTCGCGCTGACTTCCTTTACACCGGCAAACCGGCCTGCCCTGATTTCCACGTCAATGTCCATGTTGTGCACATAGTCAAGGCCTGACAGAGTCTGGAGCATGATCCAGGTCGCCATCTCCAGGCTCAGCTTGCCGCCGTTTTTCTGGACCAGATCATCCGCACTCCCGCCTTCGCACAGGTCCATGAGGATATAGAGCACGTCATTGGCGCAGCCCGTAGCATAAGCCTTCACCACATTGGGATGCCGCAGACACTCCCCGATCTTTGCCTCGCGCAGGAACAGCTGCTTGGCATGATCGTCCATGGCCACGTCCGGCAGCATGGTCTTTAGTGCGAACAGCTTTCCCGTGGCCGTTTCCCGCACCTTCCAGACCTCGCCCATACCGCCCTTGCCCAGCAGGGATACCTTTTCATACCCTTTGAGCAGTGCCGGCTCTCCCGGCTTCTCTTTTGGCGGAACCTTTGCCTGGATGTTCAGCATGGCAAGCACGCCGCTGAGCACTTTGGCCTTGTCGGCCAGACATTCCTTGCACAGATTGTTGTCCGCAGCCGAGGGCGTGAACAGCTTTCCGCAGCCCGAGCATTTTTTCTTTCCTTCCGGAATCTGAGCCTGCTGCTGCTTTTTCCAGCAGTCAGCGCAGATCCGCTGTCCCCTGTCGTTTACGTACAGCATCGGGAGACTGCCGCTGTCGAGAATCGTGGCATTGTCATCCACTTTCACTTCCGGGAGCGTGGCTCCGCACTGGGCGCAGCTCTCCTTTTCCTCAATGGTACAGCGGATTTCGCACGTTTTGCCCAGTCCCAGCACATCCCCGTCATGCAGTTCATATGCCTCATGATGCTGGTCCTTTGCTTCTTCCCAGCTCTGATCCCGTTCCCGCTGACCGATCTTTTTTCCGTTCAGAAACGTGCCGTTCAGGCTCCCGAAATCCTGCAGCCGGACAGAAGGCGGATTGATTTCCAGAAGGCAGTGGTACCGGGAAACAGTCTTTTCTCCGATCACCATCTGACAGTCATCCTGACGCCCGATCAGAACCCGGGATATTTCAGACGTTTCAAAAGACGTGCCTGCGGCTTCGCCTTTGGTTACTTCAAGGCGCACTTTTGAAAGCATGGTTTTCCCTCCTCAATTCAGTTCCTGGCATAAATGACGGAGCCTGCAAACATCAGAAGCGTGTACACGCCCAGCACGATCCATACCCACAGCTGAACGGGATTCCAGTCAAACAGCCAGTGGAGAAACAGCACCAGCAGCGGAATCACCATGAAGGTATAGAACGAGCGCATGAATTTGAAAAACCCTTTGCCCGTTCCCCGGGACCATCCGGCTTCCGCGCGCAGGGCCAGGCAGGAAAAGACCGTGCCCAGAGTGCCCCATACGCTGATAAAGCCGACGATCCACATGGCCTTGAGCGACCAGTCCGGAACCGCACTGCCATGGATCCACCATATCCCCAGAAACAGTGCGGGCGGGATCAGCTGCTGCGTCAGCATCTGGAACATGACCTTTCCTGTGCGTCCTGTATAATTCCCGTACGTGATCCTTTTTCTCTGTTCAGCCGGTGTATACTTCAGGCGTTCAAACAGAACTGTGCCCAAAGCAAGAATCACTATGCCGAGAACGCCACAGACATACTTCATCCAGACCGGGTATTCCGGCAGTTCAAATGCTGTCCTGTACGCCCAGGCAACCCCGAAAACCAGAGCATTGGTCATCAGAATCCGCAGAAACAGGCCGAAGGACCTGCTGCCAAAGCCGATGACATGTCCGATACCGCGGCATATGAGGAATGCCCAGAGCACCACAAAGGCCCGCACGCCGAAGGCAGCCCATGGTCCGGGCGGTGCGCAGACATACCCGGTGAAGTGCTGCAGGGCAAACAGAAGACCGAAGGGGAGCAGGCCGAATATAAGGAAATACTGGACCGCAGCAGACACGCGCCCGCCGCGGAAGGTAATAAGACCGAGCCGCGTTTTCCTGTGTTTCGGCTTCTGCTGCACATTCAGCCTGTCCAGCTGCTGGATCGCGGCAACAATGTCACCAAGATCATGATTCTGCACGCCTGTTCCCGACACCGACGACTGAGGCTTTACAGGCTGTACCGGCGGCTTTACAGGCTGCACCGGAGGCTTCACAGGCTGGGGCTGCGGATTTGGCCGCACCACAGGCGAATACCTTGCATCTTCCTTTTCCAGCGCGGGGATCTTCAGCCCGTTCAGCGCCCGGATAGTCGGGCTGGGATCCTCCTGGATCGCTTTGGCCAGGTCCATCGGTGCAATCTGCCGGCTTCCCGCCATTTCCGCCGCGCGTCCGAGCATGGGCCTTGCGTCAACGAACAGGCTGCTGTCCTCTTTGGCATCCCTGGAAAGCTGATGCTTGGCACTGGCAATGCTCCGGTTCTTGGTTTCCAGATATTTCCGAAGCTCCTTGGCCTCTTTCCGGTACTCCTCCGCATTCATGGGTGCATCCAGATAACTGGCCATAAGCAGAAGGCCGTAATAAACATGTTCCAGACACAGGCTTTCCGCGCCTGTTTCCAGACGCAGCATCTGCGCCTGTGTGATCACTTCCTGTGTACTTTTGCTCAGTTCCATATAATGCTCCTTCTGACAGAATGACTCTGTCCCCCTGCATCAGTTCCAGCCAAATCCCAGCTGCTCAAGTACGCTCTGTGTTCTGTTGGAATCAAACCGCTGGTTGAATCCGCTCTGTGCCATGCGGTAGTAAACGGAAAGCATGGCAATGTCCCGGTCCGCACTTCCCTCGGAAAGCCTGGCGGCAAACTCCCGGTCGCTGATCATTTTCGCTTCTGTCAGCTGTTCAATACTCCTGACCGAAGGATTCATGATATGCCATATATATCCAGCACCGTCCGCCTCTGCGAGAAGCACAATGGCCCGCGCGGCCATGTCCACCGCTGTGTCGTCATAGGATGCATCGCGCATGCTTTCCGGAAACACACCCATTTTTCTGAAAGCCCTCAGCTGTGCAGCCATGCCGCTGGATTCGGCATTTATCTGAAACAGGCCATCCGATGCCCTTGGCCCCAGATTGCCAATCCTGAAGATCGTGGATGCCACGCCCTGGTCACGCGCCAGAAGAACCTGCTCTTCTGCCTGGTATTTCGTCTGCACATAGGGATTCAGGGTTATTTCCTGACCGATATCCAGAAGATCTTCCGTGAGAGGTACATCCGTCCCGAAGCCGGCTACCGCGTAGGTTGAAATATGGAAGAGCGGTGAACAACTCTGCGCACAGAAACGTATGATATTCTGCGTTCCGCCGACATTGATCCGATAAGACGTTTCCGCACTGCCCACATGGCTGACAAGAGCTGCAGCGTGTATGACGGTCTCCGTTTCTCTGCAGAGGCTCCCATACTGGTCCATGCTCAGTCCCAGCCACTCTTTTTCCAGATCGCCGATAACCGTTTCCACCTTTTTCCGTTCTTCTGCAAAGCCGTAGTACAGGCAGGCCCTGTCCAGGTTTTCTTCACTTCTGACAAGGCAGATGACCCTGTATCCGGCCCGCACCAGCTCCGCCATGATATGCGAGCCCAGATATCCGCTGGATCCGGTAAGCAGCACAGTATGTCCAAGACCGGCATGGGCCTCCGGCCTGACTGATATGTATCGGTTGACATCCCGGATCTTCCCTGCAGCCTCCGGCATAAACATGCAGGGAGCTCCGGTTTCCAGATGTTCAGCCAGACGGCGGATGGTTTTACAGGCATAAATCGTTTCAGGGGCACAGTCCAGAAGCAGGGCAAGGCTGATGGTGGAAAGACTGTCCAGCCCCATCGCATAGAGATTATCGTCGATCCCGGCGGATACACCGCCCGGAAGCACCCGCATGACTTTTTCAAGGATCTGCCGCTGCTTTTCATTCTCAGCCGATGATGCGCCTCCTTTACCGGCGGAGGCATCCAGTTCACGCATGACGTCCCGCCGTTTGATTTTCATGGAGGTTGTCATGGGAAAAGGCTTTTCGCGAAAGCGTACATCCAGGATTTTCTCATAGCCCGGCAGCTCAGCATTGAGCGCATCGATCATCTGGATCACACTGGCCCGTTTTTCCGGAGTGTCTTCCCTGAGGAACAGAATGGCTGTCAGATGTCCGTCCACATTGGCAGCCATGGCAGCGGAAACGCCTTCGATCATGGAAAGCCTGCTTTCCCAGACCTCCGGATATATCTTCTCTCCGCTGGGCGTCTTGATCATGTTGTCCTTCCGTCCATGAATGATGACGTATCCTTCATCGGTAATCTCCGCAAGATCTCCGGTATGGAACCATCCATCCTCCATGACCCTGGCCGTCAGTTCCGGAGACTTGTAGTACCCCTGCATCACCATGGGCCCGCGAAGGCACAGTTCGCCATCCTCCAGCCGCATTTCCATGCCTTCGACATAGGGAGCCCCGGCTTCCCTCGGGCGGATGGATGCGTCACAGTTGGCCAGACATCCGCCTGCCGTCTCCGTAAGACCATAGCCTACAAAAACGGTGATTCCGGCAAGACCGAGGGTATCGATCACTTCCCTGCTGGCGGAAGCTCCTCCTATCGTGATCCGCCTGAGCTGACCGCCCAGCATCTGCCGGACCTCTTCCATTGTGTGTTCCTTAAGTCCGCGTGCAATCAATGCCGCCAGCATGTTGGCCAGAGCCGGAACCGCAACCACGATGGTAATTCTGAATCTCGTCAGATTGGGAATCAGGTTTTTCATGTCATCATTGATGCAGACTGTTGCCCCAAGATACAGGTATTTCATCTGCCCGACAAAGATTTCAAAGCAGTGATGAATGGGCAGAAGCGACAGCAGCCTGTCACCCGGCACGCAGAGCGGCACCGGCCCCGTGACATCCGCAAGGATGGCGCGCTGCGAAATCATGGCCGCCTTCAGACCATCTCCGGAAGTCCCGGAAGTGAACATCAGCGAAGCAAGTGCGTCCGGATCATTGGGTTCCATGTCCACCGGATCTCCATCCCGCACAGGACCAGGCCAGTCTTCCAGGCGCAGGATTTCCCTGATGCCGCTGCAGTACCCCTGGATCGCTTCCTTCAGCGCACTGTAACGCTCTGACAGAAAGACGATGGACACATCTGCAAAATCCAGCCGCTCCGCGATTTCCCCCGGCCTGAGCTTGGTATCAAGCGGTACCGAGACATTGGAGCTGATCATGATCCCGTAATAGGCACATATCCATGCATAGGACATGTCCCCGATCAAAGCGATTTTCTTTCCCTCGCCGACGCAGCTCTGCAGTTTTGACGCCGTCTTCAGCGCATCCGCCTGCAGATCCGCAAAGGTTTTTGCGATCACATGCCCGCCTTCAGCCCACTCATAGGCCGGCAGTGCCCCGAACCTGTCTGCCGTATATCTGAGAAACTCCCGCAATGTATGCATTTTTCCATTCACCTCTGCTGTATGTTTTCTGTAGACTTCTGCATGCACTTGCCGCAGTTCTTGCTCCGGTTCAGGCCTGCCCGGCTTCTGTTCCGCCCTGCTCCGGTCTGAAAAGTCCAGACCTGCTTTTGTGATGTTCATCTTTTCCTCTGCAGTCACACGGCAAAAACAGCATGGAAACGGCTGGCCATTCCAGGATTCCATGCCGAATCCCTTTCCCGGAACAGGCATGTTTTCTTCCAGCGCTCTTTCAGCCGCTGCATTCTATGCGCCTCATCTGAATCCGTGGCCGAATTATAGCAAATCAAAAACGCCGGCAGGGATGCACTGTGCATACATTGCCGGCGTTTTCCAACTTTATTCGTACTTTATTTCAAAACCTGCGCCGCTGAGCGACTGCTCCGCCGCTTCTTTCATACCCTTGCTCAGCGTGACGCTCTCCAGTTCCGGAAGATCGAGCAGCGGCGTCAGGTCCCTGACCGCCGTTGACGCCATGTTCAGCCTCCGCAGGCCCTGATGTACGGTAATCGGAGCCAGGTCACTGACAGGCGTATGGGATATGTCCAGCTCCTCCAGGCCCGTGACTCCGCTCAGTTCATCCAGTGTGTTCATTCCGGTCCAGGCAGCGCGCAGGGAGACAATGCGCTTTTGTCCGAGGTAGTGGTAGCTCTGCGTACGGTTGGCAATGTCCAGATACTGGAAATCGCCCAGCTGCGCGAACACGACGGGATCATAGCGGTGTACATCGCACACGTCCAGATAGGCCAGCTGCGGGCACTGGATCAGGGGTGACAGTTCCTTGACCGGGTTGTCATTGATTCCCACGTAATTCAGTTTCTCCATGCCCGCAAGGCAGGAAATGAACCGGATGGAATTGTGCTTGAACTCCACTTTGTTCAGATTCTTCATCCCGGACAGTGTGGAAATATCGCTGAGCATCTGCGCCACCACACATACCTGCTCCAGATTCGGCATTGCGGCAAGTTCCTCAAGATTCTCCAGATCTCCCCTGGTGCTTCTTCCGGAGGCATACCACTGTGAAATTGCGTCGTAGAAACTGTCTGAATCCGCATAGGCCCTGTCGGCCACAATATAGATGCCTGTGACATCCGAAAGCATGTCTGTGCGTATCTCGGTCTCCGGCCCCAGCCCAAGATTCAGGCGCACGGCCTGTTCCACAAGCGGGTTCTCAAAGAAGACCGGTGCACTGGACGGCCGGAGCAGAAAGACTGCTGCTCCGGACAGGATGATAAGGAACAGGAGCGCCGCCCCTGCCAGGATCATCCGTCTCCGTCTCTCTGCCGGCATGGCATGCTCCAGCGCCTTCCTTGCATGAAGCGCGGACGCATACCTGTGTTCCGGATCAAAGGCTGTCATTCTCCGGATCACCCGTTCCAGTCCGCCGGTACCTTTGCGTATATCCCCGCTTCCCTGCATCAGCCAGTTCAGCACCATGCCCAGACTGTAAATATCCGAGCGTCCGTCCGTCTGGGCAAACCCGTACTGTTCCGGCGGTGCAAAGCCCTCAGTGCCAAATACGACCGTGTCCGCTTTCTTTTCCGAGTGCACCCGGGAGATTCCAAAATCAATGAGTACCGGCGTTCCATCGTCCCGGACAATGATGTTCTGGGGCTTCACATCCCGGTGGATCACCGGCGGAACCAGGCTGTGCAGTGCATGCAGCTGATCGCACAGCGCGATACCGATCCTCAGAATCTCCTCCGCGCTCATCGGGTGATGTGCCGCATAACTGTCCAGCGTTTCCCCCTCCACATATTCGCGCACAGTGCAGCGCATGGTTTCACTGCGGAACTCCTCCACATAGCGCGGCAGCGGGTCTGACTTCATGTGCCGGAGCACTTCCGGTTCAGACATCTCATACAGCGGATGCTCACGCGGAAAGCATTTCACCGTAACCAGCCCTGACCCGTCCCGGGCCCTGGCCAGGAGCGTCTGCGTTTCCCGTCCGGATGAAAAGCATTCCAGAAGCTCATACCGCTCTGTAAGTCCCGGAGGATATTCCGCCTCATCCGGAAGCACCAGGCGTTCAGAAGGTTCTTTCACGACTGCATTACACCACCTCTCCCAGCGGCATAAGGCCATGCTCCTGCAGGATCGCCTGCGTATCCGCCATGCTCAGCCGGTTCTTCAGGCAGTAGATAATGGCCGTATCCCGTTTGAGTCTCGGATACAGGGTACTCTTTCCCGCTGCCTGAAGAAGGCGCTGGGTCTCTTCCAGGCTGAGTCCCATGGCAATGGACAGCTGAATCACCTTATCCCTGGACGGTCGCCTTGTCCCGTTGAACAGCTGATGTCCATAGGTCCGGTCAATCTGAGCGCGCAGTATCACGCGTTCCGGCACAAGATCCCTTTCTTCGCAGAGTGAGCTGAGCATTCCGCAGAAATCCACAGGCTGCATATACTGCTCGTTGTGCTCAAAGAAAGACGTCAGGCTTTTGGTTCGGAAAATCCTTTTCATCAATGAATCCGTATTGATCCTGTCCTGCATGAATAACCCGCCTTTCCTGCTTCTGCCATACAGGGAACAGGAAATCTTTCTTTTCCCGTTCAGATTCTGAAAGAAAAAGATTCAGTTCAGCCCATATGCATACCGTTTTCGAAGCATACATCCATTATATCGGAACCCTATCAAAAGGCAAGAATGCATCCTGCACACATGCTTTCTACACATTCTTCCCTCCGCCTCCGTCATGACATGTTCCCGCTGCTGCGGCAAAGCGCAAAAAGAGGTCATGCGCATAGACAGCATGGCCTCACAGGTTCCGTCTTCCTGCATTTCCCGGAAACAGACTCATGAGAGCATCATCCGGTCATTGTCCAGGGCATGTCCGCTCACCATCCGGAACGCTTCCAGAAGTGCGGGCACAGTCATCTTTTTCCGCTCCTCGCCCTGAATGTCCAGCACCACGTTTCCGCTGTCCATCACCAGGGTACGGTTGCCCAGTTCAAGCGCACTGTGCATGTTATGGGTGATCATCATGCAGGTCAGATGATTCTCCCTTACCACCTTCCGGGTCAGCTCCAGCACCTTTTCCGCCGTTGCCGGGTCCAGAGCCGCCGTGTGCTCATCCAGAAGCAGCAGCTGCGGCATGACGATCGTGCACATGAGCAGGGTGACCGCCTGACGCTGGCCGCCGGAAAGCAGCCCCACCTTGGTCTCCATCCGGTCTTCCAGGCCCATGCCATATTCGCTCAGCCGTTCCCGGAACAGGTTTTTCTGGGCCCGGGTGGGCGAAAAATGCAGGGCGGAAGCGGTCGTTCTGGAATGCGCAAGAGCAAGGTTTTCCGCAATGGTCATGCCTGGAGCCGTGCCCACCATGGGATCCTGAAACACACGGCCGATCACCTTGGCCCGCTTATGTTCCTTTAAAAAGGTAATATCCTTTCCGTTGAGAACGATCGTGCCTTCGTCCAGCAGGAATGTGCCGCAGATGGCATTGAACAGTGTGGACTTGCCCGCACCGTTGGATCCAATGATCGTCACAAAGTCTCCGTCCGGAACGCTCAGATTCAGTCCCTTCAGAGCCGTATGCTCCACCGGCGTACCCCGCCCGAATACTTTGATCGCGTTTTGAATCTCAAGCATGGCCGTTCCCTCCTCTGCGCCGCATTCCGGCTTCCGCGATGTACTGCCGGATGGCCGGAATGGACAGAGCCAGCGCCACGATCACCGCGGAAACCAGCTTCAGCATGAACACATCCAGGGGCGAATACTTCATTGCGTAGGCCATGATCAGACGGTAAATCACCGAACCCACCATGGCCGAAGCAAAGCCCAGCGTAATCCCGCGGCGTCCGAACACGGCCTCTCCGATAATCACGGAAGCAAGACCCGTGACCAGTGTGCCTGTCCCGGAAGAGATATCCGAGAACCCCTGATACTGGGCCAGAACGGCGCCTGACAGCGCGATAAACGCATTGGATACGGCAAAGGCGAGAATCTTGCATCCGTCTGTATTGATCGAGGACGCCCGCACCATGGTCTCATTGTCGCCCACCGCACGGATGCACATGCCGACATGCGTATGGAAAAAGAGGATCAGCGCAAGCGCCGCAAGGCAGGCAATCGCCAGGGGAACCCAGGTCTTCGCGTCATTCTTGGACAGGAACGGAACAATCTTGAACAGTGTATCCACGCGGAGCAGGGATACGTTCACCGCATTCCCCTGTACAAGAAGATTGATGGAATACAGTCCGCTCATGGTAATAATGCCGGCCAGAATCGGATGGATCTTCATCTTGGTCTGCATCAGGCCGGTCACCGCCCCGGCGCTGGCCCCGGCCAGCATGGCTGCGGGCAGGGCAAGCACCGGATGCCCGGCATTGGTGCACATGGCCGATACCGCAAGCCCGAACACGAAGCTGCCCTCCGTGGTCAGGTCCGGAACGGACAGGATCCGGAAGCTGATATAGATGCCGAAGGCCAGAATGGCATAGATCATTCCCTGCTGGAGGGAGTCCACGATCAGTTTCATCAAATCACCTGCAAAGGTCCGGGTGCCTGTGCGGCACCCGGACGGATTCTCTTTTCATGCCTGGTCTTACTTGGCGGAGAGCATCTGCACTTCGCCGCTTTCCGTCAGGCTGGCGGGCAGTTCCAGGCCCAGGGCAGCCAGCGTATCCGCGTTCACGGAAACGATGTCAGCGGGAACCACGACGGCCGGGATCTCACTGACAGGCGTGCCGGCCAGCACCTTCACCGCGATATCCGCGGTCTGCTCTCCGATGGCCACATCGCTCATGGCAAGCGTGGCCAGACAGCCGGAGAGCACGGTGGTGGCAGAGCAGGCATAGGTCGGAACGCCGGCATCATTGGCCAGTTCCACCAGTGCTTCCACAGCGGACTGCACTACAGAATCGTTGGCTACAAAGATGGCGTCCACGCCGGCATCCAGCACCACCTGGGTGGCCATGGACACTTCACCGGAATTGGTAACGGTCTTCTCCACATAGCTGTATCCATTGGCGTCCAGGAATGCCTTGGCGCTTTCCATGGCGCTCACCGCATTGACTTCACTGGTGCAGTAGATCAGGCCGAAGGTCTTCACATCCGGGGTGATGGTCAGGCCCAGGGAAAGAATGTCACCGGAGGGAATCGCATTGCTGGTGCCGGTGGCGTTCATGTCAGGCGTATCCAGGGCAGACATGACCTGGGCCGCCACAGGGTTGGCCACGGAGCAGAAAATGCAGGGCGTCTCACTCTCCAGGTTCACGAAAGCCTGGGTGGTGGGCGTGGCGATGGTGAACACCAGATCATAGGTGCCGTCATCCATGTCGCTGCAGATCCGGGCCAGCGTGCCGCCGTCGCCGAACGCGCACTGATAATTGATGGTCAGATTCTTGCCTTCCACGTATCCGGCTTTCTCAAGCCCGGAGATAATGCCGCTCTTCATGTCAAGGAACGCACCGTTTTCCACCAGCAGCACAAGGCCCACCTTGTACTGTCTGTCTTCAGCGTGGGAAAGTGTCACAAGGCTCATCACAAGAGCCAGGGCCAGGATCAGGGCAGTCAGCTTCTTCATAACTGTATCCTCCTCATTCTGATTGTTCTTCAAGTTCGGCAAACGCTTTTTCCAGCATTTCCAGGGTAACGGGATAGGGATTGTGATCAATATCATGCATCTTAAGCACCTGGGGAAGCACTCTGGGAAGATCCGCGGCGCTCACCCCGATATCGGCAAGCCTGGTCGGCAGGCTCACCGAGCGATTGAAAGCAAGCATGGTGTCAAACATGTCCTTCCGGCCGTCCACCAGAAGAAGCGCCAGAACACCGAAGCCCACCACTTCCCCGTGCAGATGCTCCCGCTCGACCGGGAGATCCGGGAAAGAAGTCAGCGCGTAGAAGATGGCATGGGCAAGTCCTGTATTGTAGTCGATGATATGGTCCGCTGTGAGCAGAATGGAAGCAATGGCCGTGTTCACAATGATGGTCAGGATCACCTGTTCCAGTTCATCGGAAACTTTTCCGGCGCGATGATCTTCCATGGCCTTTTTCCCAAAGGAAAGCAGCGGGTCCAGGCACATCCGGCTCACGGAAACGCCCAGCGCATGATAATGATTCAGCTCATCCCCCCTTGATGACATGGTTGATTCAAAATATTTGGCATAGGTGTCGCCGAGACCCGCCCACAGATAGCGGCAGGGAGCCGCGGCAATCACCGGAGTATAGATGAAGGTATGCGCCGGAGGCGCGGGAAGGAAGCAGGGGCCGGCAAAGGACCCGTCGGGATGATAGAGAATGGACACGGCCGTACAGGCGGCGCATGTGCTGGCAATGGTCGGAAACGCGATCACTTTCCTGCCGGTCTCCATGCCCAGCACCTTGCAGGTGTCCAGCGCCTTTCCGCCGCCCACTGCAAAGATCATGTCCGCTTTCTGCACCGCAGAGTCCGCTTTCAGGCTTTCAATGTTTTCCCGGGAGGCTTCGCCGCCGTACCATCGGAAATCCAGGATGTGCACCGCAGGCTCTGCGGCTTTGCGCAGCGCATCCCCGATGGCCGCCATGGCCCTGTGCCCACCGATGACCACGGCGGTCTTCCCCAGGGCACCGGCCACTTCGCCAAGACGGTCCAGCACATGCTCGCCCACGGACCAGGACGGAAGCGTGATACTGTAGTCCTTCATGCTCGGAATCCGGCTCATGGCATTTCCTCCTCACTGTCAAACATGGCAATCCGCTCCACCACGGGATTGTACTTTTCTGAAATCCCCACATGCAGCGGATGCTTCAGATACTTCGGAAGCGAAGAAGCGTCCCGCAGCTTCATCTCCACCATGACATCCATGTTCATGGGGCGGGACACCACATTGCGCAGAACGCGCACTTTCAGGATTTCCTCCGGAAGCGCTGCCTTCAGGGCTTCAAAGGTTTCCCGGTACTCCTGTTCCGCTGCCGCATCAAAGCAGCCGTCCCTGAGCTTCATCATCACGATATGCCGCATGTTTCTTCCTCCTTCGCCCGTTTACACAAAAAGCCCCGTCCGCAAAGGACAGGGCTGTTATTCCTGTGGTACCACCTTCATTAATCCCGCTTAAGGGGATTCACTCGTCGGGATGCAATCACATCCTCTGCTCTTCACGCGAGCTCACGGTCAGGCTACAGGGACAGGTCCGTTCGCCGTTCCCTCCGTGGTCCATTTGCCATCCCGCTTCCGTCCGGGCTTCCATCATCCCCGGCTTGCTGTGCGTGCGCTGAAGGTTTGATCTCCACGTCATCGGTTTGTCTATGAGGTTGAGGGAATGGTAGCAAATGCTCCCAGAAACGTCAAGACTGAAAATTGTATTTCTCCTGTTTTTCCACCCCGCCTTCACCAACTTCCCGTCCATTGAATACCTGTACAACACCAATGAAGGCCACAAGCTGATCGGCGAATACCTGCAGAGCGTGGTTTCCGGTGTCGGCGTGACCATGAACCTGACCAACCAGGAATGGAACACCTTCCTGAACACCCGCAAGAACGGCGACTACACCGTGGCCCGCAACGGCTGGCTGGCCGACTGCAACGATCCCATTTCCTTCCTGGATATGTGGGTTTCCGGCTCCGGCAACAATGACTCCCAGTTCGGCAAGGGCGAGCACGGCGAACTGAAGATGTTCTCCATCGACCTGACCCCCTACGGCGTGGACCTGAAGGTGGAAAACGGCACCTGGGCTGAGACCTATGACGCCGCCATCGCCGCCATCAAGACCTGCACAGACAAGACGGCCCGCTACGGCATGATGCATGCCGCAGAAGACCTGCTCATGAGCACCGGCGCCATCACCCCCCTGTACTTCTACACGGATATCTATATGCTGTCCAAGGACGTGCATGGGTTCTTCGCCAATCCTCTGGGCTACAAGTACTTCATGTACTGCACCGTGGGTGAATAATCCCATTCCATGCAGCGCACGGGAGGGAGAAGCCGTTTCGGCTTCCCCCTCCCTTTTTCGTGGAATCCTTTCCATCTGCACAGGAAAAGGACCACCTTCCCCCGGGAAAGCGGTCCGTCATTTTCCATGAAAAGGTTCACTCGGCGGCATCCAGGACGAATTCCATGTCCCCGCCGTTTCTGGCTGTATAGCGCACGGTGTTCATATCAAAGGCATAGCCTTCCGGAATCTCCACCAGCTGCACATGATAGATGCCGGGTTCCATTTCCGCGCTGGCCACGCCGTCTTCCGCGCTTGTCAGGGTGGAGCAGTTCGTGTCCGTGCACAGATTCACGCGCACGCCCGCCACCGCCCGGCCCTCCGCATCCACAAAGCGGAAGGAATACCAGGCTGTCTCCTTTTCCGCTGCCGCCTGGGCTGTCGGTTCCAGGGTGTATTTCTCCCCGGCCATCGCCTCTTCCAGGCTTGCCTCAGACAGCACGCAGGCCGCCGCACACGCATAGCCCTCTTCTGCGGAGGGATACAGCAGAATAAAGGCGGTTTCCTGATCCCGCATGTCCTGCGTCACCGGAATCTCCGCCGTGAAATGGACATGGTCCTGCGTCTGCATGCAGGATGTGGACAGGAACCGTTCCCCGGCAGTGATCACAAGCGCTTCCTCGTCCATCCCCTGGCCCAGGGTAAACTCCACCTCCAGGGTGTCGTCTTCCACCAGATAGACATCCATTCTGTCCTGGAACAGGCCTTCCTTTTCCGGCAGAACCCGCAGCGTTCCGGGTGTGATCACCCGGATGCCGGCCTGTTCCGTCCGCTCCGGCACGTCCTCTGTCTCTGCCTTTGCAAGGCACGCGCCTGAATACCAGACACTGTCCCGGCCCTCAGCGCCATAGTGCAGCTTCCGGTATGTGAGCATCACCTCATGCTCCCCGGCTTCCAGCGGATACACCACCCTGTGCCAGTCCCGCTCACCGCTGAACACGCGGACCACTGTGCCGTCCACGATCAGCTGGCCCACATCCAGACCGCCCAGGCTGGAGGAGCGCACGTCCACGCAGAACGCCTCACCCTCCGAGGAAGTAAGCACGGTTCTCACGGCGCTCAGTGTGTCATCCTCGCCGCCGTTGGAGCTGCACACGCCGGTGCGCGTACCGTCCTCAAACACCTGCATGGGCCAGGTGTGCGCATCGTCCGGGTTGGCAAACACAAGGCTGCTGCCCTCCGCGTTCAGTGCCCTGCTCAGGGCATCCCCGGTCTCACCTGCCGCCGTAACCTGTGCGGCCGGGGGTTCCGTATAGACCACAGACTCCGTATACCCGTCCGAAGTGAGGGCACTGAGGAGGTTCTTCAGTTCCGAGGAGCGCTGGAATGCGCCCGTCTGCTCATAGGCGATCTTTCCGAAGCGGTCCACCACCAGCGTCACGGGAATGCCGCCCCTGACATACATGGCCCCCAGCCCGGCCGTGTCCCTGCCCATGGGGAAGTTCAGCCCCAGCGACTGCTGGACGGACCGGATCTGGGCGTCCCCGTCCTTGGCCTCCACCGTCAGCGCGATGAACTGCACATCCTCGCCAAACTGCTCGTAGGCTTCCTGAAACAGCGGAAACTCCTCTATGCAGTAACCACACCAGGAGGCCCAGAAATTGACCACCACTGCCTTTTTCTCCGCCAGCGCACCGCTCAGGCTCACTGTGCCCTGGGTGGTCTCCACAGTGAAGTCCGGCATCTCCGTTCCCGCGAACACGGCTCCCAGGGCATGCGGCGTGCACGCCAGGAGCAGCAGGCACAGTATCATGCAGATCAGATGTTTACGCATTGTATTTTCTCCATTTCCTGAATTGATTCACCAGCATATGTCCTCATATGTCTGCCATGCATCGCAGCCAGAGACGGCGCAGACCGTCCGAAATCCGTTCTGTGTCTGAGTTCAGCCGTCTGGAATGACAGCGGTGGAACCCTGTCGTGTCAGTTTCCGGTTCCGTCAAAGACTTTGTTTTCCACATACGTCATCATGGCGTTGTTTCTCCATGCGTGTGCCAAAGCTATAAGCAGCGGAGTAATGGAAACCGGTACAACGCTTTTGGCTGCAATACCGCAGACAGGCACTGCCAGGATACAGATCCCGACAAATATCATAACTGCAGTGTGCTCTTTCAGCCACTTTCTTTTGAAGAACTCTGCTCTTTCCTTTACTGAGAAGCAGCTGGATCGTATCGCCTGCTTCAGGTTTTCCTCCGCTGCCTCCTTGTAGTCTGCGTCATTCAGTCTTTTTCCGCTGAGAATCTCATTCATGCTTACGCCAAAAAGCTCTCCCAAAGCCAGGAGCGCATCCGCGGGCGGAAGGTATACGCCTGTTTCCCACCGGGAAACGGTCTTATTGGTCACTCCGATTTTTTCTCCGAGCTGCTCCTGGGTAAGGCCCCGTTCTTTTCGCATATCTGCTATGAATTTTCCGATGTTTCTCAGATCCATGGATCTCACCTCCTGAAAGAACATACCAGATGTACTTCAAATTGTCTTTACCATAAACAGCGAAACGCTGGACATTGCTGAAGAATGTGGTCACAGATGCTGATGGATGCCCATGGGACACATGTGTACCATATGCGTTTTTCCCCGGTCTGTCAATCTGTCCCTCCGGATGCAGCGTCCTGATTTTCCATGCCGCACAGGCTGCTCTGTTCTGAAACCGGTTTCAGAAATACAGGAAAAATGCATCCGGCCCCAGACCGGCCTGCCCGGCATTTCCTTTATATTTCCCACGTTTTTTCCTCCATTTTGGACATGCCTTTCCGTCCCGAACCCGGGCCGGAGATTGACAATTGTATCCCGCAAGGTAAAATAGGGATGCAATTGTCCCTTTTCAAAACCGGAATGGTTTGCCTCTCACGCACGTCCCCGCAGAAGGAGTGATCATATATGCAGAGACCACGCATTACCAAAAAACAGCTCCAGGCCCTGCCCAAAGGCCCGCTGAACGCCTTTCGGGGCGTTCTGATCCTCGGCCTTCTCATGGCTGTGGGCGGAGCCGTCTGGTATGTCGCCATCACGGGCATCATCGGCAACAAGAACTGGGATCCGGCATATGCCCGCGGCCCGCTGGCCCTGGGCATTTCCGGCATCGCGGTCATGGCGCTTTCCCTGATCGCCTACTTCACCCTGCCCGCCCTGCGGCCCTGGTCTTCCATCATGGGACGCGACCTCTGGAAGGACCGTTACCGCTACCTGCTGATCCTGCCCGGACTCATTGTCGTGTTCATCTTCAGCTACATGCCCATGTACGGCATCATCCTGGCGTTCAAGAACTACAAGATCAAGAGCGGCATCCTATATTCCGCCTGGATCGGACTGGAAAACTTCACCCGCTTCTTCAAGCGCCCCGTGGCCGGATCGGTCATCGGCAACACCCTGTTCATCGGCATCACCCAGCTGGCCATCACCTTCCCGGTGCCCATCCTGCTGGCCCTCCTGCTCAATGAGCTGCGTTCGAATGCCTACCGCCGCACGGTGCAGACCGTCATCTATCTTCCCCACTTCATTTCCTGGGTTATCATGTATTCCCTGATGTATTCCCTGTTCTCCATCACCTCCGGTCTTGTCAACAAGTTCCTGACCTCCATGGGATACCAGGCCATCAACATGCTCTCGGACCCGAACCGGTTCTACGGCATGCTGTACATGACCAGCATATGGAAGGAGGCCGGCTGGGGAACCATCATCTATATGGCCGCCATCGCCGGCGTGGACCAGGAGATGTATGAAGCCGCCTACCTCGACGGCGCCAACCGTTTCCAGCAGTGCGTGCATATCACGCTGCCTGCCATTTCCTTCTCCATCACCACCATGCTGATCCTGAATGTGGGTTCTGTCATGGGTGCAAATTTCGACCAGATCATGAATCTGCGTTCCGCAGCGACGTCCTCCACGGTGGCACAGGTCATTGATACCTATGTCTATGATATGGGTGTCGGAAAAGGACAGTATGATCTGTCCACTGCCATCGGCCTTTTCCAGCAGGTGGTCAACTGCATCCTGCTCTTCCTCTCCAACTTCATTGTCAAGAGAATGAGCGGGGAAGGATTCTTCTGATCCCGGAAACCAGAATCCGCAGAAAGGAGTATGCCCTATGGAACAGTCTCTGCACCAGAAGCCGACCAAGATCAAGCGCTCCCTGGGCGATCACATTTTCAATGCATGCAATATCCTGTTTTTCGCCCTGATCGTCATCATCATCCTTTTTCCCTTCTTCAATATTGTGGCTATCTCTCTGACCAGCAACGTGGAATACATGCGGGAACCCTATATCATTTTCCCTGCCGAGCCTACACTGGAAGCTTACCGGTACATGTTCGGCACATCCCTGATTCCGCGTTCCTACATGATCACCATCCTCATCACAATCAGTGCCACCCTGGTCTCCACCCTGGTCACCTCGATGCTGGCCTACGGTCTGTGCCGCGGGGATCTCATCGGACAGAAGTTCTTCATGATCTATCTGCTCATCACCATGTTCTTCTCCGGCGGCCTGATTCCCACCTACTACAACATCACCAAAACCCTGAACTGGTCCAACAACCTGCTGGCCCTGATCATTCCCAACTCGGTGAGCGTGTTCAACTTTATCGTCGTGCGCTCCTTCTTCCGTCAGCTGCCGGCCTCCATTGAGGAAAGCGCGCGCATTGACGGAGCCAACGAGTTCACGATCCTGTTCAGAATCATCTATCCACTGTCCATTCCTACCCTGGCCACCATCGCCATGTTTGTGGCGGTGGGCACCTGGAACAGCTGGTTCGCCGCCATGCTCTACATGCGCGACGAAAAACTCTACCCGCTGCAGCTCATCGTGCGCATGTTCGTGGTGCAGGAAACCCGGCCGGCCGACATGCAGCACATGGAAGGCCTCAGGGATGCCGCAGGCAACCGAATCTTCCTCAATGAAACCGGCCTGAAAATGGCCTGTGCCGTTGCCACCGCCCTGCCCATGGTCATCATCTATCCCTTCATTCAGAAGTACTTTGAGAAGGGCATGACCATCGGTGCCGTGAAGGGCTGATCTTCCCATCGCAGCAAAAGCCCACGCGGCTTTTCTGGTCATATCAATATAAGGAGGTAACCCTATGAAACTGTGGAAAGTGTTTGCTCTGGCCCTGGCCCTTATGCTTGCGCTGACGGCCACTGCCTTCGCCTACGACGGTGAGATTCTGACCATCACCGCCGACAGCGATGATGAACCCTTCTCCTGGAATCCCGAGACGGACGCCATGGCGGCCTACATCCGGGACAACTTCGGCATCGAGTTCCAGCAGAGCGATGTCAACTACTACAACGGTGATTTCGCCCAGACCCAGCTGGCTGCCGTGGACGGCAACCTGCCTGAAGTCTTCACCGCTGACATTCTCTACTACACCCAGGAAATCACCCAGTTCATCCCTGAAGAACTGGTGGCTGAGATTCCTCAGGAACTCATTGACAAGTATCCCCTGACCAAGGCCCGCCTGGAAAACGACGCTGTTTCCCAGCTGGTGCACAACATGTACGGCGGATACTATTTCCTGCCCAAGCCCGACTCTGCGGATCCCAGCATCTACATCGCCGAGCGCAAGGGCCTGTTCATCCGCAAGGACTGGCTGGCCAACCTGGGCCTGGAAATGCCCCGCTCCTGGGAAGAACTGTATGAAGTCTGCCACGCCTTCACCCATAACGATCCCGACGGCAACGGCGTAGCCGATACCTTCGGCCTCACCGGCGACGGCATGGGCACCCTGCGGTATTTCTTCGATTCCACCGGTGTTTCCAACCGCTACTGGAACAAGGATGCTGACGGCAACTGGTTCTTCGGCGCCCTGGACGACAAGAATGCCGAAGTCCTGAAGTGGATGCGCAAGATGTACGAAGACGGATCCATCGATCCTGACTTCGCCGCCACCACCTGGAAGGAAGGTCTGCAGAAGTTCTCCTCCAACCAGTTTGGCGTATGCGTGCGCAATGCCGATGCTGACTGGATCAGCAACGTGATGACCCAGTACTACGGCGCCGCCAACCCCGACGTGAACCCCTTCGACCGCGTGGACGTCGTGGGTGCCCTGGGCACCAACAAGGGTGATCCCACCCACATGGACGCCTACATTTCCTGCATGGTGGCTGTTCAGTTCGCTCCCGAAATCACCGAGGAGAAGATGGACCGCTTCCTGGCCTTCTATGAATACCTGCTGGGCGACGGCAAGTACATGCGCATGGGCCTGGAAGGCGAAGACTACACCATCGACGAAGCCGGCAATGTCAAGCTGATCCGCGATGAGAACGGCAACGCTTCCGTGCTGCCCACCAAGTATCCCTGCATTACTGTCACCCACTGGACTTCCTGGGGCTTCGAAATGGCGGCTCTGCCGAACGTTGAGAAGTATGACAAGTACAACGACGAGATCAAGGCTCTGAGCGCCGCGGTCTGCGAACTGCGCAATCAGAACCCCGTGTATCCCGAAATCGGACCCATGCTGATTGATGACAATGCTGTCACTGACGCCAATGCCTTCAACTTCAACACCGAGTACTGGGCAATCATCAGCGGCACCGAGGATGTGGACACCATGTTTGCCGACATGAAGGCCCGTGCCTATGCGGCAGGCTGGGAAGAAGCCACTCAGGTCGTCACTGAGTATGCTGAAAAGTACGGCTGGTAAGACAGCCTGAAGCCGGTCCGTCCGGTTAAGCCGGGGCCGTTTCATTGCCACTGGGAATGGAGCGGCCCCTTTTCTACGGTTTCGGGTATACGGGGCAGCGCCACGCGCTCCGTGACGCTGCCCCGTGTGCCCGCACACGAATACCTGCGCTCAGGGAGGATATGCATATGTCTGAGATCCGCTTGACCCCCGACGGCAGTATTGCCGCCTGGAACCGTGTCTGGCACTTTGACCCCGACTTTGTTCCGGAGATCCTTTTCACCAGCGGTGCACGCCTGCCCTTTTCCGCAGCCCGGGAAATCCGGACCGTCCCCTTCCGCAGCGGTCTCGGCCAGGGCGTGCGCACGCGGTATCAGAACTTTGAAGGCTATGTCAACCTGGAATTTGAAACCCAGATACTCGTCAATGACACCACCGGCTTTGTGGACCTGACCCTGGTATTTTTCCGGGAATGCGCAAGCCCTGTCAGGGAAGTGCGCTGGCCGGCTCCCCTCATGGCCGATGAGGAGGGCAGCATGGCCGTGGTCAACACCATGCAGGGACAGCTCATTCCCCGGGACTGGCCGAAGAAGATCGGCGCGCGCCTGCCCTTTGACGGGCAGATGTGCTCCGAGGCCGCGTATATGCCCTGGTGGGGTGAGACCACGCCTGACGGTTCCTATCTCGCCCTGGTGCGTGCGCCCTGGGATACGAAGTATGCCATTTCGCATCCCGCCGGAGGCCCGACGCGCATTTATGCGCGGCACCTGCCTTCCCTGGGCCGCATGACCTATGGCCGAACGGTGACCTACTGCTTTCTCCCCGCGGGCAGCGACTACCGGGACCTGTGCCGGCTCTACCGCAGCCTTGCCGATGAGGAGGGCGTTCCGGTGACGCTGCGCGAAAAGGCCGCGGAAAACCCGAACGTGGACAGGCTCATCGGGTGCTGCGTCATGCACGTGGCCGGAAAAAGCCATGTGACCCCGGAATCCCGCTACTATGACCATGAGCATCCCGAGAAAAATGACCGTCTCGTTCCCTTCCGTCACTGGGAGGAGCGGGTGCGCCGCCTGAAGGACATGGGCGTGGATCAGCTGTATCTGCATCAGGACGGATGGGGCCAGCCCGGGTATGACAACCAGCACCCCGACTATCTCCCGGCCTGCCGGGAAATGGGCGGCTGGGAAGGCATGAAGTCGCTGTCGGACACCATGCAGGAGCTGGGCTATATGTTCGGCATTCATGACCAGTACCGGGACTATTACCTGGACGCGCCAAGCTATGACCCGGACAACGCCTGCCAGAATCCGGACGGATCCATCTACGGGCACGCCATCTGGGCCGGCGGCCGGCAGAACTATCTCTGCGCTTCCCTGGCCCCCGCCTATGTGAAACGGAATTTTGAGGAGCTCTTCCGGCACGGCATTCACCTGGAAGGCACCTATCTGGATGTCTTCACCTGCAATGAGGCGGACGAGTGCGCCAACCCGCGCCACCGCATGACCCGGCACGAGTGCCTTCTTGCCCGGGCGCGCTGCTTCCACTACCTGACCAGCCGCGGCATTGTGCCCTCCTCCGAGGAGGTCAATGACTGGGCCATGGACAGCCAGGTCTTCTGCCACTGGGCGCCCTATCCGTCGGATGTGGCCATTCCCGTGCCGCTGTTCAACCTGGTCTATCATGACTGCGTGATCATCCCCTGGATGATGCCCGCCGGCGGCTGGGGCATTCCGGAGGGCACCACCGGATTCCTGCAGTGCCTGCTCAACGGCGGCATGGGCTATATGAGCGATACCCTGGAAGGCGAAGAGCTGCAGGAAAACATCCGGCAGTGGCAGGTCATCCGCCGCCTGCAGCAGCATGTGGCAAAGGAAAAGATGACAGATCACCTTTTCCTCAATGAAGCGCGCACACGCCAGGCCGCGACGTTTGCCGACGGCACCCGGGTGACCGTGGATTTTGCGGAAAACACCTACTGTATTACCTATCCGGACGGCACAGTGTGCCAGAGTGAGGAGGCGGACACATGACCACGCTGACCATGCATAAACTGCCCTACGTCACTTCTCCCCTCGGGGAGGAAAACCCGCTGCCCGACCTGAAAAGCGCCGGGGACGTGCATGCCGCCATCGCGATTGACCGCAGCACAGTCTCCGAGGAGGAAGCCCGGTACATGGGCTGGGGCCGTGTGCATACCATCCTGCCCTACACCAAGCAGGACGGGTATGTGCGCAGCCCGCGCACCGAATACCTGGATACGGCCGTGCTGGAAAACACGCATATCCGTGCCACCTTCCTGCCCACGCTGGGCGGCCGGCTCTGGTCCCTGTTTGACAAGGACGCCGGAAAGGAACTGCTGCACGTGAACCCGGTGATCCAGCCCTGCAACCTTGCCCTGCGCAACGCCTGGTTTTCCGGCGGCGTGGAATGGAACTGCGGGATTATCGGGCACACGCCCTTCACCATGGACCGGCTGACGACCCAGGAACTGCACTTTGCGGACGGCACGCCGCTGCTGCGCATGTTCCAGTACGAGCGCGTCCGGCATCTTCTGTACCGCGTGGAAGCCTTCCTGCCGGAAAATGCCCGGGAGGTCATGGTCCGCGTGCGCATTGACAACACGCTTCAGGAGGACACCGCCGTCTACTGGTGGTCCAACATGGCCGTCAATGAAGCCGAGGACGTGCGCGTCATCGTGCCCGCCTCCAAGGCTTTCCGCTACGGGTACGGCGGGAACCTGAGCAAGGTGGATATTCCCTACATGACCGTGGACGCGGACAAGCTGGCCGGCCGTGCCCGGGAAATGGCCCGGGAGAGCGGCGGCACGCTGGACTGGGATATCTCCCGCACCACCACGCTGCCCCAGGCCATGGACTTCTTCTTTGATGTCCCGAAGGACACACGGCCCTTCATCTCCGCCCTGAACCGTGACGGCTACGGCATGTGCCAGACCTCCACCGGCGAGCTCCGGGGCCGCAAGCTCTTTGTCTGGGGCATGTCCAAGGGCGGCCGGCACTGGCAGGAATTCCTGTCCCGCAAAGGCTCCGCCTATCTGGAACTGCAGAGCGGGCTTGCCCACACCCAGCTGGAGCATCTGCCCATGAAAGCCGGCGCGAGCCTGTCATGGCTGGAAAGCTACGGCCCTCTGCAGGCGGATCCCGCCATCATCCACGCCCAGGACTATCAGGCGGCCGCACGCCACGCCCTGGACGAGCTCAACCGGCAGCGGCCCGCAGACACCCTGGAAGCATGGCACGAGCGCGTGCGTCAGGAGATTGACACCCAGAGCGTGTCGGACCCGTCCAGTATTCTGTCTCCGGCGGTTTCCTTCGCGCCGGTGGAAGCCGCCATGCGCGGACAGGCTTTCTCCGCCTGCGGCCTCCCGATCAATCTCATGAACCAGGACCAGTGCACCGCGCCCTGGATGGAGCTGGCCGAAAAGGGCACCTTCCCCTGCCCGGATCCCATGCTTCCGCCCCGCAGCTACATGCTGGGCAGCGTCTGGAAGGAAGCGCTTGAAAAAGCCATTGCAAACGGCAGCAATCACTGGTACAGTCAGTATCAGCTGGCTGTCATGCATCACGCGGAGAATGAGCGGGAACAGGCCCGGAGTGCTATGAGCGTTCCCTGACCGCCGCCGCCAGCCCCTGGGCGCTCCGCGGGCTTGCCCTGCTGGACGAGACGGAAGGCCAGCTGCAGTCCGCCTGCGCACTGTATATGCAGGCCGTACAGCTCTCTCCCGTGCGTCCGCTGGTCATAGAAGCCCTGGCCTGCCTGCTTGCCGCCAAGGAATATGAAGACATGCTCAGTCTTGTGGACAGCCTGTCCGACGAACTCAGGGAAAACGGACGCATCCGGATCCTGTACGCCGCCGCGCTTCTGCGCTCCGGCCGGCTGGATGCCGCAGACGAGATTCTGCACTCCGACCTGGTGGTTCCGGATGTGCGGGAAGGCGATGAGCTGCTGTCCGATCTGTTCTTCGAGTCCGCTGCCCTGCGTCAGTATGGCCGCTGCGACGACGAATCCCTGGCCTGGGCAAGAAAGAACACCGTGGTGCCGGAGCACCTGGACTTCCGTATGAAATAAAGAAAGAACAACTGGAGGAATAAACATGAACCGTCCCATCACCGTTGCGGTCGCCGGCTGCGGAAGCCGCGGCCAGGATACCTATACCAAGATCATCATGAACATGCCCCGGGAAAAAGTGCAGATCGTGGCTGCCGCTGACATCAATCCGGAAAAGCTGGACGGCATGCGCCGGCTCACCGGCATTCCCGAGTCCGCCTGCTATGCCTCTGCCGAGGAAATGCTCGCGCAGCCCCGGCTGGCCGACGTAATGCTGATCTGCACGCCGGACCGCTGCCATTACCTGGAAGCCCGGGAAGCCCTGCTCAAGGACTACGATCTTCTCCTGGAAAAGCCCATCGCGCCGGAACCCGGTCAGTGCAGGGAACTGTCCGAGATTGCCCAGCAGCGCGGACGGAAGGTGGCTGTGTGCCATGTGCTGCGCTATACGCCCTTCTATCAGAAGATCAAGCAGGTCATTGACGACGGCATCATCGGCGATGTGGTGAACGTGCAGGCCATGGAGCAGGTGTGCTACTGGCACCAGGCCCATTCCTTCGTGCGCGGCAACTGGCGCAATGATGCCCTCTCCTCCTGCATGATCCTGCAGAAATGCTGCCATGACATGGATATCCTGCTCTGGCTCACCGGCAAGCACTGCGAAGCGGTTTCCTCCTACGGCTCACTGACCCATTTCCGGAAGGATCAGGCACCGGAAGGCGCCGCCAGGCGCTGCGTGGACTGCACCGTCAGCGACTGCCCCTACAACGCGGTCAAGTTCTATCTGAACCAGTTCGAGAAAGCCGGAGATGACTGGCCCCAGAACGTGGTTGCCTTTGAGCCCACCCGCGAGAAGCTGATGGACGCGCTGAAGACCGGCCCCTACGGCCGCTGTGTCTATGACTGCGACAACAATGTGGTGGACCATCAGGTCGTGAACCTGCTTCTGGAAAACGGCGCCACCGTCAACTTCACCATGTGCGCCTTCACCGCCCACGGCGGAAGAACCATCCGGCTCATGGGCACGCGCGGCGAAATCTACGGCGACACCAAGGCGAACATCATCAAGATCATGCGCTTCGGCGAGGAAGACGAGGTCATCGACGTGCGCACGCTGGCAGATGACTTTTCCGGTCACGGCGGCGGGGATGCCGTCATGGTCCATGAGTTCATCGACCTCGTCCGCGGTGAAATCGGCGTCAGCAAGACCCTGACCTCCATTGAGCGCTCCGTGGAGAGTCATCTGGTCGCCCTGGCCGCGGAGGAAAGCCGTCTGGACCTGGGCCGCAGTATTGCGCTTGACAAGTGAATACCATGAAAACAGGGCGGATCACAAAACTGATCCGCCCTGTTTCTGTCTGTCACGGCTCTGCAGCCGTGCCTTTTCGGTTTATCTCGCGCCTTCCTCAATCATGTGCCGGATGATCTCCACATCGGTTTCGCGCATACCGTCACGCGCAATCTCGCTGACCACACGGATGGTATCCTCCACGCCTTTGACCACAATGCCGTCCCCGTCCACAAACTGCGCGTCATGCATGCTCATCTGGGTGCCCAGAAGCCCGGCCTCCACAGCGGAGGCAATCTTGGCCGCACAGGAGGACTTGGCCCCGTCACAGATCATGCCCGAATTGATGGCCAGGGTATTGGTGATGCCGTGGGCAATGGAGTCCGCATCCCCGCCGTACAGGTAATTGATACCGGCGCCGGCCCCGGCTCCCGCACTGGTGGCCCCGCAGTACGCGGACAGTGTTCCGATGCCTGACTTCAGATGAATGGTGATCAGGTTGGAAATCAGGAGTGCCCGCAGGAGCTGTTCATGGGACGCGCCCATCTCATTAGCATAGATGATCACAGGCACGGACGCCGTGAGCCCCTGGTTGCCGCTTCCCGAATTGATGACCACCGGCATTTCACAGCCGTTCATGCGCGCGTCCGAGCCCGCTGCGGCATACGCCTTGGCCCGGTTCTGCACACTGTTGCCGTAGCTGCGCATCAGAATCTGTCCGATGCAGGCGCCGTAACGGTTTTTCATGCCTTCCTCGGCGATGGCCGTATTGAGCCGGATCTGGGTTTCCAGCACTTCCTGCACGTCCTCCAGACGCGCTTCCCGGGCAAACTCCACAATATCGCGGACGTTCAGAAGCCCCCGGTTTTCCGGGCAGGCCATTTCCTCATCGGTATAGGGCCTGCGGATCATCCATTCCTCGCCGCAGCGCAGTTCCACCACATTGGTGTGGCTGTCAATAATCCGCACATAGGCATCCCCTGCCTGCACCTGGATGTCAAAGGGATTATGGGCCGTGGACTGCACAATCTCCACCTGTACCTTGTTGAGATAGCGGTCCAGCATGTCCATCTGGTCCTCTGTCACAAAGGACAGCACTTCCAGCTCCCGGTCCGCCTGTCCCAGCAGTATGCCGGCGGCCACGGCCGTTTTCAGGCCCTTGCGCCCGCCTGTATGCGGAACAATCACGCTTTTCACGTTCTTGATGATGTTACCGCTGACGGTCAGGCATACCTTTTCCGGAATCTCCCCCAGTGCCTTGCGGACCAGGGCCCCGGCATAGGCCACCGCGATGGGCTCGGTGCAGCCCATGGCCGGTTTCAGTTCATCCTTCAGAATTTCAATATAGGATCTGTACAGTTTCTCATCCATGGTAACGCCCTCCAGAAAGACCCGGAACGCTCAGCGCCGGAACTGGTGTCAAATGCATGATACATGTCCGGAAGTGTCATGTCCAATCAATTCCCCGGTTCTGCATGAAACTCGGTTGATTCTGCACGGCGCTCAGGAAAAAGCCGGTCCGTGATCCGCCGGTTCATTGACAAGACCGCTTCGAGCTGTATCATTATTCTGAACATGCGCACCTTCGACCGATGGAGGTATCCTATGCAAAGCACAACGGAACAGCTCAAATATCTGCGCCTTCTCGGGGAACAGTATCCCACCATTGAATCCCTCTGTACGGAAATCACACGGCTCACTTCCCAGCTGAGCCTTCCCAAGGGCACCGAACATTTCATGAGCGATATCCACGGCGAGTACGAAGCCTTCTGTCATATCATGAACAACTGTTCCGGCGTGATCCGGGAAAAAGTACACCTGTGGCTGGGTGAGCAGCTCACCCAGCGGGAAGCGGATGAACTGTGCACCCTGGTTTATTATCCGGATGTCACGCTCAGACAGCACCATGCCCGCGGGGAGACCACGCCCGAGTGGTACCGCCGCCAGGTGAATCATCTCATCACCCTTGCGCGCATGCTCTCCTCCAAATATACCCGCGAAAAGGTCCGCCGGGCCATGCCGGATGACTGGGCCTTTCTCCTGGATGAACTCCTGCATTACCAGGATGACGAGAACACCGCCGCCTCCGAGCAGGACGCCAACCGGCGCCGGTATCATGATGCCCTTCTGGACAGCCTGATTTCCACATCCAGCGTGGACAGCCTGATCCAGGCCCTGGCCTTTATGATCAAGCATCTGGCGGTGGACCGTCTGCATGTGGTCGGGGACATCTATGACCGCGGTCCCCGGGCAGACAGCATCATGGACATTCTTATGCATCACCATTCCGTGGACATTGAATGGGGCAACCATGATGTGCTCTGGATGGGCGCCGCATCCGGGAGCACCTGCTGCATTGCCGGCGTGCTGCGCAATTCCCTTGCCTACGGAAATACGGACATTCTGGAGCGCGGATACGGCATTCCCCTGCGCGAACTGACCATGTTTGCCGAGCGCACCTATCCGGGCATGACGCCGGAGCGCGCCATGCTGCACGCCGTAAACATCATGATGTTCAAGCTGGAAGGCCAGCTGATCCGCCGAAACCCCGAGTTCCAGATGGAGGACCGTCTGCTTCTGCACCGTCTGAACACGGAAAAATACACGATTGACATTGACGGCCGCACCTGGCAGGTGCGGAATCTGCCGCTGCCGACACTCAGTCCCGAAGACCCCTATGCCCTTTCCCCGGAGGAGGACGCGGTCATGGACGGCCTGCGTCAGGCATTCACCCAGAGCATGCGCCTGCATGAGCATATCGCCTTCCTCTACCGCCGCGGATGGATGTACCGGTGCTTCAACGGAAATCTTCTGTTCCACGGCTGTGTGCCCATGAACCCCGACGGCTCATTCCTGGTCAAGACCCTCGGCGGCGTGCCTCTGTCCGGAAAACTGCTGATGGATGAAGCCGATCACATGGCCCGCCGCGCATTCTATACCGGAGATCAGCAGGCTCTTGATTTCATGTGGTACCTCTGGTGCGGGACGGATTCCCCGGTCTGCGGCCGCCAGATCCGGACCTTTGCCCGGGCCTTCATTGAGGATCCGGCCGCCTGGGAAGAACCACGGAATCCCTATTACGACCTGTACAACAGTGAGGATATCTGCAGAAAGATCCTCGCGGAATTCGGCCTGGACGATGACAATGCGCACATCATCAACGGACACACGCCCATCCGCGTCACGCACGGGGAAAGCCCTCTGAAGGCCGGCGGCAGGCTGGTGGTCATAGACGGCGGCTTCTGCCGTGCGTATCAGAAGACCACAGGCATTGCCGGATATACCCTCATTGCTAACAGCCACGGCATGCGCCTCATGTCGCACCAGCCCTTCACATCGCTCCAGGACGCCCAGGAAACAGGACGCGACATCCATTCCCAGTCCTTCGAGTTTGA
>CAMNDE010000006.1:0-80015 GCA_946534895.1 uncultured Clostridia bacterium
AGATTTCCTGCCAGACCCGTCCCCATTCCGGGCCGTTGGCGCAGGCCACCCGAAGCCCGCCGGGCCCGTACCAGGAAAAGGAATGCTTTTTCCTGTCCAGGTCCCACTCCTGAGGCAGCGGGCTGTCCATCCAGTCCAGGGGCATGGCGGGCGGGTGCGGACTGTGATGTCCCCCAGACGCTATACGCCGCCAGATTCAGACACAGCCCTGTGCTGTCCGATCATGACCAGATCCGGGTGCCGCTGAACGGTTTCAAACATACTGCTTATCCTTTCTGTCAGAGGGGAATATGGTTTTCTGGAGACAGTCTACCACTTTCTGACGGGGAAGGTCCAGCATGGCCGGTGCATTGCATGGCATGCAAAAACGCCGTGCACATGCACGGCGCGTAAGGAATCAGAAAAGCAGGAAAATACGCTTCACTTCTGCACGGGGAGCGTGATCTCCGCCGGTTCGAGGCCGTCTGCGCAGACGCGCAGGCGGACCTCGCCGGGCTCATAGCCGGCACGCAGCACGGCCACGGCCTGACCACGGTCACTGGTGAAGCGGCCGGACGTATAGTTCTCCGAGGTAATGGGATTGCCGCTGCCAAAGCCCAGAAGCATGGCCTGGCCGGAGATGTCCGCGGTCAGCGGGATCTGCGCATCCGGGACCAGACGGCCTTCCCGGTCAAGAATCTGCACGTTTACATAGCACAGGGAATGCCCGTCCGCTTTCAGCTGGTCTGTTTCCGCCTGCAGACGAATGCTCCGGGGGCTGTCTGTGGTGACAAGCATGGTGCGCGAAACTTCCTGGCCGCCGGCATAGCTCACGGCTTCCACGGTGCCCTGTTCATACACGGCATGGAACAGGAAGGTCAGCGGCATGTCATGGATCAGGCTTTCCCCGGCCCGGACCCGGCCCTGGCTGGTGCCGTTGATGATCAGCTCCACTTCCTCGGCCTGGCTGAACACGGCAAGATCCACCTTCCGGCCTTCCTGACCGGGCCAGTTCCAGCAGGCGTATACGCCGGGGAAGCCCCAGCTGGACAGGGTCTCCACCTTATCGCTGACGGCGGGATCATAGGAGAAGAGCGCGGTTTCCCTGCTGCCCCAGACAATGCGGCGGTATACGCCCTGGGGACGGATGGCGCCGGTGATGTCAAAGTCCGCATCATTGGCGGTGCGCCAGGGGAAAGCCGAGGGGGAGCCCCAGGGATTGCCGATCCGCGGATCACCGGGCTCGTGGAACATGGCCTTGCCGATGCCCGCCTCACCGATATAGTCCCAGGCGGTCCAGGTGAAGTCGCCGATGACCCAGGGCGTGTTTTCGATCATGGGCCAGTGCATGCCGATTTCCTTGGGATAGTTTTCGCTGCCCAGGATCACCCGCTCGGGGAACATTTCGTGGTCATGCTCATACTTGCCTTCCAGATAGTTGTAGCCCACGATGTCCAGGCCGTTGGCAAAGGCCTCGGTGTAGGTTTCCCATAAAAGGTCCTTCTTGCCGCCGATATCGGCGTTCTGCAGTCCGCCCTCTGCGCTTTCCTTCCATTTGCGCAGCTGCTCGGCCTGCAGCTGATTGTCCAGACCGCTCCAGAAGGAACAGATGGCGTTGCTCACCGGCCGGCTGGGGTCCAGGGCGCGGATGGCGTCTGCCAGCTTCACAGCCCATACATAGCCTTCGCCGAGGCCGGCGCGCTCGGTGATCTCATTGCCCGTGGACCAGATGATGACGCTGGGATGACAGCGGTCGCGGCGGATAAAGGCGGCCAGGTCCTTTTCCCAGTCGGTGGCGAAGTACTGGTTGTAGTCGCCGGGCTGCTTGCCCATGCCCCAGGCGTCAAAGGCTTCATCAAAGACGTACATGCCCAGACGGTCGCAGGCTTCGATGAGCGCGGCGGAAGGCGGGTTGTGCGTGGTGCGGATGGCGTTGAAGCCCGCTTCCTTAAGCTTTGACACTTTGCGCGCTTCCGCGTCATACAGGCTCACCGTGCCGATGGGACCGTTGTCATGGTGCAGGCATCCGCCGCGGAGCTTTACCGTCCGGCCATTGATGCGCAGGCCGTGCTTCACATCCGCCTCAATGGTGCGGATGCCGAAGAGCACGCTTTCCGCGTCCTCGGTGGTCCGGCTTCCGGGAACCATGTGTGTCCTGTAGGTGCCCCTGTCCAGTACCCGGGCCCTGAGACGGTAGAGCGCGGGATGCTTCGCGTCCCACAGGAGCGGGTCATCCACGGTCAGGGTCATGGCGGCCTTGCCCGTGGCAAGGGGCGGAACCTGGGTCAGGGTCTTCCGGGTCATGACGGTCTCGCCGCTGTCCTCGCGGATGAGATCAAAGAAGACCTCGGCCATATGGTTTTCGGCGTCTTCATTCCGGATTTCCGCCTGGACCTGGACATATGCGGTCCGGGCAGTACCGTGCGCGTCATACTCGATGGTGCGGGTATGCCCGGAGAGCCCGCCGAAGGCCAGGTGCAGCCTGGGCGTGTGCACAAGCTCCACGCTGCGGAAAAGGCCCGCGCCGGAATACCAGCGGGAATTGGGCTGCATGCTGGGATTGGTGGTGACGACAATGCGGCTGGTTTCCCCGGGATAGACAAAGCGGGTGATGTCCACTTCAAAGGGGGCATAGCCGTAGTGCTGCAGGGCCGCCTTATCCCCGTTCACCTCTACGGTGGCGTTCATCATGGCGCCGTCAAAGCGCAGGCAAATCCTGTCCTGTGCCCATTCGGCGGGGATCGGGACTTCCTTCACATAGTGCGCCACACCGGCATTGTAATAGCCGCTGGCGGCGCCGGAGGGGGCTTCGGCAAAGACGTCGCTTTCCACCATGTAATCGTGGGGAAGGTTTACCATGCGGTCATCCGACTGACCGCTCATCTGCTTGAAGAGATCCAGATTGCCCAGGCCGAACAGCCAGCCCTGGTCAAGATTCATGTTCCGCATATGCTGGTTCATTCCTTTCCGGTTCAGAAATAGGGTGTCGAGGATACCGGGGTTTACCGGGCCGATATTCACAGCGGTAGATCGCCGCATGCCGTGTTCCGCCATGGGGATACGGACCGGGCGGTTGTGCCGGGCCGGACTTCAGGTAGATATGGATGTATGGAAGTGTGAAGACCATTTATCAGGATTCGCCGTCTGCGGGGAAAATCCTTGCACAGCCGGGAAGTTCCCTGGAAGCACGGGACATTATTCAAACGCGTCCAGCGAACATTCGTCATGCCAGTCAAGAATGCCCATTTCGCCCTCAAACCGGAAGGGCAGCCAGACATACCGGGCCAGTGAGGTGTTCAGGCCGCTGTCCGGCGGCAGCAGTTTCTGCAGCCGGTGCATGCGTTCGGTTTCCTCCGGGGTCGGGTTTTCCGAGAACCGGATGCGGAACCACTCGCCGTAGTCCTCATAGCGCAGGTGCATGTATTCCGGTGCCCACCGGTCCGCCAGGGCAATGTACAGGTCACGCTTTCCCGGGACCCGGAAGACCGAGGTGATCTGGGAATGAAAGGATGTGCGGCTTGGATCTCCCGGGTGCGGATCGCCAAGTACCCGGTAAGGGCCGTGCCAGGTGTCGGCCACGGCGAGCTCTGAGGGATTGGGCAGATAGCCGGTGGTGCCGGAAGTGACAAGGTAGTGTCTGCCGCGGCGGCTGAAATGCGCCGTGGCCTCCCGGACAAAGGGCGGCTGCGTGTGCGGGAAATGCGTGGAATAATAGCCCGTGACATCGGTGTAGTCTTCCGTAAGGTCCGCAATGATGGTCTCCGAATGCACGCGCTCAAAGAAGTAATAGCCCTTGCCGTCCGGTGCCGCGGCGAGATCGAAATCCCCGGCGCTCATGTTCAGCGGGCGCAGTCCCCGGCGCACCATGGTGTAGGGTCCGAGTATATGCGCAGACGTGAGCACGGTCTCGGTCTGCTCGCCGTTTTTCTCCATGATCTTCAGCCAGCAGACATACTTCTTCGTGCGGGGATTGTACAGGATATGCGGCCGGTCCATCATGCTGGAGGGATGCAGGGGAGAGGATTTATCCTCTTCATCCGGGGGGATGATGAGTCCGCAGTCCTCCCAGTTGTACAGGTCCGTGGACCGGTAGCAGCGTACGCCCCAGTGCCATATGCCCTGTCCGCCCAGGGTTTTCTCCTTGTTTTCCCCATACCAGTAATAGACGCCGTCAGCGCAGAGAATACTGCCGCCGTGGGCCTGAATGGGCTTTCCGTCCGTGTCCAGCCATTCCTGGCCGGGATAGAATGCGTTCAGCATGGAATTCACCGCCGATCTTTTTTCTTGGAAGGGATGCCGTCTTCGGAAGAAGGCGGCACAGACATATCTGTGTTTCTGTCCGGCATACAGGATTCCTGCCTGCATGTGCCGAAGGATTTGCGGCTTTGGCAGAGAAATGTAAGGGTAATGGATATCGGCAATCGGCTGAGGGAAGGCAGGAAAAAGCAGTGGGATATGATCTGATCTGTATGGGCACGGCACTGGTGGATTCCATTATCCGGGGTCTCCAGCCCACGCCCGTATCCGCATCGGGGTATCTGGCGGAGTCCGGAACCCTGAGCGCCGGCGGCGAGGCAGTGAATGAGGCGGTCGCCGCGGCGAAGCTGGGTCTGAAGACAGCCATATGCTGTGCCCTGGGCAGGGATCTGGCAGGCGATCTGGTGATGCAGGTGCTTGAGCGCAGCGGCGTGGATGTGCGGTATGTGCGGCGGACCGGGGAGACACCGGTGAGCACGCTGCTTGTCCGGGCGGACGGAACGCGCAGGTCCATCACCAACCAGGCGCACCGCGTGAACTTTCATCCGGAGCAGGACCTGTCCGTGCTCGACGGGGCGAAGGTGCTGATGCTCGGCTCCCTGTTCCGCCCGCCGTTTGACGATCCGGAAGTGATCCGTGCCGTGACCGAGGCAGCGGCGGAGAAAGGCGTGAGGATCTTTGCGGATACCAAGCTGCCCAGTTTCCGGGTGCTGACGCTGAAGGACGTGCGGGATTCCCTGAATAAGATGGAAATGATTACGCCGAACGAGGATGAGGCGCGCTTCTTTTCAGGCAGGGAGCGGCCGGAAGAGATGGCCGACGTGTTCCTGGACTTCGGGGTCAGGAATGTTGTGATCAAGCTGGGCGGCAGGGGATGCATGCTGAAGAACGCGCAGGGCGCTGTGTTTCTGCCGGCACTGCCTGTACAGGCGGTGGACGCCACAGGCGCGGGCGACAATTTCGCGGCGGGCCTTGTCTCGGAACTGCTGCGCGGCGCGGATATGGCGGAAGCGCTGCGCTTTGCCAACGCCTGCGGCGCGCTGTGCACTACCATGCCCGGGGCGGGAAGCGCGCTCAGGAACCGGGAGCAGGTGCTGGAACTGATGCGGACCGTATGCAGCGGCAAAACAGAATAAACCAGGATACAGAGGAGGACAGGCATATGAAGAAGGCACGCATGACGGTGCATCCGTCATACAGGATCGGTGAGATTTCACCCCGGCTGTTCGGGGCGTTCCTGGAGCCCATCGGGTCCATGGTCAACGGAAGCATGTACAACCCGAAGCATCCATGCGCGGATGCGCAGGGGTTCCGGCAGGATTTCTATGCAGCGCTCAGGGACGCGGGGCTTCCCTGCGTCCGGCTGCCCGGCGGGAATTTTGTGTCCGGATGGCAGTGGAAGGATTCCATCGGGCCCATACGGGACAGGAAAACACATCTGGATCCGGCATGGCATCAGTATATTCCCAATGATGTGGGACACGATGAATATCTGCAGTGGGCGGAAAAGGCGGGAGCTGAGCCGATCTATACGGTGAATCTGGGCACGGGCACGCTGCAGGATGCCATGGACTGCGTGGAATACACCAATTTCGCCGGCGGCACATGGTGGTCGGACCTGCGGAGGAAGAACGGGCATGCGGCGCCCTATGGCGTCCGGACCTGGTGTCTGGGCAATGAAATGGACGGGCCCTGGCAGGTCGGGTCCTGGGAAAAGAAGCCCGAGGCCTACGGCATACTGGCGCATGAGGCATCCAAGGCCATGAAATGGATTGATCCCACGATCGAGACGGTGGCCTGCGTTTCATCCTCGCCGTTTCTGAACCATTATCCGGAATGGGACCGTCTGGCCCTGGAGCCGTGCTATGAGACGGTGGACTATATCTCGCTGCACCATTATCATTCCGCGCCGCCGGATATGCCGGAGGCACTGCTGGCCGGATATCTGGCGTTTGAGGAATATATCCGGACCGAGATTGCGCTGTGTGACTATCTGCGCACAAAGCTGCGGGTGAAAAAGACCATGATGCTCTCCTTTGACGAGTACGGAAGCAGTTTCCGTCCGCGCGGAGACTTCCATCCGGGACTGGGCGGGCGCCAGCGTGCCGGGATCTTCTGCAGTTTTGATCCGGACCAGACCTATGTGCGCCATGATCCGGATGACTGGTCCACACGCCGTCTGCCGCCGTCCTCACCGGAGATGCTCCGGGTGCTGGGCACCATGAGCACCCTGCTTGTGCTGCTCCGGCATGCGGACCGCATCAAGATCGGATGCGCCACCGGCGGACTCGGCGATCTGTGCCGCACGGACCGCGAGCATGCGTGGAAGGGCGCGGCCCATTATCCGTTTACGAGTCTGATCCGGACGGCGAAAGGCATGTCGCTGCACTGCGAAACGGAGTGCGACGTATATGATGTGCCCGGCTATGTGATCGATGACATGAACCAGTACGCGGGCTTTGAAGGCGCGGCAACGGTTCAGGCTGCCGCCGCCCTGAATGAGGAAGCGGGCATGCTGCATGTCTATGTGATCAATGCGAGTCTGGAAGAGATGCAGGAGCTGAGCATGGATGTGCGCGGCTTTGCGGGCATCCGGTTTGCGGGGCATACGGAGATGCATGCCGAAAAGCCGGAGGATGCCGATACCTGGGAACATCCGGATGCCATCGTGCCCCGGGAGAACACGGAAAGCGTCTGCGAAAACGGAGTGCTCCGTGCCATATTGGCACCGTGTTCCTGGAATGAGTTCCGCTTCCGCCTTGCGTGAGCCCGGAAGAAGAAAACAAAAGACCAAACAGAAACAGCCCGGCAGGAATGTTCAGATCCTGCCGGGCTGTGTCATTGCCGGGCTCAGTACAGGCCGGCCAGAAACGCGTTGAGGGCTTCACGGTCATAGAAATGCTCTATCCTGGTGATCTGGATGTCCGGGTCCACACCCCTGTCCACATCGTAGAGGGAACCGTTCTTGACCAGGGACAGACGGTAGGGCGAGGAAATCTGGAACATGGAGCCGTAGGCTGTCGCCATGGGCTTGATCAGGCAGCTCCCGCCGCCGGAGGTCTGGCCGATCAGGGTGATTCTCGGGTCTTCCTGCAGGATGAGGGGCACAAGATTGCCGCAGGAGAAGCTGAGCGGGGAGATGAGGCAGTATACCTTCTTTCCGGCCAGGGTGTCGTTCTCGTCAAAGACATGGTTCAGGTCCACGTCCGCCCGGTAGGTGGCGGTGGAGGAAGCGCCGGTCATGGTGTTCTGGACGGTGATCGGCACGTCCCCGGTGATCCAGCCCATCAGGAACGTGGCCGCGTCCACGGCACCGCCGTCGTTGCAGCTCAGGTCAATCACCACGTTTTCCACGGGGCTGTCAGCGCGCATGATCTGCTGATGCGCACGGATTACATTGGCGACCAGGTCGTTGGCAGGCGCGTTGTCCAGAGGCCCGTAATAATCCAGATAATCAAGATCAAACTCGTCAAAGGTGATGTAGGCCGTGCTGCCGACTTCCCGATAGAAGGGAATGTCACTGCCCAGCAGCTGTTCGCGGGCTTCGAGGAAATATCTGCTGATCTTGGTCATGTGCTGGTAGGAGCGTCCCGGGGTGACCTGTACCGATCCATCGCTGCAGGGGGAGAGACGGACAAAGTCGGAGTGCAGGTCGTCCAGATTGTTTTCGATAAAGGAAGCCAGGGCGGTATCGGCGTCCAGGGCATCCTGGCTGAGAAGCTGTCCCTTGAAATCCTCATTGGTGAACATGACGTCAAAGCTCTGGATGCCATGAATGCCCTTCAGGCCGTAGAAAAGATCCAGCTCCAGGCAGAGTTCGCGATAGCTGTAGTCAGCCAGGGCTTCACTCCTGTCCTCCTGGTTCCCGTTTTCGAAAAGCTCGCCCATCGGCGTGAGGGTGCCGTCACCGTTCAGGAAGCTTCCCCTGGATGCGAGGAAAGGCGTGCCGTCATGATAGAAGACTGTGTACTTTGACAGAGCGGCCGGGGCCAGGAGATCGAACATCAGCTTGAACGGGACAAAGTATGCCTTGTTTTCATGGTCATGGTACAGGTTAATGCCATAGGCGGCCAGGTCCACTTCCAGCTCTTTGCCGTAGCGGTCGAAGGTTCCCTGGTCGATGCGCTGGAAAATGCTTTCCTGGGTGTCGTCCTCTGTATTGAAGGAGACAATATCGATCAGGGAATACTGAGCGGAGGTCTGTACGAATGCGTCATAATCCTTGTAGACGAGAGTCCCCCTGCCCATGTCGAGTACGGCGGTATATCCGTTCTCCCGGGAAATCAGTACCTGCATTTCATCTGCTTCATCCGGCTCACACCTGAGAAGGAACTGCGGGTGGCCCATTTCGGCGGCGCACTGTGAGATGAGGTTCAGCAGTGCGGTGATTTCGATGTAGGGCAGGTCAGGCGCATCGCTCATGAAGAACAGGGGAAGGTCGATGGTTGTGCTGTCGTTGAAGACGTACATGGTTTTCTCTTCCCGCGTGAATTCGTGCACCGCGGGAGCGGCGGATTCAGCCTCTGACAGAGCGGCGCGGGGCATGGCCAGACAGAAAACCATGAGGAGTGCGAGGAAACCGGAAAAGCTTTTTTCATTTTTCTTTCCCTCGGATATCAGATTTTGGAAGAAACCGTTCATGTAAGAATATCATATTTTGCATATTCTGTGGGAGAAAACCGGAAATTTTGCCCGCATCCGGAGCTGTCCGTGCAGGCTTCAGGCGTTTTCTGTCCGAAAACCGTTGAAAAAGGCGCGTTCCTCAAACGGCTTTTTCCGTGGCGCGGCTGGTTTGGACTCGGCCACCCCGACAGGAAGCATGCACACCAGGTCATACTCCGGGGGAACACCCAGGATATCCGCAATCCTGTCACAGATCCGGTCAGTGTCGGTGATATGGCCTTCGTACCAGCAGCTCTGATATCCAAGCGCGGTGATGGCAAGCAGCATGTTTTCAATGGCCGCCGAATAGTCCTGCACGGCAAAGCAGCGGTCGCGGTAGGCGTAGATTTTCTGCGAAAGGACGCAGATCATGGCAGGCGCGGTTTCACCCACGGGCGGGTCAATGACGGCATGGATTTTTTCGAGCATGCCGGGATCGTCCACGGCGATCAGGCTTGTGGTCTGTTTGTTGCACCCGGAAGGCGCGGCAAGCCCGGCTTCCAGGATAAGGTTCAGGTCCTGGCGCGGAATCCTGTCAGGCAGGAATCTGCCCCGGTAACTGTGCCGGCGCAGGATCAGGTCCGTCAGGGATGCGCGCTCTTTCAGGGAAAGGATATAGATCTGGCAGGGATTGGCTACATCCCACAGCTCAGGCAGGACCTCGAGCTCCTGGAACCCGAGACTCTGATAGAAGCGGTTTGTCCGGTCATAGTCCTCATAATGCCCCGCCGCCACTGTCTTGACCTGCATGAAGGCAAACCCGGCTGATTCGGCATGGTCCCGGGCGGCCCGGAAAAGGAGCGTGCCGATGCCCTGACGGTGGAACGGCTTTTTTATGCCCATGACGGCGAGCTCCACAGTGGCGTTTCCTGTCGGCTTCAGGCACAGAAAGCCGGAAAATGCCCCGCCGCAGTTCGCGGCGAACATGGTCTGATCCCGGCTGCCCCGGATGTAGGCTTCCCGGGATTCCGGAACGCCGAACCAGTCCGGAAGCGCTTCCAGGACATCACGGGCGATGCACTGCTTCTGATCAGGATCCTGTATGCATTGTATGGTGACGGAAGCGGGTATGTGTTCAGGATGTTTCATCTGTTTTCCTCCGGTTTTGCGGTGTTCAGGCGGGACGTGACAGGCGAAGCGAAATGATTTCAAAGGGACGGAAGGAGATGCTGAACGTGCCGTCGCAGACAGGAAGCTCCTTTTCAGGATTTTCCTCCAGGGAGCAGAGGTGCACGCGGGAAACGGGAAAACCGGTACGGCATTCGGCGTTCCCGGAGCCGCCCATGCTCTCGAACAGGCGGATGATCATGTCGCCGGAACCGTCCTCGGCCAGCTTGATGCTTTCCACACAGACAGCGGGATGAGAGCACCGGAAGACATGCAGGCCGCGGCAGGTGCCGCCGGCGATAATCAGCGGGTCGTTCAGGGCTTCCGCGGCTTCCGGGACACCGCTGTCCATCAGCGGCCCGTTCCAGGGATGATAGGCGTAGGTGAAGGCGTGACGGCCCTGGTCCGCGGCGGGGTCCGGATACGTTGGCGCGCGCAGCAGGCTCAGGCTGATGACGCCGTCGTTTACGGACACGCCATACTTGCAGTCATTGATGAGCGCAGCGCCGCGGGAAGCGTCTCTCAGGCAGGTCCAGGCATGGGCACAGACCTCGAACCGGTCCGCGTCATACTGCCGGGAGCGGTGGGCCGGGCGGGCAATGTGACCGAACTGAATCTGATGCTCCGCCTGATCCGCGTCGATGCCGGTGTCAAAGGAGACCTTCAGCAGCCGGTGGCGCTCATGCCAGTCTACTTCCGTGATGAACATGAGCTGGCTTTCCCCGGCGGTCAGGCGTATGCGCTGGGAGATGACGGAAGACGACAGGCGCGTGGTGACGTTCAGTTCCGCATACAGCCCGCCGGGGACGAGAATTTCCGCGCTGCACTCGCTGTGAAGCGGCACTTCCCTGCGCTCCGTCTGACTGTCCACGTCCCAGGCGTCAAAGCGCCGGGGCAGGTCACGGTAGAGATGAAATACATTGGAAGCGGAGCGCACACGCTCCAGCTGGTCGGAAAGCGTGACAAGGGACAGAAGTTCGCCCTTTTCACTGACCAGTGCGCGGACATGCGCATTTTCAAAGACGAACCCGGCGTCTGTTCTGGAAAGCGTGACAGGATGCCCGGCCGGGACATCCGCCGGCTGCAGGGTAAGCGCGGAGAGCGGCTCAAGCGAAACCAGAACCAGGGCACCTTCCTGCCGCGGAACCGCAGGGAACCGGGCATTTTCGGCGGCGGCTCCGCGGGCAAACCGGGCGGGTGCGCACAGAAGACGCGTGATACGGTGGGAGGACGGATTGAATACGGTGAGTCCGTCATCCTTTTCACAGAAACTCCGGAGTGCGTCCCGGGCATATCCGTCAGCGCTTTCCCGGACCTGGGCAAGCTCTGTCCGTGCCTGCGCATAAACCTCAGCAATGGCGGACCCGGGAAGAATGTCGTGGAACTGGTTGGTCAAAAGACATTTCCACTGCTTTTCCAGCTCTGCGGCGGGATAGGGCATGCGCCCTGTGAAGGCGGCTGCGGCCGCCAGCATCTCCCAGGCGCGCAGGGCGTGCTCGGCCCGGCGGTTTCCCTTCTTGACGGCGGCCTGGGTGGTGTAGGTTCCGCGGTGACAGGGGAAGTACAGTTCACCGCGGTAAACGGGCAGATGGCCTCTGCTCCGCTTCTTCAGATAGTCCTCCGGGGACATCCAGTAGAGCCTGGGTGCGCCCTGCAGATCCTTCTGGCGCCGGATCTGCTCCATTTCATCCCGGGTGGGGCCGCCGCCTCCGTCCCCGTACCCGAAGGGCATATAGAAATCCCGGCTTCCGTCCGCGTCCAGGCGGCTGACCCAGCGTCTGTGCACCGTGGCCGCATCCACCTGGGTTTCGTAGGCCATATGCAGGTAGCTGGGAATGGTGCTCCCGTCCAGTCCGCGCCACAGGAAAGCGTGGTGCGGGAACGGCTCGGAATCGTTGTAGGACCAGAAGATCTTCTGGGTGGTAAGCCCGGTCATGCCGAAGCCCCGGATGATCTGCGGCAGGGCAGCTGTGTACCCGAAGGTGTCCGGCAGCCAGGCCACCCGGCTGTCCACACCCAGCACCTCACGGAAATAACGCCGTCCGTACAGGAACTGGCGGATGAGGGCTTCGCCGCCGGACAGATTGGTATCCGGCTCTACCCACATGCCGCCGTCGGCGATCCAGCGTCCCTGGGCAATGGCGGCTTTGATTTCCTCAAACAGGTCCGGGTAATGCTGCCGGCACAGTTCATATTCGGCACACTGGCTCTGGAGAAAGATGGCTTCCGGGTATTCCCGTAAAAGCCGCAGCTGGGCAGCAAAGGTCCGGGCGGTTTTGCGGCGGGTTTCCCCGATAGGCCAGAGCCATGCGTAGTCCAGATGCGAGTTGGCCACAACGCCGATGGAAGCGGCATAGGTTCCGTTATGGGCCTGCATGAGCGGCGCGACAAGTTCCCTGGCGGCAAGGCAGGCAGACTGGCGCCGGGCAAGCGGCTGCTCCAGGTCCAGCATGTCCAGGAGCTGTCCGAAGCCTTCTTCCAGCGCTTCCCGGAAGGGATCATTCCGGTCCAGGTAATCATGGATATCCCGGAGCGTGGTCAGGTCCAGCCAGAGCTGGTACGCCTCCTCGTTCCAGAAGCCATAGGAGCAGTGCCCGACCACGGCAGGGCCTGCGTGGTCAAAATGGATGCCTTCCTCCGGGAAAACGGGACGGGACGGATGCGCGGGCAGCGGTGTGCCCGCATATACTTCCATGGCCAGGGAGAAGGATTCCCCGCCGGCGGCACAAAGGACAAGCGTCTGGTCACAGATGTACTGGTGCGCATATGGCATATGGTCTGCCCGGCGCGCGCCGAAAGCCCGGCCGTTTACGAAAAGCGTCGCTTCCCCGCCGGGATTCAGATCCATGACAATCCGTCTGCCCCTGGCTTCCGGAGAAAGCGTAAAGCTGGCAAACATCCAGGCGTATGTTCCGGGATTGCCCCATACCGTTCCCTCCGGCCATGGCTCCCTGGGCCACAGTTCCGCTTCGCCGGGGGTGAGATTATTTTCCGCCGCGAATCCCTGGAGAGACAGGTCTGCCAGCGGGTGGTAAAGGTCTGCCTCCAGGGCATGGATCACGTGGTTCAGCTGTTCAGTGAGTTCATTGTTCATGGAAAGCATCTCCTTCAGGCAGAAAGTATCGGAAGGGGAAGCGGTTCACGCTGATTTCTTCCGGAACAGTATACCCGCAGGAAGGAAAACCGGCAAGGAATATGCGGGACATGGAATGGGTGCCACACCCATGCGTTCGGGAAAACGGTAGAAAAAAACGGGGCAGAGGCAAAAAAACAGGCGAAGCACTGCAAGCATATGCGGTGCTTCGCCTGATTCACTGAGATGCCGTGTTATCTCGGGCTGCTGTGTCTGCCGGGACCGTCATGGCGCTGATTTGCAGTGTTTTCGCCGCAAAACAAAATTTTTCTGTCATGTGTCTATGGTCAGAACAGAAGTATCACGTTTTCATAAGAATTGACGGGAAGATCACATGACTATTCCTGGCAATTCATCCCGCCACTTATAGAAGCTGGGGGAATTCTTGCTCAAACATGTTAAATGAACCTTGAAAAACTTTAATATTTTATTCCTAGGAGAAAAATATATGTGCGGCCTGCCCGGCTTTCAGGAAAAAAAACGGCCCTGTTCCGATGATCAGAACAGGGCTGATGGACATATCTGATTTATTTCGGGGCTCACGGACTGCCGAAGATCTGCTTCTGCAGCCGGATGCCGGTGGGTGTGGCGGCGAGTCCGCCTTTTGCGGTTTCCTTGAGTGTGTCGGACATGGCATCGCCGATATTGCGCATGGCGTCCAGGCATTCATCCGCGGGAATCCGGGATTCGATGCCGGCCAGTGCCATGTCCGCACTGGAAAAGGCGATCACCAGACCGGAAGCGTTTCTCTTGATGCAGGGGATTTCCACCAGACCGGCCACCGGGTCGCACACCAGGCCCAGCTGGCTGGCAATGGCCATGGCACAGGCGTGGGCGCACTGGGCGGGTGAACCGCCCATGATCTCCACCAGCGCAGCGGCGGCCATGGCGGCGGCACTGCCGCATTCCGCCTGGCATCCGCCCTGGGCGCCGGCAATGCTTGCGCGGTTGGCGATCACCATGCCGAAGGCGCCTGCCGTGAACATGGACATGATCACGTCCTCTTCCCGGAATCCCCGGTCTTCCACCAGGGAGACGAGACAGCCGGGCAGAATGCCGCAGCTGCCGGCGGTTGGCGCGGCCACGATCCGGCCCATGGAAGCGTTGCATCCGGCTACGGCCAGGGCCCGGGCAATGGCCCGGCCCATCAGGGGACCGCAGAGTCCGCCCTGCCCGTCCACATAGCTTTTCATGGCGTATCCTTCACCGCCGGTCAGACCGGAGGTGGATTTCTGATTCTTTTCCAGCCCGCTTTTTACGGATTCGGTCATGACCACGAACTGGAGCTCCATTTTTTCGCGCAGTTCCAGGGCTGGGGTTTCCATGGCTTCCGCCTGATCGGCAAGCACCAGATCACTGATGCGGATGCCCTTCTTTTCCGCCTCTGTTACCAGCTGGCTGATGGTTTCATAATTGAGCATGCGTTTTCCCTCCGTCAGATTCTTCGGATCAGAATGGCGTTGGAGACATTCTGGATGTTCCGGAGCGCAGGCACCAGGCCTTCCGGAGGCTGTCCGTCAATCTCAATGGTCATGATGGCGTTGCCGCCCTTGTTTTCCCGGGAAAGATGAAAGCTGGCGATATTCAGGTCCGCGTATTCGAAATGCATGAGCTGGGTCACGGCGGCGATGACGCCGGGCTTGTCCTGATGCATGACCAGGATGGTGTTGTTTTCGCCGGTGAAATGGACCTGCATGCCGTCGATCTGATTGACCATGATGTTCCCGCCGCCCACGCTGGCGCCTTCCACCATGCCCTCCCCGCCGTCGAGCAGGAAATAATGGATGCGGGCAGTGTTGGGATGGGCGCCCTTGATGTCCTCAAGGACAAAGGAAAACTGCAGGCCGCAGTTTCTGGCAATGTTCAGCGCATCCCGGATTTCGGGCGAATAGCTGTGGTATCCCATAATGCCGGCCAGCAGCGCGCGGTCGGTTCCGTGGCCTTTGTATGTCTGGGCAAAGGAACCGGACAGGGTGATCTCCACATTTTTCAGCGGACGGCTGTCGATCAGCTTGTTTGCCACCCGGCCCAGGCGCACCGCGCCGGCGGTATGTGAGCTGGAAGGACCGATCATCACAGGTCCGATGATATCAAAGACGTTCAATCTCTGTTCTCCTTTCGGTGCCGCACGGAACGCGCGCACGGGGATGGATGGGAAAACCGGAAAGGCCGCAGGCGAAGACCTGTGCCTGCAGGACATGGAAAACAGCCAGACGCTTTCACAGAAGGACATGCCCGGAGGAAAAGTCTGCATGTGTGCGTATCCGGTTGTATGAAACGCAGAACATGGGATATCCGTACAGTCCCGCTTTCCAGGCCGGGAAGCAGCGGTCTGCCGCACAGGAAACCATTCGACGGACAGGCGGCGCATTCCTCTATGGACCGGAGAAAAAGCGTTCAGCGGGGCTTCCGGTGCAGAGCGCACCATATGAGGAAAACATGAGAAAAAAAGCACTTGACACGGAAACCGGCTCTGTAGTAAAGTCTCGGCATATCATGGGGAAGGAGGACGCTTTCATGCTGGGATATGTCGTGGAACAGATGCGCACTGCGATGACCGAATATACCGTCGAGTATACCGGTTCTGTTTTCGTATACATAAATCCGTAGCAGATGGAAGCGTAATCCCCGGCCCGGTTCGGATTGAGATGATCGCCTGTCCATTGCGGACAGGCGGTTTTGTTTTTTCAGAAGGATCACATCAGGAGCAAAAGAAGAAGGAGGCGGAACCATGGATCTGCATGATTACAGGGATGTGGCGGAAAACTATGACCTTTATCTGGAAAGGATGTACAGTGAGGGGCCTGCGCGCACGGAACTCTTTCAGGAATTCTATCTGAACCTGGCGCGGCAGTACGGCGGGGACGGCATTGTGGATATTGCGTGCGGAACCGGAGCGGTTCTGCTGCATCTGGCGGCGCACGGGATACAGGCGGACGGGACAGACCTGTCGGAGGAGATGTGCCGCGTGGCGCAGGCCAAGGCGGAGCGCATGGGCCTGAAGCTGAACATACTGCCGGCGGACATGACAGAGTTTTCCTTTGGCAGGAAGTATTCCCTGGCCATCATTGCGCGAAGCGGATTCATGCATCTTCTGACACAGGAGCAGCAGATCCGGGCGCTGAAGAATATCCGCAGCCAGCTTCTGCCCGGCGGTGTGCTCACGTTCAATACCTTTGATCCCTGGCCGCCCGTGCAGGCACAGCAGATGCAGACAACACCGGACGACTACACATACCGGCTGGAGTATGTGAATCATGAGGGAAACCGGGAAATCATCTACAACGCCATCGCCTATGATCCCTATACCCAGCAGATGTACGGGAACTGGAAGTTTGTCACGTGCAATGCGCAGGGGGAACCCGTCGCGGAGCGGATCCGGCCGCTGCGCATGCGGCAGACATACCGCTGGGAAATCTTTCTTCTGGCAGAAGTGTGCGGGTATGAAGTGGTGGATCTTTACCGGGGATACAATGGCGACCGGGAGGATCTGAGTGATCCCTCCTCGGCATCAAAATACAATGGCAATCTGATCTGGATTCTGAGAAGAAAGGACAGGTGATGCGCTGTGAAGAAAACAGGAACACAGGTGATTGAGACAGCCAGGCTGATTCTGCGCCCGTTTACCCCGGAGGATGCGGAGGACATGTACATAAACTGGGCATCCGACCCGGAAGTGACCAGGTTTCTTACCTGGCCGGTGCACGCGGGCGTTGAGGTCACGCGGACACTTCTTGAGGACTGGTCGGCCCGGTATGAGGACGGAGCGTATTTCAACTGGGCCATGCAGTGGAAGGCAGACGGCCGGGTAATCGGCAGCATTTCCGGGGTACGGGTGCATGAGTCGACCGGCGAGGCCGAGATCGGATACTGCCTGAGCCGGGCATACTGGGGTCAGGGCATTATGCCGGAAGCGCTGCGTGCAGTGGTGGCGTACCTGTTCGAGACGGCTGAGATGAACCGGGTCTGCGCCTGCCATGATGTGCGCAATCCCAATTCCGGCCGGGTGATGAAAAAGGCCGGCATGACCTTTGAAGGGGTTTTCCGGCAGGCAGGGAGAAACAATCAGGGCATTGCCGATATGGCCTGGTACGCGATCCTGCGGGAAGACTGGAACGGGAGCGTGCGGAGAAAGGAAAAAAAGCCGGTCACAGCCCGTCTGGCCAGGGAAAGTGAACTGGAAAGGATCAATGAACTGCGCGGGCAGGTGTTCAGTCTGCATGCGGCCGGAAAGCCGGATGTGTTCAAGCCGGAGTTTCCGCCGGAAGTGGCGGAATATATCCATGTGATCTGGAACGATCCGGAGCAGGAGATCGTGGTTGCGGAAATGGACGGTCAGGTCTGCGGGTTCGCGGTGCTGCATCATTTCAGCAAGCCGGAAACGCCTTTCATGCTGAAAAGGGACTTTCTGGATATTGACGAGTTCTGCGTGGATGAAGCCTGCAGAAGACAGGGCGCGGCCACGGCCATGATCGCCTTTATCCGCGAGTTTGCCCGGGAAAGGGGTTTCCATCGTCTGGAGCTGAACATGTGGGAATTCAACCGGGAAGCGCTGGCCTTCTATGAGGCCGCAGGGTTTGCCACATACCGCCGGTACATGGAAATGTTCCTGTGACGGCGGAACATGAAAAAATGCAGCTGTGAGCTGCATTTTTTTCTTTATGGCGCGGAGATTCATGCCCTGTCCGGAAGCAGCGGGGCGGCCTTTTCCACAAACTCGCTGAATATGGAATTGGCCCAGGCAAACCAGGGACGCGTGAACTGCGCCGGATCATCCTTGTGAACGCCCTCGTGCATGAGCATTGTGCCGGCATCCATGTGTTCCAGCATGTCAGCAAGGGCGGTGATTTCCTCCGCGCTGTCCGAGGTCAGTCCCTGAACGCACAGGGAAATGGGCCAGATATAGTCTTCAGGCGTGTGCGGGCTGCCGATGCCTCTGGCGCAGGTGCCTTCATAGTAATACGGGTTTGACTGGCTCAGCACCATGCGGCGCGTGTTTTGATAAACTGGATCATCCGCAGGTACGCAGCCGAGGTACGGGAGGCTGAGCAGGCTGGGCACATTGGCGTCATCCATGAAAAGATGATTGCCCAGACCGTCCGTCTCATAGGCATAGACGTCGCCGAAGACGGGGTGACGGACGACGGCGTACTTGCGGATGCCCTCCCGGACCTCAGCGAGCAGAGTGCCGGCGCGCTCGCACAGAGAAATGTCATGCATGACGGTCTGCGCAATCTCCATGATCTGCTCAAGCGATGTGGCAGCAAACAGATTGGAGGGCACCAGGTATCCGTACCGGCAGGCATCATCACTGGGACGGAAGCCGCTCCAGATCATGCCGGTATAGGCTACGGGCGTGCCTCTGCCGCCGTTTTCCAGAGTGTCGGAGGGTGGACAGTTGCCGCGCTCAAAATAGTAGGGCGATGTTTCCGCGTGATGCTGCTCGGTTTCCCATACATGCAGGATGGTGTCGACGGCTTTCCGGAACTGGTCTGTGCACCAGGAGACATCCCCTGTCTGCTTCCAGAAGGCATGGGTCAGGCGGATGGGATAGCAGAGGGAGTCGATCTCATACTTCTGCTCCCAGATCCAGGGCTCCTGCTCCGGTGTCCAGCTGGTCCGGTCCGCATACCCGTGCCGGCCGCTGGCTTCCCGGTTGAACGCGTTGGCGTAGGGATCCAGAATGATGTACTGGAACTGCCGCCGCATGAGCCCGAGGATGGTTTCCCTGACTTCCGGGAAATTCCGGGCGGCGGGCAGGTAATGGTAGACCTGGGCGGAGGAATCCCGCAGCCACATGGCCGGGATGTCCCCGGTGATCAGAAACACAGAGCCGTCGGACCGCTGCAGGGTGGTATCCCAGGTGCTCCGGAAACACTGGCGGTACATTTCGGCCAGCTTATCCCGTCCTTTGCTGACAAGCAGCTGGTAAACCGGGGCGGTGGCATCCATCATCCAGTTCATGACAAAGTCCTCCTTATACAGTGCACCGGCGGCAGGATGCAGGGGTGCAGCATCTTTTTCACGGGGAAGGTACGGACGGTGAAGGGGTTATTCCATGCTTCCCGAGACGAGAATTCCGCTTCCCGTGCTCCGGTAATCCAGAAGAAGCGTGCGGGTTTCCGCGTCCCAGGCGGAACACAGCTGCACAGGATGCCCGTCAGTATCCGCCGCGCTCAGGTCTTCCGGCGCTTTCGGCAGCCGAATCCGGACAAAGGCGTGGATCCCCTGGGCCGCGCGTAAATGCAGCATCAGGGCATCCGGGGTCACGCGGGTCTCTTCGATCCTGGCGGAGGATCCGATCACGCGGAACGACTCGTTTTCGATTTTCGAGAAATCGAACAGAATGGCGCTGCTGTCGGGCTGGATTTCCTTCCGGTGTAGAATCCGGAAATCGTTTTCCAGCATGTCCGCAAACAGACCTTCAAAGACTTTGGGCTCATCACTGACGCTTTCATCCATGACCGCGCTGATCAGGTACGGCCCGCGCCAAAGGGTCAGATGATTGCGGTCCTGCCAGAATATGCCCGCTTCCTCAAGCACCTGATGGACAGTATTGCGCCACAGGTCCGCCGCCTCTCTGGAAAGGCAGAAACGGAACGGGGGAGTCCGGACCACAGTAACGGCGCCTTTGCCGGAAGGATATGTGCCATTCGGCGCACTTGCCTGTATGCCGCACAGGTGGAGAAGATGCCCGGACGGATCCGCATACCCGGCATCTGCCCACCAGGAACGCACCTGATGGAACGGGTCCGAGCTGTCGCCGACATAGACCAGACGTCCGCCGGCCCGGACCCAGGCTGCCAGTTCCTCATGAATGACGGGTGAGGCGGGCTTCTGGAATTCATAGCTCAGGATGAGTACACGCATGCCCCTGAGATAGCCGGGAAACCGCTGCAGATTGTCCAGCTGCACAGGCCGGACGGCCAGGCCGTACTTGAGCAGGGGCAGCGCCAGACCATAGAACTGCGGGAATGCGCCGCTCTGGATGAAATCCAGGGCCAGATCCCTGTCTGCGGCAATTTCCTGCATGAGCTGCCGGGAATGCTCCCGGTTGAATGAGACCGGATCCGTATTCTTGCAGAGAACAGAGAACATCCGGCCCGCAAGCCCGGTGTTTTTCCCGGTGCCGTCGGGAAACGTGCGCTGATACAGAGCGCTGTCGGACAGAAAGATGCCCACGTCGCTCTGCTGACCGTCGAATTTCCACTCCGGCTGGTCCATGTCCCCAAGCATCTGGAAAACGGAGGAAAGCAGGGTGGCGTAGCTTTCGGGAATGGGCTTCGGCTCCACGCTTCCGTGAAGGGCCCGGAGCGCCTGCCCGGCTGCCGTGTTTTCATCATAGGAAGCACCTGCGGGCAGACGCGGGTATCTGCCTTCAAACACCCGGTGGGGCCATGGGCAGATCTCGTAGTGCCACACCATGGGCTGGAGCAGGGAAGCGGTCAGCGTCTTGCGGTAATTGAGCTCATAGTTTTCCCAGGTATACAGAGGACGGTCTTCAATGGGATCGTTCAGGAACCACATCTGACGGTCCGTGCCCCGGACGAGCTCCTGCATGACGCCGTACTCCAGAAAGGCGGTCTCAAACGTGCGCTCCCGGTAGATGCCCTCATAGACATTGCCTTCCCGGCTGGTGCCTGTCCAGACCTGGGCAATATAGCCGTCCACCGAGGGAATGTTCAGAAGCTCCGCCTCGGGACTGAGGATTTTCCAGGTCGTGTAATTGATCAGGCTGTGGGTGGGCACATAGAAGCGCAGTTCCTTCTGATAAGTCCGGCGGGCATACTCCTTGACTGCCCGGCTGATGCGCTCAATGGCCCGGCAGTACAGGTATACCTTCAGCCGCGCGCAGCGCCAGGCCGCGTCCGTGCCTGAATGCGGGGGCTGCCAGGGCTCGTGATACCATTCCTCGTATTCCCGGCGGAACGCGGGGGAGTATCCGCTGAAATCCCAGTATTCCGGTTCCTCCATATGAATGGCTTCCACGCCGCAGTCCACGGCAGGCTTCAGCTTTTCAATCAGATAATCCGCAAAGGAAAGGGTCGGGCACATATAGGGCACGGTGGGGTTGTGGGAAACTTCCCTGTCATCGCGGCTGCGCTGGGCTTCATCCCAGTGCTTTTTTCCGTCCCAGTCCCCGTCCAGGTAATCCTGGTATTCGCCCCAGGAAATACCCGTCATGAGATGCACGACATATCCCTGCTCGCGGAAGGCGCGGACCCTTTCGGGCATGCTGGGATCAATGCCGTACACCATGACAAAGTCACAGCGCAGATCAATCATGGGGGAATAGGGTGCCAGTTCCTGGCAGCCTGTCAGTTCCGTATGAGGGGAGCGGATATAGGCCATGGCTTCTCATCTCCTGCGTGGCTGGGAATGCATACAGACAAACGCGGGTATATGTAAAGGATACCATGCGGGAAGCTGCGAAGCAATCCTGTTCCCGCGCGAACCTGTCCGCTTTTTCAGGCATTCCGGGCATCGGGGACAAAAGAAAGCCCGGAAGCCTGGCTGCTGATGCTGCCGGGATTCCGGGCATGGAAACGGACCCGCCTGGGTCACGCGGTGGATGCCGGGTAGGCGGGATTATTCGCCTGCGATAAACAGTACGCCGAGCGTGCCGGGACCGCAGTGGCTGGACACGGTGCAGCCTGCACGCGTGATGAGGATTTCATCAAAGTGGTGCAGGCCTTCCAGGTACGTTTTTATCTGGCCTATGATTTCATCACTGCAGCCGGAGTGGGTGATGAATACGCGGTCAGGCTTGGCGGTGAGCAGGTCGGGTTCCATGTCATGCACATATTTTGTGAAGACCACGGGCATCTTGCCGCGGTATTTCTTGGTGGCCAGCATGCGGCCGTTTTCGACGGCAATCCGCGGATGCAGGTTCAGCGTGCTGCCCAGCAGGGCGGCAACACTGCTGCAGCGTCCGCCCCTGTGCAGGTAAGTCAGTGTGTCGACCACAAAGCTTGCCCGGACTCTTGGGCGGATGGATTCCAGGTGCCGGATGATTTCATCCGCTCCGCATCCCTGCGAGGCCATCAGCGCTGCCTCAATGACCTGCAGTCCGATGCCGGTGGAAAGATTCTCCGAATTGAAGACATGGATTTTCTGATCTGCTTTGAGCTCCGCTGCGGCCATCCGGAACACGTTTCCGGTGGTGGACATGGTATCGGAAATGGAAAAGCAGATGACTTCGTCTCCGCTTTCCACATAACGCCGCAGCAGCTTTTCCACTGTGTCATAGGATACGGCGGCAGTGCGGGGCGTGGTTTTGTTGGCATCCGACCAGACATAGATTTCATCCGGCGTGATATTTACGCCGTCAAGATACTCCCTGTCCCCCAGTTCAATGCACAGGGGCACAATTTCAATGCTGTAGCGCTTGATCAATTCCGGCGACAGATCACAGGTGCTGTCGGAAACGATTCGGATCATGATACATCCTCCATAGGAAAAATAGCCGGTTCTGCCTATTTATTATATCATTGAACAGTAAAATACAAAAGTGCATCCTGGTATGTGCGCATGCAGGGCATGATTGAAGGACAGATGATTACTGCAACAGATAACGCAATATTGTTTCTTGTCCGCGTCCGACCCCGCCGGTATAATCATTGCAGACCGATCAGACGGAGGGAAAGACATGCACGAAAAGCGCGGTCAATATGAAGCACTGTTCAGGGATCAGCCGGTGTGGAAATCCATCTTTGCCCTGGCGGTGCCGTCGCTTCTGACCATACTGATCATGATCTTCTACAATATGGCCGACATGTTTTTCATCGCCCGGCTGGGCGACACGGTAAAAGTGGCGTCGGTTTCCATTGTCACTCCGGTGTTCAGCACGATCATGGCGCTGAGCACGATGATCGGCGTGGGCGGCAGTGCCACCATCGCGGGTGCCTTCGACAGGGGAGACTCGGAAAGGGCGGGGAATGTGTCCAGTCTATGCTTCTACAGCGCTGCCCTGCTGCTGATCTTCCAGAACCCGCTGCTGCGCCTGCTGGGCACCAAGCCGGAAATGATGGAGGATTCGCGCACCTATCTCCAGGTGCTTGCCTGCGGGACGGTGTTCATGCTGATCTCCTCGGCCATGGGCATGCATGCTGGTCCGGGCGGAGGGTGCGGTCAAGGAGGGCATGTACGGCAATCTGGCGGGAACGCTGACCAATATTGTGCTGGATCCGCTGTTTATCCTGGTGTTTGGATGGGGTGTTGCCGGAGCGGCAGCGGCCACGGTGATCGGCAACATGGTGAGCACTTGCTATTACATTTCCCTGGTGATCGCGGGCATCATGACCGCTTTCCTGATTCCCCTGCTGGTCAGGCTCCTGTGACGGGCTGAAATAGAGAGCATCAGGCATGAAAATCATGCTCAGGAACCAAATGGCCGGCATGCTGCCGGAAAAAAACTGAAACAGCTGAACCGATACCGGTATTTCCGTTTTTGTCCTGGAGACTGTTGATTGTCCGACAGTGTCCGTGACTTTTTGCACTGCTCTTGTGGGATATGCCCGTCTCCGTTATACTTGTCCTATAAAGGCCGATGGTGCGGGCGTTTTCCAGAGAGACAGGGGGATTTTTTGCCGTACCCATGGCCGGTTTCTGAAACGGCGGCCCGGCATGTGAAAGTCCGACGCAGACAGTAAAAGGAGGCAGCTTATGAAATTACCCGGATATCATGAGAGTTTTGAGCATCTGCATGTCAACACCCTGCCCAATCATGCGTATTTCATTCCTTTTGGCAGCCGGGAGACGGCACTGTGCGGCGAGCGTACCGGATCGGAACGGTTTTTCCTGCTCAGCGGCAAGTGGAGCTTCCGCTATTATGAGAGCCTGCTGGATGTGCCGCAGGATATTATTGAGCAGCCCATGAGTGAAACCACGATCCCTGTTCCGTCTGTGTGGCAGTGCCATGGATATGACCGCCATCAGTACACCAATGTCATGTATCCCATTCCCTTTGATCCGCCGTATGTGCCCTTTGAGAATCCCTGCGGACTGTATTCCCGCAGCTTCGTCTGGGAGTCTCAGGCGCAGGAAAAGGCCGCTCTGTGCTTTGAGGGCGTGGACAGCTGCTTCTACCTGTGGATCAACGGTACGTTTGCGGGATACAGTCAGGTTTCCCATTCCACCTCCGAATTTGACGTGACGGACATGCTGCGCCAGGGCGAAAACCGTATCGATGTGCTGGTGCTGAAATGGTGTGACGGCACCTATTTTGAAGACCAGGACAAGCTGCGCATGTCGGGCATCTTCCGGGATGTATACATCCTGCGCCGCAGTGAAGAGCATCTGCGGGATTATTTCGTACGCACGGCGCTGAAAGAGGGCTATACCGCAGCCGAAGTATCGGTGGAACTGGACCGGGCGGGTAATGCCCCTGTCAGATACTGGCTGCTGGATGCTGACGGAAAGGAACTGCTGCAGGGGAAAGCGGCGGACAGCATTTCGCTTTCTCTTGAAAACCCCATTCTGTGGAACGCTGAAAATCCTTATCTGTATACGCTGCTGATGCAGTGCGGTGAGGAATGGATCGCGGAAAAGGTGGGTCTGCGCGAAATCTGCATTGACCAGGGCGTGGTCAGGATCAACGGACAGGCCATCAAGTTCCGCGGCGTCAACCGGCATGACAGCGACCCGTTTGTGGGCTATGCCGTGGGCATGAAGGAGATGCTGAAGGATCTGGAGGTCATGCGGCTTCATAATGTCAACGCCATCCGCACCAGCCATTATCCCAACGCGCCGGAGTTTCTGCGCCTCTGTGACCGGTTTGGCTTCTATATCATTGATGAAGCGGATATTGAAACGCATGGCGTAGGACCGGCTACCCAGAATTACGACACACTGGCGGATGACCCGGTGTATGCTCCGGTATTCCTGGACCGCATCCAGCGCTGTGTCCAGCGCGATAAGAACCGGCCCTGCGTGGTGATCTGGTCCATGGGCAATGAGTCAGGCGCGGGCTGCTGCTTTGTGGAAGCGCAGGCATGGACGAAACAGTTTGATCCGTCCCGGCTGGTGCACTATGAGCGCTCCTGGCAGAATGACCTGGAAGGACAGCTGAACACGGACCTGTTCAGCCGCATGTATCCCAGTCTGGAGGAAATGGAGCAGTACTTCACTGACGGGAAAAATCCCAAGCCCTATATCCTGTGCGAATACTGCCACGCCATGGGAAACGGCCCCGGCGATCTGGAGGACTATTTCCAGTTCTTCCACAGCCATGACCGGCACTGCGGCGGCTTTGTGTGGGAGTGGTGCGATCATGCCGTGTACATGGGCCGCACTGTCGACGGCAGGCCGAAGTATTACTATGGCGGTGATTTTGGCGAATACCCGCATGACGGGAATTTCTGCATGGACGGCCTGGTATATCCGGACCGCACGCCCCACAGGGGTCTGATCGAATATCGGAATGTGTACCGCCCGGCCCGCGTCGTTGCCGCGGATGTTTCCGGGGGCCGCTTTACGCTCTGGAACACGCTGGATTTTACCTCTCTGGGGCAGGCAGTCTGCATGACATACACCATTCGCCAGAACGGGCAGGATATCTGTACCGCACCCGTTCCCGCAGAACTTCTGGACATTGCGCCGCACGGGCGCAGGGAAATCACACTGACGTATCCAAAGCAGCTGACAGGCGACTTTGCGGTGCATTTTACGGAATATGCCCTGAAGGGCACGGACCTGGTTCCTGCCGGCACCTTCCTGGGTGAGGATGAAGCGGGCAGGCAGTGCTATACGGCCCCGGAACTGCCGGAAGTTCAGGGGGAGATCCAGGTGCGGGAAACAGAGCGTCAGCTGATCATAAGCGGACCGGATTTCCGCTATGTGTACAGCAAAACACGTGCCTGCTTTGATGAAATGACCAGCCATGGCCGGTCGCTGCTCAGTCAGCCAATGGAATGGAATATCTGGCGTGCGCCCACGGACAATGACCGTCGGATCAGGGTGGAGTGGAGCAGGTTCAACTTTGACCGCGCCGGTTCCCGCAGCCATGGTACCGAGGTTACGCTTGAAAACGGCTGCTGTGTGCTGCGGAGTGAGTTTGTCATCTGCATGGTGGTGAATGCTTCTGCGGTAACGGGCAGCGCGGTATGGACGATCCGGCCGAACGGCGAAGTAGAGGTCACAGTGGATGCCCGGCGGAATCCGCAGATCCCGGCACTGCCAAGATTCGGCCTGCGGTTCCGTCTGCCCAGGAGCCTGTGCAAAGTGGAATATTTTGGCTTCGGCCCCTATGAGAGCTATGTGGACAAGCATCGCTCCAGCTTCAGGCACCTGTATCAGGCAGACGCTGCACAGATGCATGAGGATTACATCAAGCCCCAGGAAAACGGCAGCCACTGCGGATGTTCTTATCTGGAAGTGCGGGATTGCCTGGGCGGCCTGCGTGTACATGGGGACGATTTCAGCTTCAATGTTTCTCCCTATACGCAGGAAGAACTGACTGTGAAAAAGCACAACTTTGAACTGGAAAAGAGTGATTCCGTCATCCTGTGCGTCGATGCGTTCCAGACGGGTATCGGCTCCAACAGCTGTGGACCGATGCTGCGTGATGAATATGCTTCCCCGTCAGATATTGCCATGCATGTCACGTTCTCTCCGTTCGGTGTGTCAGAATAAACCCCGATTTCCATCCTGCCGGCGGGGCCGGGATGGTTGCGCTGGGATATAACGCGCGGCTGACCAGGGAAGGGCAGAATGCATGAAAATGTGCTGCCGGGAAGGCGGCTGTACATACTGAAAGCGCTTTGCAGAAAAAGTCTGCAAAGCGCTTTCTTGATTTCAGGGACTGCATGGCGCAGCCCTTCACGTTGGTGAAGGTCATGACGGGGAACACCAGCTGCGCCGCCGGACCGGGTCAGGGCAATGCCCGGGCAGGTCATGCCATCAGGTTCCGGAAGGCCTCAAAGGAATCATCACTCATTTCCCAGCTGAAGGAAATGGCATCGCGCATGGCCAGGGACGGTTCCACACCGGCTCTTGTGAGCAACTGCTGGAAAAAAAGGACGCGTGTCCGGAGCCGTTCGGAATGTGTTTTCCCTTTGGCGGTAAAGACCAGATTTCCATCGGGTTCCACTTCCATCAGTTCCTGCTCCCGCAGCTGCCGGAGTGCAGTACTGACGGCGGCTTTGGATACACCCAGATAATGTGCCACATCGACAGATCTCACGCACGGATATGTTTCCTTGAGCATCTGCACGGCAAACAGATATCGGTCGTGTGTGCTGTTCATGGCTCGGTTTCCTCCTGGCCGGCGGAAGCATGGCGCTTCCGGTATTCACTGGGCGTACAGCCTTCGATTTTTCGGAAAACATGCGTGAAATGGGAGGAGGACACAAATCCTACGGTCTCTCCGACCTTTGAGATGCTCAGATCCGTGGCTGTCAGAAGTTCCCTGGCATTTTTGCAGCGTACGGCCTGGTGATAGGCGAGCGGGGTTATGCCCGTCTGACGCTTGAAGGTACGCATCAGATAGCTTCCGTTCACAAACAGTGCGCCTGCAAGCTTTTCCAGGGAGAATTTTTCAGTGCTGTGTGTATTCAGATAATCCAGAGCTGCCTCCGTGAGAGCCTTGCCGCCGGTCTGCCTGGTATTCAAGCCGAGTCACCTTCCTGATCCGTGTCCTGAAATTAGTTATATCTAACCTTCTGATAAATGTTAACATAAACTAACCGCGTTGTCACGGCTTTTGGAAAAAGGTCAATATTGGGCAATTAAACAAGTCAAACTGGTCAATATCAGGATAGAAATACGATAAATGGTTGTGCTATGATATGGCGCAAGTTAGTGAAAACTAACGGTTTCCCTTCTTCTGGGGAAGAAGCGGGAAGGAAATGGAGGACTTAGAATGAGAAAGTCAAGGCTCGCCGCGAGTCTGCTGTGCGGCCTGATGGTAATGATGCTGGTGCTGCCCATGGGGGCTTTTGCCGAAGAAGCGTCCACCCGCTGGGCGGATGCCTCGGATGAAATAGACAAGTACCTGGACGCCGCTTTTGAGAGCTATCTGGATGGCGATGCGAAAACGGCCTATGACAATGTGAGCAACGCCTATTTCCGGGTATATGAAACCACCGGTTTTGAGCGGCAGACCATGAGCTATGTTTCCGGCAACCGGAAAAATGCGGTGGAAATGCAGTTTTCCGCCTGCAAGGCCGCGGTGAAGAAGGAAAACACGGACCAGGAGACCATCGTCTCTGTCCGAAGCGCGCTGAAAAAGCTGAAGACCATGATCCGCGAGGACGGGAACAAGCTTGCGGCGATACAGGGCGGTGTGCAGAGCGAAACCAAGTATTACAAGCGCGGTGAGCTGGTGTCCACTGATCCCTATCCGGAATACTCGGCTGACCCCGGTGCCGCACAGAAGTATGCCAACTGGTATGAGGCGGCAACCCTGGTAAAGGAACTTCTGGATACCGCCTACATGGGATATCTGGACAAGGATTTTGAGGCGGCTCAGGACAACCTGAACACCGCCTACTACTCCGTGTATGAAGAGTCCGGGCTGAATCACAGGATCTATACGGACCTGACATTGAAAGACCGGCAGAAAATGGATGGCTACTTTTCCAACCTGCAGGGCCTGCTCGATAACGCGCAGGTCAAGTATCAGAAAAACAAGTACCGTACCACCACCGATGGCGCCAAGAACACGGTGCTGAAGCTGGCCAAGGCGCTGGACACGAAGGAAGAGGAAGCCAGGGCAGCGCTTGCTGCGGAATCAGGCGAAGCGGCCGGTGAAACCCAGGAGGAAGCCGCGCAGCAGACCGATCCCCGGCTGCTGACGTTCCTGGGTGCCTTCGGCATCATTGTCCGTGAGGGCCTGGAAGCCATTCTGGTCATCGCTGCCATCATCGCGTACCTGACCAAGAGCGGGAACAGCAGGAACCTCAAGAATGTGTATATCGGCGCGGCTGCCGGTGTGGCGGCCAGCTTCATCGCCGCCGGCATTCTGGCCTGGGAAAAGCAGGCGTTTGTAGGCGCGGGTCTTGCACAGGAAGTGATCGAGGGCATTACCGCACTGATTGCTGTGTGTGTGCTGTTCTATGTGAGCAACTGGATGATCTCCAAGGCGGAAGCCGCTTCCTGGAGCCGGTATATCGACGGCAAGGTGCAGTCCTCCGTGGAACAGGGCAGTGCCTTCGCTCTGGCATTCACTGCCTTCCTCTCCGTGTTCCGTGAAGGCGCGGAAGTGGTGCTGTTCTACCAGCCGATGCTTTCGGAAGGCAATCCCGGAATGGTGTGGGCCGGCTTCGGCGCAGGCTGCGTGCTTCTGGTGTTCGTGTATCTGGCGATCACCAAGCTGTCCATCAAGCTGCCGATCAAGCTGTTCTTCACCGCGACATCCATTCTGATGGCGATCATGTGCGTTTCCTTCCTGGGCAGCGGCATCAAGGAGCTGGCGGAAGGCAACGTGTTTGACCTGACACTGCGTGTGCCCGGTGTACCGGAGAACGACGTGATTCAGATCTTCGGCATTTATCCCTGGATGGAAACTCTGCTGCCTCAGCTGATCCTTTCGATCATCCTGCTGGTCACGTTCCTGATGGCCCATTACCGCGGCCGGATCGATGCGCTGAAAGCACAGTATTCCAAGTAACACAGATACCCCCGCGGACAGCCCCGCGCAGTCCGCGCAGGATATACAATTGACAATGATGTAGGAGGATTTCACGATGAAAAAGTTTTTTGCCCTGCTGCTGACTGCTATGCTGCTGATGAGCATGACCGCCGTTGGTCTCGCTGAAGAAGCGGGTTTCGATGAATATGAACTGGGTGTGGAAGGCGAGCAGACCGTCGACTTCATGACCCTGTCAATGGTGTATTTCCAGCCCGTGGACATGGCTCCCGCCGAGAATGCCACCCCCAAGGAAGGCTCTGACCTGCACATCGAAGTGGACCTGACCGCCAATGAGAACCCCTATGGCTTCCCGGTGGACGGCTGGGTGCCCTATCTGAGCATTGACTTCGTGATCAAGGATCTGGAAGGCAAGGAAGTGTATTCCGGTTCCATGATGCCCATGGCCGCCAGCGATGGCCCCCACTATGGCAACAACATCCCTCTGGCAGAAGGCGAGTACACCGTGACCCTGTACATCAAGAGCCCTGCTGAGAACGGCTACCTGCTGCATGTGGATGCGGAAACCGGCGTTGAGGCGGATTCCTTCTGGACCGAGCCTCTGGAAGTCACCTGGACCGGCTGGAAGTTCGTCAAGGAATGGTAAGCTGATTCCCGGATAATACTGTCAGTATGCTGGCGCGTCCCCCGCGGGGGAGGACGCGCCAGCATTGTGTGCGTTTACAGATAATTATTTTTGGGGGTTCTGACGTGTTCAAGTATATCTGGATGGTGACGCAGGATCTGTTTCTTGCCGTCACACTGACCACCCTCATGCATGTGATGCTGTCACGGCTGCTTGGCAGAAAGGGACAGATGGTCCATGGAATCGCCCTGATCGCGGGCGTTCTCGCTTCTGTCACGCTGGCTGCCGTGAAATTCAATACGAGACTCATTATATCCAGCCATTGGAATCATTACATTTACGCGGTTATTCTGGTGCTGACACTGCTGGTTCTGATCCTGACGGCCCTGTTCGGCCGGAAGGAAAACGGGAAAATGCATGCGGGGAGCATGATTCTCTGCGCTGCGGGTTCCCTTCTGTCAGCCACGCTGATCTTCTATGCCCTGCCCGGCGTACTGCTGTATCCGTTCAGCTTCAATACCATGGGCCAGGGCTATCTGTCCTCATATTACATGGTGCGTATGGCCGGATGGCTTGGCGCACTGGTACTCCTGTTCGTATATTCGCGCCTGCTTTCACGCTGTGCGCTGTACATAAAGCCCTACGGCCTGGTTCCCTTTGCGATGAACGCAGGCCTGCTTTCCTTTGCTGCATACTGTTTCGGCCGCTACTTTGTTCCCTGGGTCAACCGGGCCAAGTGGCTCAAGTGGCCTGTGAAATACACGGGTGACGCCTACGGGTGGATCGGCGACTGGATGATGTTTACCGCCAATCATTCCATGCTGTTCATCTGGATCACGGTAGTGATCGCCGCGGTGATGGCAGTCCTGCTCTTCCGGCAGGGCACAGTCATCCGGGAACCCTATGACAACCCCGCCCAGCTACGCAAGCTGAAAGCCCGGAACCGGCACTGGCGGCGTGTGGCCGCAGGCATTCTGGTGTGCATCTGCCTGTGCACGGTGATCATGACAGTGGTAAAGACCAACGACACCAAGCAGGTGGAGCTTTCCGCGCCGGAAGCGTATACCGTGGACGAGGCAGCCGGTGTCATTCTGGTACCGATGGAGGCTGTCAGCGACGGACATCTGCACCGGTTTGAGTACAAGACGGAAAAGAACATCAATGTCCGCTGGATCGCGGTGAAGAAACCGGGTTCCGCATCCTACGGCGTGGGTCTGGATGCCTGCGAGGTGTGCGGCAATGCGGGATACTTTGAGCGCAGCGGCCAGGTCATCTGCAAGCGCTGCGACGTGGTGATGAACATCAACACCATTGGCTTCAAGGGCGGCTGCAACCCGATTCCCTTGCCTTACGAGGTGAAGGACGGCAGCCTGGTCTTCAAGCTGAGCGATATTATTGCGGGTGAAAAAGAATTCAGATAAGGAGGGCGCTTCGCAATGCTGTTCCGTATGATACGCGGTGTGCTCTTTCATCAGAAGGGCAAAATGCTGCTGATCGCTCTGACCATTGTGCTCGGTGCATCGCTGGCAACAGGGATGCTGAACGTGGTCATGGGCGTGGAAGAAAAAGTGAACAAGGAACTGAAAAACTACGGTGCCAATATCACGGTCAAGCCCAAGGATTCCTCACTTCTCGCCGATATCTATGATGTGGGCGAAGGCGAGGAGCTGAATACGGCCTATCTGCGCGAGGATGAGCTCGGCAAGCTGAAGACCATATTCTGGGCGTTCAATATCGTGGACTTCGCCCCGTTCCTGGACACGCAGGTGGCCCTGCCGGACGGCAGCACGGCCCGGATGACGGGCACCTGGTTCAATCATCATCTGGACCTTCCCACCGGTGAGAGCCTGGACGCGGGCGTGGTGGGCATGCGGTCCTGGTGGGATGTGACAGAAGGACGCTGGCTGGACGAAAAGGATGAAAATGCCGCGTCCGAGGTCATGGCGGGCACGCTGCTGGCCCAGAGAATGGGCTGGCACGCGGGCGATACCGTGCATATTGCCACCGTTCAGGGGGAAAAGGATGTGACCATTGCCGGCGTGTATGATGCGGGCGGCGATGAGGACGAGCAGATGTTCGGCATCCTTGACCTGGTGCAGGAAATGACCGACCGGGAAAACAAGGTGGCCTCCATTGAAGTGTCTGCCCTGACGACCCCGGACAATGAACTGGCCCGCCGCGCGGCACGCAATCCGGCCGCCCTGTCCTCCCGGGACTACGAGACCTGGTACTGCACGGCCTATGTCAGTGCCATCTGCTATCAGATCCAGGAAGTGATCACGGGCTCGGTGGCCAGCGCAGTGCGCAAGGTGGCGGAAAGCGAAGGCACCATCCTGGACAAGACCAAGCTGCTGATGATCCTGATCACGGCGCTGAGCCTTATCGGTTCGGCACTGGGCATCTCGAACCTGGTGACCGCCTCCGTCATGGAGCGGAGCCAGGAAATCGGCCTGTTCAAGGCCATCGGCGCCCGGGATCATTCGATCACCGGCGTTGTCATGACCGAGATTCTGATCACCGCGCTGGTGGGATTTGGCGTCGGATATTTCCTGGGACTGGGTTTTGCGCAGCTCATCGGACAGAGCGTGTTCGGCTCGGCCATTGACCCGAATCCCAAGGTCGCGCCGATCGTAGCCGGTCTGATCGCCCTGGTCACCATCGCCGGCAGCCTTCCTGCCATCCGCCAGGTGCTGCGCCTGCGGCCTGCAGAAGTGCTGCACGGTGGACATTGAGAAGGTGAAGAGAACGATGACAAAACGAAGAATGTTTCTGCGCATGATCACCGCGTCGCTGCTGCGCCGGCGCTCCCGCATGATCATCGCACTGCTGTCCATTGGCATTGGAGCCACGATTCTGGCCGGTCTTGTAACCATTTATGTGGACGTGCCCCGGCAGATGGGTGCCCAGTTCCGTTCCTACGGCGCGAACATGCTCCTGCTGCCCAAAAACAATGAGATCCTGAACAGCGAAAATCTTGCGGAAGCCCTGAAACAGATCCCGGAATCCGAGCTGGTGGGTGCCGCGCCTTACCGCTATGTACGGCTGGATATGACCACGCGTCAGCAGTCCTTCACTGCGGCGGGCACGGACTTTACGCAGATTACGAAAACAAGCCCGTATTTCAGCATTGAAGGCGAGTATCCTTCGGCGACCCGTCAGGTGCTGGTGGGAAAGGAAATCGCGGAGAATATCGGCGTCAGGATCGGTTCCACCATGGAACTGACCTATCAGCCGACAAGCGCTTCCGGCACCAGGACCCCGGAAGAGAGCCGGGTGCCGGGAGCATCGCTGTCCGGCCAGGCGGAAGGCTTTGGCGGCGGCATGATCTATGTGACGGCAGAGCTTGATGACCAGGCGAGGATTGCATCGGTTTCCGTGGACGTATCCACCCAGACGCCGGAATACGGCGGACGCATTTCCGAGGATGAAGCGTTCCTGAATCAGTTTGCGGGAAAAACCCTGCCGCTTGCGCTGGGCGACGGTGTGGATGCCCTGAGCGGCGCCACTGTGACGTCCGCCGCGGTTGTGGATGCCCTGAACAGGGCAACGGAAACCACCGCGGCCGCACAGCCGAAAACCCTGAACTTTACCGTTACCGGGATTCTGACCACCGGCGGTGAGGAAGAAGGGTACGTGTTCCTTTCCATTCAGGACATGGAAAACATGACCGGAGCGGACCGCCTGGACGTGGCGGAGCTTTCGGTGTCCGCATCTGTGGAACAGCTGGAAGCCTACACGGAGGCGATCACGGCAGGAAGCGACAGCGTTCAGGCCAGACTGGTCAAGCGCGTGGCACGCTCCGAGGCTTCGGTACTGGAAAAACTGACAGCACTGGTGTTCCTGGTCACGCTGGTTGTGCTGCTTCTGACCATGATCTGTGTCAGCACCACGATGATGGCTGTCGTTTCCGAACGCCGCAGGGAAATCGGCCTGCGCAAGGCGCTGGGCGCGTCTGACGGCTCCATCCGTGCGGAATTCCTGGGCGAAGGCCTGTTCCTGGGACTGCTGGGCGGCGTGATGGGCGCGCTCCTGGGCTTTGTGTTCGCCCAGGTGGTCAGCGTCAATGTGTTTGGCTCTTCCATCACTTTCCAGCCGCTGCTGCTGCCTGCCGCCATCATCGTTTCCATGGCGATTGCCGCGGCGTCCTGCCTGCTGCCGATCAAGCGCGCAGTGGCCATTGATCCGGCTATCGTCCTGAAAGGAGAATGACATCATGAGCTTGCTTGAACTGAGAAATATATCGAAGATTTACGGGGAATTAAAGGCACTGGATAATGTGAGCATCCATGTGGACCAGGGGGAATGGGTGGCGATCATGGGACCTTCCGGCAGCGGAAAGAGCACCATGATGAACATTATCGGGTGCATGGACAAGCCCACCAAGGGCGAGGTTCTGCTGGACGGCGTGGACATTGCCAAGGAGAGCAGCAAAAAGCTGACGGACATCCGCAGGGACAAGATCGGCCTGATCTTCCAGCAGTTCCACATGGTCAATTACCTGACCGCCGTGGAAAACGTGATGGTGTCCCAGTACTATCACTCTATGCCCGATGAAAAGGAAGCCCTGGAGGCTCTGGAGCGTGTGGGCCTCAGGGAGCGTGCACGGCATCTGCCCAGCCAGCTGTCCGGCGGCGAGCAGCAGCGTGTGTGCGTGGCGCGGGCGCTGATCAATCATCCCGAGCTGGTCCTGGCCGACGAACCCACCGGCAACCTGGACGAAGCCAATGAAAACATTGTGCTGGGTCTGTTTGCCCAGCTCCACAGGGAGGGCACCACCCTGATCGTGGTTACCCATGACCCGGAGGTGGCGGAAGCCGCCCAGCGCACCATTGTGCTGGAGCACGGCAAGGTCGCCCGTGAAATCATCAACGAAAACTTCGGAAAATAACGATAACGGAAACAGGGGATTGAACCATGAAAAAGCAGACAATACCCGCCGTCATTCTTCTGGCTGCAGCGCTGGTGACTGCGATCGGCAGCCAGACCTTCCTTTCCCCCTGCGTCCATGAAGACGGTTCCTTTGGTCCGTGTCACTGGGCAGGACAGACGCTTCTGGGACTGGGCTGTGTGCTTGGCGTTATGGCAGTGCTCTGCCTGTGCGTGAAACGTGCGCGGCAGGGTGCGTATCTCAGCGCCCTGCCCGTGTGCCTTATGGGCATTGCGACGCCGGGCACGCTGATTGACATCTGCCATATGAGCACCATGCAGTGCCGGATGGTGATGCAGCCCGCCATGATCATCCTGTTTTCGCTTGCGCTGATCACTGCCCTGACCGGCGCGATCCTGACCGGGAGAGAGTAACGAGCCGATGAAAAACTTTTCCTTATCTGTCAAAAACCTGACCCGCAGGCCGGGACGTACGCTGGCGCTGACCCTTCTGACCGCCTTCCTTGCGCTGGCGGTCTTTGGCGGATCGGTGGTGGTGCTCTCGCTGCGCAGCGGACTGAACAGTCTGGAGGCCCGGCTTGGCGCGGATATCATTCTGGTGCCCTCCGAGGCCCAGAGCAAGGTGAGCTTCCAGAACATGTTCCTGCAGGGAACCACAGGCGCGTTTTACATGGATGCTTCCGCCCTGGACCAGGCACTGGAAGTGGAAGGCGTGGAAAAGGCCGCGCCGCAGACTTTCCTGGCCTCCCTGAAAGCGGACTGCTGTTCCATCAAGATCCAGGTGATCGGCATTGACCCGCAGCGGGATTTCACGGTGCAGCCCTGGATTTCCCGGAGTCTTACGCGGGAACTGGGAGACATGGACGTGGCTGTGGGCTGCAAGGTGGAAGCGGAAGTGGGAGAAATCATCCGTATCTATGATCAGCGCTGCAAGGTGGTTGCGCGGCTCGAAGCCACCGGTACCGGGCTGGATACGGCTGTGTACTGCAATATGGACACCATGAACACGCTGCTTCAGGCGGCGGAGGCCATGGGCGTAAGCCACCGGATTGAAAGCGGGGACCAGGTGATCTCCGCTGTGTATGTAAAGGTAAAGGATGGCTGCGATATCGGCACGGTCAACAGTCAGCTGAACGGACATATCCGCAAGGTGACCGCTGTGCGCACGCGCAGCATGATCACCGGCGTATCGGACAGTCTGGCGGGCATCAGCCGCACAGTCACAATACTGATTGTGGCGGTATGGGTTCTGGCGTTCATGATTCTGCTGCTGGCTTTTGCACTGATCATCCGGGAAAGGTCCAGAGAGTTTGCCGTACTCCGGCTAGTGGGTGCATCCCGCGGCATGCTCTCGCGCCTGGTGCTGCAGGAGTCTTCCGTGTGCGGGCTGCTGGGCGGACTGACCGGCATTCTGGTGGCGGCGCTGTTTCTGTTTCCCTTCGCCCAGCTCATTGAAAGCGCACTGAAGCTTCCGTATCTGATGCCGGATACGGGGAAGGTGCTGCTGCTGGCAGGAGGAACCATGCTTCTTTCCGTGCTTGTGGCGGCGCTGGCCAGCATTGCCGCCGCGTACCGCCTGAGCCGGGTGGATCCCGGCATCGCCCTGCGGGAGGGAAACTGATATGCGCATGAAAGCTGAAAACATTTCCAAACGCTATTTCCGCAAAACCGGCGATGCCAATCACTTTTTTGCCGTAAAGCCGCTGAGCCTGGAGCTCCGGAGCGGTGAGGTCATCGTGCTGATGGGCCGGAGCGGTTCAGGCAAGACGACACTGCTGAACATGCTCTGCGGTCTTCTAGTGCCCACGGAGGGCAGCATCTATCTGGACGATACCGACCTGTACAGTCTGGATGACCGGAAACTTTCCCGGCTGCGCAGCGAAAGAATCGGCGTCGTTCCCCAGGGCAGGAGCGCCATTGATACCCTGAGTGTGCTGGAAAACATTCTGCTCCCGGCAAAACTCTACGGCAGGGCACTTCCGCTGGACGGTGCGGAGAAGTGGATGGAGCGCCTGGGCATTGCCCACCTCAGGGATGCCAGGCCTGCTGAACTGTCAGGCGGAGAACTCCGCCGCATGGCCATCGTCCGCGCCTTGGCCGGGGAGCCAGATCTGCTCTTTGCCGATGAGCCCACCGGGGACCTGGACGACGAAAACACAGCTCTGGTCCTGTCTGCGTTTAGTGACTATGCGCACGAAGAGAATAAGGGCGTATTCATTGTTACCCATGAGAATGACGCCCTGAAGTATGCCGACAGAAGCTTCAGAATGGATGGCGGCCTGATGTTTTCCGCTCAGGAAAAGTGCGCTCCGGCAGACATGTGCTCACCGGAGGCACCATGAATGCAGGCACACCCGGGAAAATACCTCGGCGGCATGCGGGCAGGCTTTTGAAAGGAAGCGGAAAGCCGTGAAGGTCTACGAATTCGGTCTGGAACACGGGGAAACGTTTGTCATGTTCCAGTGCGCGGCTGAGCCCTGGTGGGTATTCCGGAAGTCAGCGGAAGCCATGGCCCGGGATTATCATGTGTACCTGATCATTGCGGACGGGCATGATGAGGCGGGAACCGAGTTTGTGTCGCTGGAGAAGAACGTGAAGGATGCGGCGGATGTGCTGCGCCGGAAAGGTGTCCGGCACATTGAAGCCATGTACGGCGTTTCCATGGGCGGAGCGAGCGTGATCCGGTTTCTTGCCACGGAAGACATTCCCGTAGACCGCGCGGTCATTGACGCGGGCATCACGCCCTATCCCTATCCGCGCCTGATCTGCCGCCTGATTGCGCTGAAGGACTGGGTGACGATGATGCTTGGCACCAAGTCCATGCATATGATGAAGCTGGCAGCCCCGCCGGAGCGATGGACGCCTGAGGGAGAGGACCCGGAAGAACATTATCGGAAAATCTTCGATTTTGAAAAGCACCATTTCACGCCGCGGACTATCTACAATGTCTTCTGGTCGACGAACAACTATGCGATGCCGGATCCTGTGCCGAAGGTTCCCACCCGTATCGAATACTGGTACGGAGAGGAAGAAAAGCGCGCAAGGAAGCAGGACCTGGCATATACCCGGAAAGTCTATCCGCAGACCGTTTCAAGAGAATTCCAGGGCCTGGCGCATGCGGAGCTTGTACTCATGTTCCCGGAGCGGTTTTCCAGGGAAATACATCGGTTTCTCAGGGAGGAATAGTACGTGAATCCGCTGAACAGGCAATGGTTCTACCGGGGGTTCAGGAAAGTGCTCCGAGGAGCATTCGGCCGGGAAAAGGCTGAGGATGTCTGGCGTGAAGCCGGGCGGGAATATGCCGGGATGCTTGCCGTGAATCCTGAACTGAAACGGCAGAGGGGGGCCATGGTGCTTCCGGCTGTCGCCCTGTACCGGGTTCTGGAATGGCGCGGCGCTGATGCGGAAGAGATGCTGAACAGCTATGGCGACGGGATGGGAAAGCGTTTTGCCAGGCTTGTGCACGGCATCACACGGCTGCCCGGTGTGTCCAGGATGATCTGGCGGCATACTGGCCGCATCATGGACCGGATGAGCGGTGAACGCCTGGGCTACAGACGGCGCATCGTTTCCAGGCCGCCGGACATGTACGGCGTGGATATCCTGTCCTGTCCCTATCATGAACTGGCAAGACAGCTGGGGGAGGAAAAGGCCGTCCTGTGCATCTGTCATATGGACAAGGCCTATATGCAGGGGTTTTACCACATCCGCTATGAGCGGAGCGCCGCGGTGTCGGAAGGTGCGGAATGCTGTGATTACCGGCTGCGTTTTGATCCGGCCAGAGAGTGAGACAGCGCGCCGGCTCTGTGCGTGTTCACGGCTGCTGTCCTGTGGAAAAGCGAAAGGAAGCTGACGCACCATGATATTTGTGCAGCTCGTTCTGTTCTGTACCGCGTTCACTCTTTTGGTGAAGCTCGGTGTCGGAAAACGTGCACTGAACGGTCTGTTTTTCTATCCGGAGCCTGTGCAGGAGAAGGCGTATGCCCTGGGCCTGGCCAGCCGGGCGTCCGTGGCCCGGAGGCGGAAATGGTTCATGCCCGTGTTTGTTCTGGTGATGCTGGCAGCGCTGCTGCTGATCATTGGACTGTGGAACGGGATTCATGAATTCCGGCCGGCCTATCTGCAGGCGCTTTTGTTTCTCGAAGTCATGAACTGGTATGACGGGATCGTCATTGACCGCCTCTGGGTCGGACACAGCCGCTTCTGGGTCATTCCCGGACTGGAGGACATTCCCTTTGTGCAGACCTGGCCGCAGGTGCTGAAAAAGCGCGGTATTCTGACAGGCATCTGGATTGTCGGAGCCGCGGCTGTTGCGGGACTGACAGTGCTCATTTTCTGAGCAGCATGGCAGGAGCCCGAGCGCTTCCGACCGGAGATGCATAGAGCCTGGAGAAAAGATGGAAACCGATATGAAATACGGAATGTATGGAGCCATGGTGCCCCTGCTGGTCCGCAGGCCTGCGTTTGCATACCTGGATAAAACGGCTCCCGGCGTGGATGCGGATGCTGTCAGGAAAGCGTGAGGCAGAAAATCATGCGAGACGGAAAAGTAGGCAGCATCTGAAGGGGAAGCATATGTATCATATGCCGGCGGATCAGCCGGCTTTTTCTGTACCGGAAAACAGCGAGTGTGCAAACCATGAAACGGCTTTTCCCGGTTATCCTGAAACCCTGCAATGCGGAAATCGGGAAACAAAAAAGCACGGCGGCAGTATGCCGCCATGCGATTGTGCTACTGAAGAGGTGAGATGGCATCCAGAATGGTTTTTTCCAGGGCTTCACGGCCATAGCTGTCCACGGCGGCCCTGTTCTTTTCACCGTGGGTCAGATTGCCTGCACCGCCAATGCAGCCGCTCACGCACGCCATGCCCTCGATAAAATTGGCGTCCAGCGCATTCCGGCTCTTTTTGAGCAGGGCAATGCGGCATTCCTCGATGCCGTCGCAGGCGCAGGCTTTCAGCTGGAAGTCATCCAGATGCTGTTCCTTCAGGCCCTCGGCCACAGCGTCGGACAGACCGCCGCTGCGGGCGAAGATCCGGCCGAAGTAGCTGGCATTGTCCAGCACATCCTCGGGCAGGGTGGTAATGTCGATGTCCCTGCTGTCCAGAAGAGCCTGCAGTTCCTCAAAGGTGATGGCGGCATCTACATAGGGCTTCACATCGTCCAGCTGCACTTCAGCCTTTTTGGCAGTGCAGGGGCCGATGAATACGATTTTGACGTTCTCATCGTGTTCCCTGATGTATTTGGCGATGGTTGCCATCGGTGACAGATTATGGGAGATATAGGGAACCAGTGCCGGGAAGGCGGTCCTGACATAGCGCACGAAGGCGGGACAGCAGGAGGATGTGAGGAACCCCTTTTCCGTCAGCTCCCTGGATTCGGCCTGTGCCACCATATCCGCGCCAAGGGCGGCTTCCACGACAGTGTAGAAGCCCAGCTTCTTGATGCCGGTGACGACCTGACCGAGTTTGGCGTAATTCAGCTGGCTGCCGATGGCAGGCGCTACCAGGGCGTAAACCTTGTATCGGGTATTGTCCTGGCTTTTTTTCAGCATGTCGATCACATTGATGATAAAGGACCGGTCTGTAATCGCGCCAAAGGGACACTGGTATACGCATGCGCCGCACTGGATGCACTTTTCGTCGTCGATCTTGGCTGCGTTGCCCTCATTGATGGAAATGGCCTTGATTTTGCAGGCGTTCTGACAGGGACGCTTGCGGTTGACAATGGCGCTGTAGGGGCAGACTTTGGCGCACTGGCCGCATTCCACGCACTTGGTTTTGTCGATGTGGGCCTCGTGCTTGTGGTCAAAGGAGATTGCGCCGCGTCTGCATGCATCCTCGCACCGATGGGCCAGACATCCCCGGCAGGAATCAGTCACCTGATAGCCCACGGCGGGACAGTCGTCACAGGCAATATCGATTACATTGATGATGTTGGCAGGATTGCCGCCGCCCATGGCCAGTTTGACGCGCTCGGCCAGGATGGCCCGCTCCTTGTACACGCAGCAGCGCATGGTGGGCACTTTGCCGGGGACGATCATTCTGGGAATGTCCAGCACGTTGTCCAGCAGTGTGTCATTCCAGGCCTGCCGGGCCACTTCCCGCAGCACCTTGTATTTCAGGTATTGGACTTTGGTATCAAACTTGTACATGTCTGCTCCTTAGAAATAACTGACTTTGATGCGCTTGCCCATCTTCTTGAGGGCTTCCGACAACTCGTGCACCAGATTCATTTTGATGTTGAAGTTGATGGGCAGGTCAGGATTCTGATGGGCCGGATTGATGGCTTTGCCCACATAGAAGTTGATGTCGGTGGCCTCCTCAAACAGCAGGCGGCTGATCATGGATGCGCCGTCCCTGCCGTTGCTCCAGGCTTCGTAGCGTTTGTTTTCGCCGATGTAATCCTTGGCGTATTCCACTACCCGGTTCACCGTGATCACGCCTTCGGTGACCAGGTCCACGCCCTCAAGATAGGCAATGGGCGGAATGTCATCGGTAAAATCCAGGGATGCGCGCAGCGGCTTGTCCAGCCATTTGGCGGCAATGGAGGAGGTGGTGCCTCCGCAGATGATGTGCTTGCCTTCCTTGGCGAAGAACAGGCTCATCATGCGGTTGCCGTCGTCCCGGTTGCTGGGCGGGCCGAAGAGCATGTTCATGGGCACGCGCTTGCGGATGCGCACCACACAGGAGGTGGCGTCGTCCCCGGGCTTCCCGCCGTAGAGCTTGTTGCACTCGTCCACCAGCAGGGTAGAGAGATTCTTGGCCGTGTAGCCGCACAGATTCATGGCTTCCATGAAGGTGATTATATCTTCCCGCTTCCAGCCGAAATTGTAGGCGATGCCGATGCCGGCGTGTGGACAGCCATCGCTCATGGCGATGAAGACGTCATCCTCCTGCAGGCGAATCAGCGAACGAAAAATCAGCTTGCCGCCAATGGTGGTTTCTGTGCGGGGATATTCCCAATTTTCACCGTTTCGCAGCACGATCACCTGGGGATTGTCATACTGGATCAGTTCCGCCGTCTGGTTGCGGATCAGGCGGATGATGGTGAAGGTGGAATAGGCCACGCCCCGCATGGAATCCACCGGCAGGGTGGCGGCGATGGTTTCCACGCACTCCTCGATGGACAGCCCTGCGGCCAGCATGGTGGAAATGATCTTGCTGGTGAGGGTGGACAGGATGCTGGCTTTTACGCCGCTGCCCAGGCCGTCGGCCAGCACGATCACCGTGGAGCCATCCTCCTGCTCCACCACCTCCACATGGTCGCCGCAAAGCTGCTCGCCCACGTGGTTGACGCTTTTATAGCCGATATCACAAGTCAAATCATTCATTGGTAATGGACTCCTTCAGCTTGGACAAGGCGATCTTGGTTTCCGCGGCGGTTTCGCCAAGCAGGCTGGCGATCTCCTGCACGATGCGCATCTGCTTGTCCACCACCTTGTCGGCCACTTCCACGGTCTGGCGGCTGATCTCCTCCCGCTGGCGGCGGGCTTCCTCCTCGTCGCTCACGTCGCGCATGATGCACAGCAGCATGCGGCCGTCCTCGGCGGGCACGATGGTCTGCTGGATGGTGCAGCCGTATTCGGCCAGGTAGGAACGCTGATGGAAAATGCCGCGGCCCGTGTTTTTCACCTTCAGGAAAGGCGCGGGGTCCAGGATGCGGATCACCTGGTCGCCCAGCACGGCGTTTTCGGAGTGCAGCTTCAGGATCTTGAGGGCGGCAGGATTGATCTGCTGAACTTCCAGTTGATCGTTGAGCATGATGATGCCGTTGGGGCTGTTGCGGGCAATGGTATCGTTGACGTTTTCGGCCTTCTCCATCAGATAGGGCAGGCACATGGAGATTTCCGCCTTGCCCTGGTAGATGGCAATGGCTTTTTCCCGGCAGGTATCATAGCCGCAGGAGCCGCAGTTGAGTTCCTGGCTGGGCTTGAACTTGCCCATCTTGCGCAGGATATCCCGGATCTCGGTTTCGCTGGGCATGACAGCCCGCTGATCGATGGGCTCAAAGCGCTTCCGCAGCTGGCGGATCTCCGGCTGGTCGATCTCAAAATCCCTGGTGCCGGCGTACTGAGCCACTGCCAGATAGTCCTTGAGCGGGCTGTGCCCGTATTTTTCCATGACCGGGCCGCCGGCGCAGCTGCCCACGCAGGCACTCATTTCGATGAAGCAGTGATGGATTTTTCCTGCCTCAATCTCCCTGAGTGCCGCGATGCAGTTCTCCACGCCGTCCAGCGCCAGATAGCTGAAACCAGGCGCGTCCATGGCCATGGTTTTCAGGATGCCGCCGGTGGTGGGAAAGAAGCGGGCAAGGCTGTGTTCGTCCGGCTGCTGCCGGCGCTGGATTTCGATGCCTTCCTTTTTCAGCCAGTTGGTCAGTTCCTCATAGGTCAGCACGGCGTCCACAATGCCTTCGTAGTATTCCGCCTCATCCTTCTTGGCCACGCAGGGGCCGATGAATACGGTTTTCGCGTTGGGAATCCGCCGCTTGATGTCCTCGCAGTGGGCCTGCATGGGCGACAGTACATCTGCCAGACAGGGCAGCACCCGCGGGAAATACTTCTGGATCAGCAGGTTGATGGAATGGCAGCAGGAGGAGATGACTACGTCCCGGTTTTCTTCCTTCAGGATACGGTCATATTCCCGCTTGACCAGCGTGGCGCCGAGAGCGGTTTCCTCCACGTCGTAGAAGCCCAGCTTTTTCAGCGCTTCCCGCATGGCTTCAATGCCCACTCCGTCATAGTTGGCCACAAAGGAGGGCGCCAGGGACACCACCACCGGATCACCGCTCTGGATGAGTACTCTGGCCTTTTCGGTTTCGTCCACGATTTCCTTGGCGTTCTGCGGGCAGACCACAAAGCAGTGTCCGCAGAGGATGCATTCATTGCCGATAATGTGTGCCTGGTTGCCGGAGAAGCGTATGGACTTCACCGGGCAGTGGCGAATGCACTTGTAGCAGTTTTTGCAGTTGGATTTTTTCAGCGTCAGACAGTTCGGCATGCTTACACCCTTGCTTTAATCTCTTTTTCGAAGAAGGAAGAAACCGTTTCCGGGGACACGGAGAAGAATTCCCCGTCCACCGTGACGCACACGCCCTGCTGGCATTTGCCCATGCAGAAGGTGCCGCCCAGTTCGATCTTGTCGCTCAGGTTTTCTTTGGCGATCAGGTCCTGCAATTGCTCCACCACGGGCCGGGAACCCTTGATATGGCAGGAAGAACCGATACAAACTGTAACTTTCATTGTCAAATCTCCTTTTTATTGATTTTCAAAGAGAAGGGGAGCCGCTTCTCTCTTGCTCCCCTTCCCATTCAAAGCCAAGCATGCGGAAGAAAACAGACTTAATGATATTCCACCACGCTGGCCCAGGAGAGCAGGAATTCCCGTTCCTTTTCATTGCCCTTCACCGATTGGCTGGCTGCCACGATGGGCATCCATTTCTGCACATACTGCATGTCTGTGCCGCTCTTTTCGCAGAACAGGTTCAGGTATTCCTTGGCCCCTTCGATATCGCCGTTCAGCCAGAACAAAAGATAGGTACGCGCCGCGTCGGCGGAGGCGTTGCCCTGGGTCACATGGCTCCAGTCGATCACGTAGGGCGTGCCGTCCTGGCTGATAATCACGTTGGAGGGCCAGAAATCGCCGTGGCACACCTTGTTGTGGGTGGGCATGCCCTCCAGCCGAGCATGCAGGTCATAGCGGGTGGTTGCGTCCAGATCGGCCTGGCTGATCTTGCGGCTCATCTTGTCCTTAAGCCGATTCAGCATGGGGCAGGTTTTGCTCTGCACTTCCATCTGGATGTCCACGAACTGATTTAAATACTTCGACTTATTGTCCGGATCTTCCTTCATGAGCTGGGATAAAGTTTTCCCCTGGATGAATTCGGAGAGAATGGCCCATTTGCCCTCGATCATGGTCACGCCCAGGATCTTGGGAATATGCAGCCCGGTTTCCTCGATGCGGGCCTGGTTCAGCGCTTCATTGAGGATATCGGCCTTGGAATAGTTTTCGTTGAACACTTTGACGCACTGGTCGCCATCCCGGTAAATGGTCTTGGCGTTACGTACGGCAATCACACGATCCAGATTCATGGTTTTCTCCTCCTTCTCACTTTTTCCGGCCGGTCCGATAGGCCTTCTTCACAGCGTCGTCCTGCACAGCGCCCAGGTCGTCCGCCGTGGGCTTCGGTGCTTCAGCAAAATGCTTTTCGCCGTAATAGGCATTCAGATACATCTGCCGGATTTCACTCATGAGCGGGTAGCGCGGATTGGCACCGGTGCACTGGTCATCGAAGGCCTGCTCCACCATGTCGTCCAGCCGGTTCAGGAAGTCCTTCTCATCCGGCACATAGTCCCGGATGGTGGGCTTGATGTCCACATAGGTCTTCAGGTCGTTGATCATCTTGATCAGGCCTTCCAGCTTGTCGCGGTCGCTAGTGCCCTTCACGCCCAGTGCTTCGGCCACTTCGGCGTAGCGGCGCAGGGTATGGGGATGATCGTACTGCGGGAAGGTACCCATCTTGGCAGGGGCTTCGGCGGCATTGAAGCGCAGCACCTCTTCGATCATCAGTGCGTTGGCCACGCCGTGGGGGATATGGTGGAAGGCGCCCAGCTTATGGGCCATGGAGTGGCACACGCCCAGGAAGGCGTTGGCAAAGGCCATGCCGGCCATGGTGGCGGCGTTGGCCATCTTTTCCCGGGCCTCCACGTCCGTCAGACCGTTGTCATAGGCTCTGGGCAGGTATTCAAAGATGGTCTGCAGCGCCTTGATGGCGAGGCCGTCAGTGTAATCCGTGGCCATCATGGAGGCGTAGGCTTCCAGTGCGTGGGTCACCGCGTCAATGCCGCTGGCAGCGGTCAGACCTTTGGGCGCGGTCATATGGAAGTCCGTGTCAACAATGGCCATATTGGGCAGCAGCGCATAATCCGCCAGGGGATATTTCACGCCGCTCTGTTCGTCGGTGATCACGGCGAAGGGGGTTACCTCACTGCCGGTGCCGGCAGAGGTGGGGATGGCGATGAAATAGGCCTTTTCGCCCATTCTGGGGAAGGTGTATACACGCTTGCGGATGTCCATGAAGCGCATGGCCATATCCTGGAAATCGACCTCGGGATGCTCGTAGAGCACCCACATGATCTTGCCGGCATCCATGGCGCTGCCGCCGCCAAGGGCGATGATCACATCGGGCTGAAACAGGCGCATCTGCTCCGCGCCGGCCTTGGCACAGGCCAGGGTGGGATCGGGAGCCACATCAAAGAAGGTGGCGTGCTGAATGCCCAGTTCATCCAGCTTTTCGGTGATGGGCCGGGTATTGCCGTTGTGATAGAGGAAGCTGTCCGTGACGATAAACGCCTTCTTTTTGCCCATCACGTGCTTGAGCTCATCCAGCGCCACCGGCAGGCAGCCTTTCTTGATATACACCTTTTCCGGCGCACGGAACCACAGCATGTTCTCTCTCCTTTCGGCTACGGTTTTGATGTTCAGCAGGTGCTTGACGCCCACATTTTCGGATACGGAATTACCACCCCAGCTTCCGCAGCCCAGCGTGAGGGAAGGAGCCATTTTGAAGTTGTACAGATCCCCGATGCCGCCCTGGGAAGAAGGCGTGTTCACCACAATGCGGCAGGTCTTCATCCGGGCCGCGAAGGCATCCAGCACCTCAGGCTTCTTCTGGGTGTCGGCATACAGGGAAGCGGTGTGGCCGTAGCCACCGTCGGCGATCAGACGTTCTGCCTTGCTGAAGGCATCCTCCAGATCACGGGCGCGGTACATGGCCAGCACGGGACTGAGCTTTTCATGGGCAAATTCCTCGGAAAGCTCCACGGAATCCACTTCACCGATCAGCACCTTGGTGCCTTCCGGCACGGTAACGCCTGCCAGGGAAGCGATCCTGCAGGCGCTCTGGCCCACGATTTTGGCATTCAGTGCGCCATTGATCAGGATGGTATGACGCACCCTGTCCAGCTCAGTGTCTTTGAGGAACCAGCAGCCGCGGCTGGCAAATTCGGTTTTGACCGTCTCATATATGCTGTCCAGCACGATCACGCTCTGCTCGGAGGCGCAGATCATGCCGTTGTCAAAGGTTTTGGAATGGATGATGGAATTGACCGCCAGCACCAGGTTGGCGCTGTCGTCGATGACGGCGGGCACGTTGCCCGCGCCCACGCCCAGGGCGGGCTTGCCGCTGGAATAGGCAGCCTTCACCATGCCGGGGCCGCCGGTGGCCAGGATAATATCCGCTTCCCGCATCAGGGTGTTGGTCATGTCCAGGGAAGGCACGTCGATCCAGCTGATGATGCCCTCCGGCGCGCCGGCCTTCACCGCCGCGTCCAGCACCACCTTCGCCGCGGCAATGGTGGATTTCTTTGCCCGGGGATGGGGGCTGAAAATGATGCCGTTGCGGGTTTTCAGGCAGATCAGCGCCTTGAAAATGGCGGTGGAGGTGGGATTGGTGGTGGGAATGACCGCCGCTACCACGCCGATGGGCTCGGCAATCTTCTTCATGCCGTAAGCCTTGTCTTCCTCGATGACGCCGCAGGTCTTGGTATCCCGATAGGCGTTGTAAATGTATTCGCTGGCGTAGTGGTTCTTGATCACCTTGTCCTCCACCACGCCCATGCCGGTTTCCTCCACGGCCAGCTTGGCCAGGGGGATGCGGGCCTGGTTGGCAGCCGTAGCTGCGGCCAGGAAGATTTTATCCACCTGCTCCTGGGTATAGCCGGCGTAAATCTGCTGGGCGGCGCGCACCCGCGCGATGGCCGCTTCCAGCGTTTCCACGCTGTCCACCATGTCAAATGCTTTGGTATCCATACTGTTCCTCCTCTTCCGGTTTTCCTGTCTCACTGGCTGTCATTCGGAGATAAGCCAGGGATAAAGCGATGTTTTCCTGATGCACGGTCACATGGGACGGCACTTTGATGGGGACCGGCGCAAAACTGAGGATTGCATTCAGTCCGGCGGCTATCATCTCATTGGCGGCTGTCTGGGCTGCCGCGGACGGTACCGTCAGTATGCCCGCCTGAACGGGATGCGAAGCGCAGAAGTCATTAAGCCGGTTCATGGGGTACACCGGAGTGTGCCCGTGAAATAAAGGCAAAGCGGAAGCGTGCAGGTCAAAGGCAGCGATGATTTCCATGCCGTAATCCCTGAAGCCGTCGTATTCCATCAGGGCTGAGCCCAGCCTGCCCGCGCCGACAATCACCGCGGAGACGGGCATGTCCACGCCCAGTGTTCTCTCCAGATCCCGGAGAAGAACCTGGACGGGATAGCCAACCTTGGGAAGCCCGGCTGTGCATATGCGGGCAAGGTCCTTGCGCACCTGAACTTCGCCCAGCCCCAGTCCTCTGGCGATCTGCGTGGCGGAAACCTTTTCCGCATCCATTCTGCGCAGATAGCGCAGATACATGGGCAGTCGTCCCAGTGTCGCTTTTGAAAGCGTACTCTGCAAAGGAGCAGCCCCCTTTCGATACACATCATATCGAATTGCCGGGGCTTTGCGAATTACCAAAACCGTATAGCCGATATATCACAGTTGATAAGTTGCGCTCCATTATGTGCAAAAAAAGAAGCTTTGCTGCCGGATGCGACAGCAAAGCGTTTGCCGGAATCGATTTATTCTCTTTTGGGAATACAGGCGCGCCTGGACCGGGTCAGCTCCGTGATAAAGCACTTGTCCAGTTCTGTCAGCTGGTAGTCCTGCCGGTGAATCAGCATATCCCGGTACATCCGCTGATTATCCGCACATTTCCGCTGCACCAGATGCAGCTGACGCAGAAGCCGCTCCGGCAGGGGCGATACCCACATAAAGGTTTCAGGGTTTTCGGCAAGCAGATCCAGCTGACTTCCCCGTTCAAACACGAAGATGCGCCTTGGCGTCTGCGGCAGCTCCTCATCCCGGACCGCAGAAAGCGGCAGGGAAGGCACGTAAGGATCGGCGTGCGCAATCTGGATGTAGTGCTGCAGATCGGAAAAATGGATCGTGTCCATGGCTGCAAGGCCGCAGTCTTCCCGCATGACAAGCACATACCTGAACTCCGCGACGATTTCACCGCTCAGGCCCTTCTCCGCCATCATCTGCTTGAAATACTTATCGTAGCCTGCCGCATAGCGGATGATGCCCAGGTTATATCCGACCTCCAGGATGTTTTTCACTGCGTGCAGCGCATTGGTTTCCTGGTAAAAGATTTCCACGTTATCCTTTCCCAGCAACCGGGAAAAGGAAGCAAAGGCATCCGATATATAACTGGCCCTGGGCACGGAAATGGAAAAACGCCGTTTGCCGGGTTTCCGTTCCTTGTACTGGCTTTCCATCTCGTCCACCTGCTCCAGAATCTTCTGTGCCTGACGGACAAAGAGTTCACCGTCCGGGGTGAGCATCATGCCTTTGGATGAGCGGCGGAAGAACTGGATGCCAAGGTCCGATTCCATTTCCCTGACCACTCTGCTCAGATTGGGCTGGGCAACATGCAGTTCTTCTGATGCCCGGTTAAGGGAACCGTTTTCTGCAATGGAAACCACATATTTCAGATGCAGGATATTCATTCGTTTTTTTCCTCTCTGCAGATCGCTCCGGTCCTCGCAAAGCTTTTGTATGCAAGTCCTGTCAGATTTCGATGTGCGGCGGGAAAATCCTGCCTTGGAAGGAAGTCTGTGTCCGGCCGGACATATGTCTGCGGACAGTCCGGGCGTGAAAAAAGGAGATGATGCCGGTCATCTCCTTTTTTCGCGTGTGGTTTGCGGTTTGTTCACTGTACGGTGTCTTCCGGGGCGTTTGCGCCCGGATTCCCGCGCTTGCCCTGCTCTGAAGTCCGGTAGGCGGTGGGACTGAGTCCGTAATACTTTTTGAAGGCTGCCGAGAAGACCAGCTGATCGCTGTATCCGGACCTGGAAGTGATTTCCTTGACGGAGAGGGATGTGTCCCGCAGAAAAGATGCGGCATGGCGCATGCGGCATGCGATGAGATACTGCTGCGCGGAACGCTTCAGCTCTTTCTGGAAGGCGCGGTTCAGCGTGGTACGGGAAATGCCGATATGGCTGGCCACATCCTCCACGGTGATCGAGGAATGCATGTACATTTCCTTGATATAGGCGCGACCGAGCTCGGCATAGAGGACGTCCGGTGATTCGGTTCTGGTGAATTCCAGACCGCCGCTGGTCTTTTCATATTCTGCTGCCAGCAGGGAGAAAAGATGGATCATGCAGGCTTCCCGTGCCAGGGTGTCGGAGGCGGAGAGGGACCTGCGGCCGATGATGTTCTCGATGCAGGCCAGTACCTGATCGGTTTCCTTCAGGGGAAGCACCAGCTGATCCCGGGTGAATCCGCACTTGCGGAGGACGGTTTCTGCCCGTACGCCCTGAAACCCGATCCAGGCATAGGACCACGGGTGATTGCTGTCCGAGCCGTATACGATGGGTTCACCCGGGCGGATGAGAAACATCTGTCCGGCATGAAGGGCGTGGGTCTTGTCCCGGGCGGAATAAAAGCCCGCTCCGGAGAGGACAAAATGAAGAATGTATTCTGTGCGCGGTACGGACACAATATGAAACGGCTTGCAGTCTTCTGTACCCACATGAACCAGCGTCAGTTCCAGAGAAGGTTCCACCAGCCCTTCCAGAACACGGTAGGAACTGCTGGAGAAAAATGCTGCGTTTTTCATGATTCCTCCCAGCTGCTTCCCATGCAGCGCGGTATTCGTCTGAAACATTTTAACATATCAGAAGCGATTTGAACATGTTCATATTCATATAATTTGGCTACGTCAGAATATTTCAAATCTGGTAAGAATGGGACATAATCAGCACAACAAAGGGACGCGAGAGGGGCATGAACGTGTTTGAAACCATCAAGCGTGCTCCGGATGCGGTAGAGGTCGAAAGCAGGGCCGCAGTCGGAAATGACATAGATCATGGAAAGTTCTGCCTGAAGGATGTCACGGTAGAGGCAAAGGCAGGAAAAGACGGACTGGAGATCAGTGTGGCGGCGGAGAAAACGCCGGTGAGCCGCGTAAGACTGCGCTGGCATTTTGGGGAAAAGCTGCGCGGCCGGGTGCTGGGAGATGCATGGGAGCGTGCCTATGCCGATCTGGAATGGGAAACCATTACACCCTGGCACACGCTGCCGTGGTACTGCCTGGTCAATGACGGCACAAGCACCGTGGGATACGGTGTAAAAACCCGGGCCGGGGCCATCTGCTCATGGCAGATCGATCCGGAAGGCGTCACCCTGAAGCTGGATGTGCGCTGCGGCGGGGACGGAGTGCTGCTGAACGGAAGAGTCCTGCATGCGGCCACGGTGGTTTCCGAGCTGTATGAAGACATGAGTGCCTTTGTGGCGGCCCAGGCGTTCTGCCGCAGGATGAATACGGACCCGATTCTGCCGGAAAAGCCGGTTTACGGGGCCAACAACTGGTACTACGCCTACGGGCGCAGTTCCCGGGAAGACATCCTGAAGGATGCGGAGTATCTGGCAAAGCTCACGGAAGGCGTGGAGAACAGGCCGTACATGGTCATAGATGACGGCTGGCAGACCGGGCGTTATGACGCCCAGGGCTGCTACGAGAAGATCTACAACGGAGGCCCCTGGGTCCCGAATGACCGGTTCGGGGACATGCGGGAGCTGGCCCGGGAGATCAGTGAGCGCGGAGTGATCCCGGGTATCTGGGTCCGGCTGCTGCAGGATGATCTGAGCGGCCTGCCGGACACATGGAAGCTGCCTGCCGGCGGCCTGGATCCGTCAGTGCCCGGTGTGCTGGATCTGGTCCGGGAAACCGTGAAAACCATTGCAGACTGGGGCTATCGGCTGCTGAAGCATGATTTCAGTACCTTTGACATGGTGGGCCGCTGGGGCGGTGAGATGCCCGATGAGATGGCCAAGGACGGCTGGCACTTTGCGGACCGCACGAGAACCACAGCGGAAATCATGGTCGGTCTGTACCGGACGATTTATGAGGCCGCAAAGCCTTCCGGCATGCTGATTCTCGGCTGCAACGCGGTGGGCCATCTGGGAGCGGGACTCATGCACATGAACCGCACCGGAGATGACACCAGCGGGCTCATGTGGGAGCGGACGCTGCGCTTCGGTGTCAATACGCTGGCCTTCCGGATGCCTCAGCACGGCGCGTTCTATGATACGGACGCGGACTGCATGGGCATTACCGGCGGGATTCCCTGGTCGTTCAACCGGCAGTGGGGCAGGCTGCTGAGCCTGAGCGGAACATCCATGTTCGTGTCGGTGAAGCCGGGTTCCCTGACGCCGGACGAGGAACAGGAACTGTCCGAAATGCTTCGCGAAAACGCCCGGAGGCGTGCCCCGGCGGAACCGCTGGACTGGCAGGATACCGGGCTTCCCCAGGAATGGCTGCTGGACGGTCAGAAGACAGATTTTCACTGGTATGAGCCCGCAGGACTCAGGATCGGCTGCGCGGGCGGGCCCGTGTGGGAACGCGTATGGCGGGAGGTTTCCGCCGTGCTGGATGCAAAGGAATGATTTGCCGTCAGGCAATTCATCATAGAAAAAGGAGGACAAAACCATGAAAAAGATCGTAGCCCTGTTACTGTTCGCGGTTATGATGACAACCGGTCTGGCTGCTTTCGCGGATCCTGCGGAAAACACCATGCCCATTGTTACCGACGGCAGCGTGAAGCTGTCGGTGTTCATGGCCATGGAAAGCGGTTCTGAGCAGGCCATGGCCACCTATGATGACCATCCGGCCATTCAGACCTGGGAGGAAGTCACCGGTATTGACTTCACCTTCATTCATCCGCCGGCGGGCGATGACGGCACCTATTTCAACACTCTGGTTGCTTCCGGTCAGTGGCCTGACATCTGGATCGGCACCGGATTCACCGATTACTATCCCGGCGGCGTGCCCCAGGCTGTGGCCGACGGCATCCTGATGAACCCCAATGAACTGGTGGACGCCTATGCTTCCAACTACATGAAGGTCCGCAACAGCTGGGACGAAGCCACCGTCCGCAACTTCACCACCGATGACGGCCTGTATCGCTTCGGCGCTGCCACCCAGGTGCCCCCTGTGGTGGACAAGCAGCACAGCGGTCTGGTCATCCGCAAGGACTGGCTGGACAAGTGGGGACTGGAAGTTCCTGTGACCATCGAAGACTTCACCAACGTGCTGCGTGCTTTCAAGGAGCACGGCGTGGAAGTGCCCTTCGCCGGCATGAGGCTGGATAACTGGATGTGGGCCGGCAGCAACATGCTCAGCGCCTGCTTCGGCGTCATGAACGACTCCTTCCAGCTCAACGAAGACGGCGCCACCGTGACCTATTCCGTCCTGGAGCCCGGCTACAAGGACTGGCTGAACCTGCTGCGCGGCTGGATGGCAGAAGGCCTGATCGACCGTGACATGGTGAACCGCAATGATTCCGACGCCCAGGCCCTGTTCACCAGCGGCCGCGCCGGTGCCACCTTTGCCGGCAACTGGCAGACCCAGCAGATGAACGCCCTTGGCCAGGTCTCCGATCCTGAGTTCGATCTCATCGGCCTGACTTCCCTGAAGCCTGTGGACGATCCTGACTTTGTCAACGAGTTCGGCGATCCCATCTACAATGGTTCCAACACCATGTGGTGGACCATCTCCACCACCTGCAAGTATCCGGAAGCCGCCATGCGCGCTCTGGACTACCTGTACAGCTATGACGGCATTGAACTGATGGTTTTCGGTCCCAAGGAATGGAAGGGTGAAGTGATTCACTCTGTGGATGAGACCGGCATGCGCGTGTTCAGCGATTACATTCTCCACAACCCGAACGTACCCTACAACACCATCCGTTATCAGTACACCATCCAGAACCTGAGCTCCGAATACTGCGCTGACATGGAGATGCAGCAGTACAGCGCTCCTGTGAACGCCCAGTGCTGGGATGCCTGGACCAAGGATCTGACCAACCGCCGCAGAGTGCCGGGTTCCATCACCCTGACCTCCGACGAGTCCATCACCCAGGTGAACACCATGAACAATGTCCGCACCTATATCCGCGAGCACATCAACCTGATCGTGTGCGGAGACGAGGACATTGAGAACTGGGAGAAGGATGTCCAGTACGTCTATTCCTTCGGCATCGACGAAGTCATCGCCGTACAGCAGGCAGCCTTCAACCGCTACCTCGCCCGTTAATTCCTGATATAAACTGCAAGGGGCCTGGCGCCAGTCAGGCCCTTTGCAGGCCGGGGAACACGATTCCCAAAACGTAAGGAGTGAGAGCGCATGACCACCCAGGTGAAATACAGGAAGGAGCCCTTCCGGACACGCCTGGTCCGAAACATCCGGCAGCATCCCTGGCTGTATGTGATGATCCTGCCGGCTGTTGCCTATTTCATTATTTTCCACTATCTGCCGATGTATGGCGTTGTGATCGCGTTTCAGGATTACCATCCGATCCGCGGAATCGCCAAGAGTTCCTGGGTTGGATTCAAGCACTTCAGCAATTTCCTGAACGGTCCGTTCTTCTGGCGCCTGCTGCGCAATACCCTGTCCATCAATATCGGACTCCTGCTGGTGGGCTTCCCGCTGCCCATCATCTTTGCCCTGATGCTCAATGAGTGCAAGTCGGGCAAGTTCAAGAAGACCGTGCAGACCCTGACGTACATGCCGCACTTTGTATCCTCCGTTGTTGTCTGCGGTCTGATGGTCATCTTCTGCCGCAGCGACGGCGTGCTGACCTATATCCTGTCATGGTTCGGATTGCCGCAGTCAAACCTTTTGACGTACAAGCAGTATTTCCAGCCGCTGTATATTGCCATGAACGTCTGGCAGGAACTGGGCTGGGACTCCATTATCTATTTCGCGGCCCTGGCCGGCGTGGACGCTTCCCTGTATGAAGCGGCCTATGTGGACGGCGCGGGACGCTGGCGTCAGATGCTGCACGTCACCATCCCCAGCATTCTGCCGACCATCGTGATCCTTCTGGTCATGCGTGTGGGCAACCTGCTGAGCCTTGGCTGGGACCGTATCTTCCTGCTCTACAACGATATGGTCATGGAAACAGCAGACGTTATTTCCACCTATGTGTACCGTACAGGTATGGTACAGATGCAGTATTCCTTCGCATCTGCTGTAGGCCTGATGAACTCTCTGGTCAATGTGGTGCTGCTGATCGGCGCCAATGCCCTGAGCCGCAGGTTCACGGACAGCAGCCTTTGGTAAGGAGGAGGGGAACAGAATGGAAGTTATGAGACGACACAGGAGCCCCGGTGACTGGATTGCCGATTTCATCATTGTCACGGTGATGATTTTCCTTTCACTGATCTGCGTGTATCCGATTCTTTTCACGCTGTTTGCATCCTTCAGCGATGCCAAGGCACTGCTGAACCGTACCGGACTGCTTTTCGCCCCGCTGCAGCCCTATACCCTGGAAGGCTACCGCCTGGCGTTCTCCAATGTGAAGCTGGCCAACAGTATCTGGAACACGCTGATCTACGTGATCGGCGGTACATGCCTGGGTACTGTGATCACGGCCATGGCGGCGTTCGTGCTTTCACGGAAGACCTTCCTGCTGCGCGGCTTCGTCATGAAGATGATCACGGTGACCATGTTCTTCAGCGGCGGCATTATCCCGCTGTTCATCATTGTCAAGGGCATCGGCATCTACAACACCCGCTGGGCGTTTCTGCTGCCATGGATCATCAGTGCGTACAACATGATCATCATGCGCACCTTCTTTGAAGGCGTGCCCGCGGCTCTGGAGGAAGCGGCGTATCTGGACGGCGCGACCGACCTGCAGATCTTCTACAAGATTTATGTACCCCTGTCCAAGGCAGTCATTGCCGTGATTATCATGTATTACGGCGTGGCCTGGTGGAACAGCTGGTATCAGTCCCTGGTCTTCCAGCCGGACAACAAGCTGTGGCCCATGCAGATGATTCTCAGGGAAACCCTGATCAGCAATGACCGGTCCGCCACCATGGACGTGACCAGCATGGCTGAGGAATCCTATACCCGTGAACTGGTGAAGTACTGCACGGTGATCATTGCCACCGTCCCGATTCTCATTGTTTATCCCTTCGTGCAGAAGCACTTCGTCAAGGGTGCCATGATCGGTGCCGTGAAGGGCTGATGTCCGGCGACAATGTTTGAGAAGGAGGATTGCCTATGCTTGTGAATCGACCGCCCATGGGCTGGAATACGTGGAACACATTCGGCCAGGATATATCGGACAGTCTGGTGCGTGAGAGCACGGATGCCTTTGTCAGCCTGGGCCTGAAGGATGCGGGATATGAGTATGTCGTGATTGACGACTGCTGGAGCAAAAAGCTCCGGAATCCTGAAACGGACCGTCTGGAGGCGGAACCGACCAAGTTCCCGGAAGGGATGAAGGCAGTCGCGGACTATGTCCATTCCAGAGGCCTCAAGTTCGGCATGTATTCCTGCGCCGGGCAGCGCACCTGTGCGGATTATCCGGGTTCCTTTGATCATGAGTTCCTGGACGCGGAAACCTTTGCATCCTGGGGCGTGGACTACCTGAAGTACGATTTCTGCTACAAGCCCGGCAATATTGACGGCGTGCTGCTTTACCGCCGCATGGGCATGGCCCTGCGGGCCAGCGGCCGGGACATCCTGTTCTCTGCCTGCAACTGGGGCAGCGATGACGTATGGAGCTGGATCCGCTCAGTGGGTGCGCACATGTACCGCTCCACCGGGGATATCTTTGACAATCCGGAATCCTACCGCGGCATTGCCCGGAGTCAGCTGCCCAAGCTGGGCACTTCCGCACCGCAGTGCTTCAATGATATGGACATGCTCACCGTGGGCATGTATGGAAAGGGCCTCGTGGGCACCACCGGGTGCAATGATGCGGATTACCGCAGTCAGTTTGCGCTCTGGTGCATGTCCAGCGCGCCTCTGATGCTCGGATGCGATATCCGGTCCATGAATGAAGAGACCCTGAAGCTGGTGACCAACCGGGATCTGATTCGCATTGATCAGGACCTGGAAGCCCGGCCGCCCATTGTGGTGAATCATCCCTGGTTCGGCGACAGGATGCTGACCCTGATGAAGCATCTTGACGACGGAACCTATGCCCTGGGCTTCTTCAACATGGGCGAGGATGATGCGGAAACCTATGCCACCTTCAGCGACTTCGGCCTGCCTGCCGGCGCCGGCTATGATGTGGCTGTGCGCGGCGTCCTGCACGAAGAAGAGGGCGTAAAGCGCGAATACATGCGCGTGCATGTGCCTGCCCATGACTGCCGTGTGTATCTGGCAGAACTGAAAAAAAGATGAAGTGCGCTTCCTGCGGTACTGTGCTGACCCGGGATGAAACAGGGCTTTCCCGGAAGCTGATCAGCCGGGCTGCGACGGAATGCTTCTGCCTGGACTGTCTGGGAAAGCGGTTCCGGGTTTCCCGGGAACAGCTTCTGGAGATGGCGGAACATTTCCGAAAGGCCGGGTGCACGCTCTTTGCCTGAATCAGAATCCAGCCGGGAAGGACATGCCTTCCCGGCTGTAGTTTTTTCCATCCTGCGGGATGCATGAGGGCATCCATGACCGGACGATAAAGGAGCGATCAATCATGAGCATTGTCTACAATGAGGAGCAGCGGATCTTTTCCCTGACCACGGCGCATCATCTCTATCAGATGCAGGTGGCGGAAGGCGGCGTCCTGCTCCACCTTTACTACGGCCCAATAACCGGAGCGGACATGAGCTACCTGGTCCGCATGGCTGACCGGGGATTTTCCGGGAATCCGTATGAACAGAGAAGCAACCGCGGCTTTTCCCTGGATACGCTTCCCCAGGAATACGCCTGTTCGGGCGTGGGAGACTACCGGGCCCCGGCTGTGAGGGCCGTCAGCGAAAACGGCAGCCGCAGCACGGATCTGCGCTACCAGGGATACCGGACAGAAAAAAAGCGCGTGCCGCTGCCCGGGCTGCCCTTTGTCCGTGAAGCGGAGGACACGGAGACGCTTGTGATCACGATGAAGGATGAAGTGACCGGCCTGGAAGCCGAGCTTTTCTGGCATGTGTTCCCGTCCAGTGACGTGATTTCCCGGTCCGTCCGTCTGATCAATGCCGGCAGTGCGCCGATCACACTGGAAAAAGCGGCTTCCTTCAGTCTGGATTTTTCCTACGGACAGTATGATGTCATCCATTTCCACGGGCGCCACTGCATGGAGCGCACCGCTGAGCGGCTGCATCTGCCGCATACCCAGGTTTCCTTCGGGTCTGAGCGGGGCATGTCCAGCCATCATCACAATCCGTTTGTCATCCTCTGCGACCGCACGGCTTCGGAAAACCAGGGCGGGTGCTGGGGATTCATGCTCATGTATTCCGGCGGGCATCTGGAGGAGATAGAGGTCAGTCAGACGGGCAGTGTCCGGGTGGTGGCCGGGCTTCAGCCGGAAGGGTTCTCCTGGCGCCTGAATCCGGGCGAGGACTTTTATACGCCCGAGGCGATCCTGACATGCAGCAGTGAGGGACTGAACGGCCTGTCCCGCAATCTCCACCGGATTATCCGCGAGCATGTCATTGATCCCAGATACAGTGCAGCCTATCGTCCCGTGCTGCTCAACAGCTGGGAGGCGGCCTATTTTCACTTCAATGCGGAGAAGCTCCTGCAGTTTGCCAGGAGTGCCAGCACCCTGGGCATGGAAATGCTGGTGCTGGATGACGGATGGTTCGGCAGCCGGGACAACGACCTGTCCGGTCTGGGCGACTGGGTCGTCAATGAAGGAAAGCTGGGCTGCTCCATGAAGGAGCTCTCGGAGCAGGTCCACGCACTCGGACTGAAGTTCGGGCTCTGGTTTGAGCCGGAAATGGTCAATGAGGACTCGGACCTGTTCAGGGCGCATCCGGACTGGGCGCTTTCCGATCCCGGCAGAAAGCCCACCATGGCGCGGAATCAGCTGGTGCTGGATATGTCCAGGCAGGAAGTGGTGGATTATCTGTTTGAGGCCATGTGCGATGTTCTGGATAAAGCGCGTATCGAATATGTGAAATGGGATTTCAACCGCAGTATTGCCAACTGTTTTTCCCATGCTCTTCCGGCGGACAGGCAGGGCGAGGTGGCCCACCGGTTCATCCTGGGCACGTATCAGCTGCTGTCCCGGCTTCTTTCCCGGTATCCGGACCTGATGATTGAAGGTTGCTCGGGAGGCGGCGGGCGCTTCGATGCCGGCATGCTGTTCTACTGCCCCCAGATCTGGTGCTCCGATGACACGGATCCCATTGAACGCCTGGATATCCAGCGCGGAACTTCCTACGGCTATCCTGTCAGCACCATGGGTGCCCATGTCTCCGCCTCGCCGAATCACCAGACGGGACGCAGCACACCGCTTCATACCCGGGGTGTCGTGGCACAGTCCGGAACCTTCGGCTATGAGATGAATGTCAATCACCTCACGGAGGAGGAGAAGCAGGAAATCCGCGGACAGATTACCGGTTACAGGCGGTTCGCGGAGCTCATTGCCCACGGCGATTACTACAGGCTCAATGAACTGGATGATATGGCAGAATGCTCGGCCTGGATGTTCGTATCCCCGGACAGGAAGGAAGCGCTGGTCAGCATGGTGATGACGCATCTGCGGGCCAATGGCCCCTTCCCGTGGTTCCGTCTTCAGGGGCTGATGCCGGATGGCGTGTATGCGCTTGAGGTTACGGATCCCCGGGGCACGGAGATGCAGAGCGCCGGCTGTGTTACGGGAGCCGCGCTGATGCAGGGCGGGTACGCGTTCCCGTATGCATGGGGCGACTACCGGGCCATGCAGCTCCACCTTACGCGTGTGAACTGATGCGTATGAAATGGTCCTGCTCTGCGCCATTGCGTGAAAGAACGATATAGGGAACGGCCCGGCGGTCCTTCCGGAAACGGAAAGACTGCCGGGCCGTTTTCCAATATGCGTGTCTCAGGGGGTGAACCAGGGGGGACGGTTTCAGGCGGCAGCGGCCTTGGGGAACTGTCGGACAGGGAGAAAAATAATTTTGGTTAAATTGACAATTAATAGTTGACAGCAGATGCAAAAGCAGTAAAATGGTTATGGTCAATGGGACCAAAATGGAGAGTGAGATCATGCATGAAGCATTGCAGCCGGAACGGCTGTATGTAACGGTGGATATTCTGATCCTGTCAGTGCGTGAAGGAAAACTGACGATTCTGCTGTCCAGGAGAAATGATCCGCCGTATGCCAGACGGTGGGCACTGCTGGGCAGGTTCCTGGGGCTGGATGAATCGATGGAAAGCGCGGTCCGGAAGCTGATGGACGAGATGCTTCCGATCGCCGATCCGTTCATGGAGCAGCTCTATACATTCGCGGATGTGAACAGGGATCCCCGGGGGCGGGTGATTTCCTCAGCCTACCTGGTGATCCTGCCCTGGCAGCGGCTGAACGCGGAACTGGCAAAGGGGAATACGCCCCTGAGACCCTATGAGGTCCGGATGGACCGGACAGGGCTGATCCTGAAAGGGGAGGACGGAGAAATCCTGAGAGGAAGCGATCTGGCCTTTGACCACGGAAGAATTATCGAGACAGGCGTGACCCGGCTGCAGGGAAAGATTGACTATACGGATATCGGATTCCGGTTCCTGAACGATACGGAGGCGTTTTCCCTGAGCGAACTGCAGACCGTCTTTGAGGCGGTGCTGGACAGGCCATTGGACATAAGCAATTTCAGAAGGTTCATTCTGGGCAGGTATGAGAAGAACGGAAGGATGGTACAGACAGAGCAGGCGGAGAAAAAGGGAAGAGGCCGCCCGGCGGTTCTGTACAGACTGAAAGACTGAACAGGAGGCGGACAGTGTGAAGGAAAAGAAATTCCTGATCGTGGTGGACATGCAGAAGGACTTTATTGACGGAGCACTGGGAACAAAGGAAGCGCAGGAAATCGTGGATGCGGCGGCAGCGCGGATCCGCGCCTGCCGTCAGGCGGGATGGCGGATCATTGCCACCCTGGACACCCATGGGGAAAACTATATGGAAACATTGGAAGGGAAGAATCTTCCTGTGCCGCACTGCATCCGCGGTACCGAGGGCTGGGCGCTGAATCCCAGGATCCGGGACGCTCTGGGCGATGATGCGCTGCTGGTGGAAAAGCCCACGTTTGGCAGCGTACGGCTTCCGGAAATCATTGCGGGGGAAGCAGACGGCGAAACGCCGGCCATGGAGCTGATCGGGCTGTGCACGGACATCTGCGTGGTATCCAATGCGCTGCTGCTGAAAGCCTGTTTCCCGGAGGCGGACATAGCTGTGAATCCCCGGTGCTGCGCCGGAGTGACGCCGGAAAAGCATGCATCTGCGCTGGAAACCATGAAGAGCTGTCAGATCCGTATGGCATGTGTACAGTGAAGAAAAAGCGATGGAAGCGCCGGAACCCTGCGCAGACCGGTACGGCTGTGCCATTGTGCGGGAAGAATAACTGAACATTATGAAACTGGGAATAAAGGAGAAAACGATCTATGAAACTGGATCCCATCGTCGTATCCCTGCTGGATACGGACCTGTATAAATTCAATATGGATCAGGTGATTTTTCACAAGCATACGGACCTGAGCGGAGAATACTACTTCCGCTGCAGGAACGAGGGCGTGACCTTTTCCAGAGAGGTCTTCGATGAAATCAACGCCCAGATCGATCATCTGTGCACGCTGACCTTCACAGAGGAGGAACTGGACTATCTGCGGTCCATCCGGTTTATCAAGAACGATTATGTCGAATATCTCCGCCTGTGGCGGCCGATCCGGGACTATGTGGAAACGGAGCTGACCGAGGAGGGTGAGCTCAGAATCGTGGTGCGGGGGCCGCTGTTCTCCGCAATGCAGTTTGAGATTTACCTGCTGGAAATCGTGAACGAGGTATACTTCCGGCTGACATATGATTATGAAAAGCTTCTGGCTTCGGCCAGGGAACGGCTGGAACAGAAAATCCAGGACTTCCGGGACGGAAAATACACGTTCATTTTTGCTGAGTTCGGCTGCCGCAGACGGCTGAGCCGGGAATGGGAAGACGAGGTGGTGCGCCGCCTGGCTGCCGAGACGGGCCATTGTATAGGCACATCCAATGTTTATCTGGCGAAAAAGTATAATCTGACGCCGATCGGGACCTATGCGCACGAATTCGTCCAGATGTATCAGGGAATCGACTCCATCCCCCTGGCCTATACCAACCATTACGCGCTGGAAGACTGGTACGACGAGTACCGCGGCGATAACGGGACGGCACTGACGGACACTGTGACCACTGATCTGTTCCTGCTGGACTTCAACCGTGCCATGGTCAACAACTTTACTGGCGTGAGGCATGACAGTGGAGATCCCTATGCCTGGGGCGAGAAGATGATTGCCCATTACCGGAAGTACGGGGTGGACCCGAAAACAAAGCTTCTGCTGTTCAGTGACAGCCTTGATTTTGACCGTGCTCAGGCTCTGCATGAATACTTCAGCGACCGTGCGAAGGTTTCTTTCGGGATTGGCACATTCTGCTCCAACGATACATGCGAGAAGGCACTGAACATTGTGATCAAGCTGCAGACGGTGAACGGCCGGGCTGTGGCGAAGCTGTCCGATACGCCCGGCAAGGCCATGTGCCGCGACGCAGACTATCTGGAATATCTGAAACGTTCCGTGGCGTTCCGGCTGAACAGGGAAAAGTGAGCGGCAGGTTTGCTGCATCAGCACCGATCACGCATCTGAACGGGAGAGCGGGTAAACGGTGCGAAAGCCAATAAAAAGAAGAGCAGGAATCATCTGAACCATTTATCGTTCGGACAGATCCTGTTCTTCTTATTTCTTTTCATAATGCAGTAACTTCTGCTTCATGATGGTTACCAAGCGATAGCGATACAAGATTTTTCGGAATCTATTGACAAACCGACGGAAGAAGAATAAATTATATACGCAAGCGGTTGCATAAAATACGATGGAGGTGGATGAGGTATGGCTGTTACGATTCACGATGTGGCCAAGTTGGCCGGTGTCAATTCATCCACCGTTTCCCGGGTCATCAACGGAAAAGCCACGATCACACCCGACACAAAGGCACGGGTCTTTGCGGCCATGCGGGAACTGGATTACCACCCCAACTCTCTGGCGCGCAGCCTGGCCAGCGGCCTGAGCGGCGCGATTGGCGTGGTGGTCAACGCCCGTGATGCTGAAGCCTTCAGCAATGTGTTTTTCAGCCGAAGTCTGTTTGCGATTGAACAGGCAGCGCAGGCCCGCGGGTATCAGGTGATTATTGCCAACGGCGCGCAAAGCCGGGGCAGCACCATAGAAAACCTGATGAAGGAGCATAAGGTGGACGGACTGATTCTGCCCCCCACTACGGTGAAGCCTGCCCTGATGGATACAATCGGTGATTTTCCCTATGTGGTGCTCGGCACACCGGATACACTGCGCAGTGAAACATGCTGGGTAGACAATAACAATGAACAGGGGGCCGAGATGGCTGTCCGGCATTTGCAGAAGCAGGGATACCAGCGTATTGCCTATCTGGGCGGACATCTGAAACGGGGTTTTACCAAGCGCCGTATCCGGGGCTACCAGAATGCCAATATCGGAACGGAAACCATCCTGACAACCGATGGCACCGCGGAAAATGCCTGTATGCTGGCAACCGAGGAACTGAAAAAGTCAGATCACTGCGATGCCTTTGTCTGCAATGACAATCTGGCAGCTTTTGGTCTGCTGAAAGCCTGCAGGGCACAGCATCTGTCTGTGCCTCAGGAAATCGGGATTGTGGCTTTTGATAATTATCCTCTGGCTGAATACATGGATCCGCCGCTGACCATTGTGGATATTGATACCGCCATGCTGGGTGAACAGTCTGCTCAGCTTCTTTTCCGGCGCATTGAAAACAAGGTGGGGAATCAGCAGATTATGCTGTCCGCAAATCTGGTTGTCAGAGCTTCATCAGAGAGGAAGGCGAAATAAATGAACAAGTCTGCCGTAAGGCACCTTTCTTTTTACCCCTTTGTGCAAGCGCTTGCACGAATGAAGGCTCGTTTTATGCTGGAATCCGCAGCCGGTGATCTGATCGCCTGTGAACTGGTGTGGTGGAAGCGCAGCACGCCCGAAGAACAGCATGCGGTGTCCATGCATGTTGCCATCAGCAACCGGTGTACGGATCAGTGGCAGGCGGAAGTAAGCTTTCAGGAGGAAGTACACTATATCAAGTATGGATTCCGGTTGACCGATCAGGCAGGAAATACCTTCTGGTATAACGCTTACGGCTTTCATGGGGCAGATACGCCCGAAGGCAGCTTTGAGATACTGCAGATCAATAAAACCGACGTGCTGCGGGTTCCTGCCTGGAGCCAGGGCTGCATTTACTATCAGATTTTCCCGGAGCGCTTTGCGAAATCCGGGAAGATCCGGGGTCCTTTTGACGCATGGGACGCCGAGCCTACCCGAGAAAACTTTCTGGGAGGCGATTTGCGCGGCATTATTGAGCGTCTGCCGTATCTGAATGATCTGGGGATCGAATGCATATATCTGAATCCCATCTTTTTGGGGGATTTCAATCACAAGTACGCAACCACGGATTATTTCAAGGTTGATCCCATGTTCGGCACGGAACCCGATCTGATGGAGCTGGTGGAAAAAGCACACTGTCTGGGCATTCGCGTGATTCTGGACGGCGTGTTTAACCATGTGGGCATACATTTTGCACCTTTCCTGGACTTTATGGAGAAGGGCGAAAAAAGCGCGTACCGGGACTGGTTCTATCCCAAGCGGTATCCCATCCGGATTGATTCTGCCTGCTATGAGTGCGTGGGTGACTATCCCTACATGCCGCGGCTTAACGGAGCAAATCCGGAAGTGAGAGGCTATGTCCAGAAAGTGCTGCTGTACTGGCTGGAGCACGCGCATATTGACGGCTGGCGTTTTGATGTGGCGGATGAACTTGACCGGCATGCGGTCACCATCTGGCGTGAAGCAGTGAAGCGCTGTTATCCCGATGCCCTGATCCTGGCCGAAACCTGGGGAAATGCCTCCCGGCTCCTGGGACCGGACGGTTTTGACAGCGCCATGAATTACCTGTTCCGTGACGCTGTGATTGATTTCTTTGCGAAGGGCACGATTACGGCCCGGCAGTTTCAGGATCGCCTGGACAGCATGCTGATGGACTATCCCGAAGAGATCAATCTGTCCATGTATAACCTGATGGGCAGCCACGATACCGCGCGTTTCCTGACGGAATCCGGGGATGAGGTCTGGCGGCTGCGGCTTGCCATGGCATTCCAGATGCTGTTTCCCGGGGCGCCTGCCATCTATTACGGCGATGAACTGGGGATGACCGGGGAAAACGATCCGGGCTGCCGGGGAGGAATGGCATGGGATGCACCGGATGAGGCGCTGCATGCATGGCAGAAGGAAATGATTGCCCTGCGGAAAAGGCACAAGTGCCTTCGAACAGGCACATACCGCGTCCTGACTGCAGATGATACCCTGTTTGCCCTGCAGCGGGCCGATGAAAATGACCGTGTGACTGCTGTCTTCAACACCGGCGATGCATCACAGACTTTGGACTTGACGGAGGTGGAGGAACCTGTGCACATTCCGCCGCATTCCGTAAAGATCATAGAAAGACCATGAGGAGGAAGAAAAATGCGTACCTTCACAAGAATGCTGACTCTTTTGCTTGCGTGCATGATGCTCGCAGCCATCTGCCCGGCCATGGCCGAGGATCAGACCGTGACCATTAACTTCTGGCACCACTACAGTGCCCAGTCCGCCGAGAACGAAACCCTGATGAATGTACTGATCCCTGCCTTTGAGGCAGAAAACCCCGGTATCAAGGTGAATGCTGTTTCCCACGAGTGGGCTGAGCTCCATGACAAGGTTCTGGTCAGCGCAAATTCCAATGCCCTGCCGGATGTGGCCCGCTGCGATATTGCCTGGCTTCCTGAGTTTCAGAAAATGGGCATTCTGGTGGCCCTGGATGAAGAAATGGCTGACTTCACCAGCGTCAGCGGACAGCTGCTGGACAGCGCCATGTCCACTGCAGTCATTGGCGGTCATTACTATGCGCTGGCTCTGAACACGAACAGCAAAATTGTGTTCTACAATACCGACATGCTGGAAGCTGCCGGCGTGGAAGTGCCTGCCACCATGGATGAGTGGGCGGAAGCGATCAGAAAGCTCTCTGGTGAGAACGCCAACGGGCAGCAGGTTTGGGGCTGGAACGAGCCCGCTCTGGCCGGCTGGAACATCTGCCCCTTTATCTGGAGCTTCGGCGGCAGCCTGACCAATGAGGATCAGACCGTGGCTACCGGGTATATCAACAGTCCTGCTACCGTGAAGGCCATCGAGACGTTTGCCGAGCTTGTGAAGGCTGGCTGCATCACCGGATTCAATGCCGGCGATATCCCCATGACCGATGGCTTCGGCACCGGACGTTATGCCATGATGCTGGAAGGCCCCTGGAAGTCTGCGGAGCTGGCTGGTGCCTATCCCGATGTGGCCTATGGCACCGCGCCTATTCCCGCCGGTGAAGGCGGCAGCGTTTCCGTGCTGGGCGGTGAGGACATTGCCATGTTCAATTCTGCCAATAAGGAAGCCGCATGGAAATTCATGCAGTTCATGACCAGTGAATACGCTGAGACCGAAATGGCCAAGTGCGGCCAGATCCCTGTGAACAAGGCTGCTCTGGAAAGCGAAACTGTCAAGGCCGCTGATTATGCCCCCTTCATCGAGGCAATCAGGACTGCGAAAGCCCGTCCCACTGTGGCGGCATGGAGCGAAATGGACAATGATCTGCAGGTGGCTATGAACGCTGTAGTCACGGGCGAAAAGACTGCACAGGAAGCAATGGATGAACTTGCCGCGTCCTGGGATACTCTTCTGAAGTAAAAAAGCCAGGCGGGGACAGGAATCATCCTGCCCCCGCCTGTCAGGGAGTGTGGATATATGATTACGAAATCTCGTATCAATCGGGTGCAGATCATAGGACTGCTGCTGCCGGGACTGCTCGTTTTTGGACTGTTTACCGTCTATCCGATCATCCGCCTGTTCTGGATGAGCCTGTGCGATATGAGTTTTTCTTCCATGCTCATTCAGCCCTTTGCAGGAATCATGAACTACCGGGAAGTGTTCAGTGACTCCACTTTCTGGACGGTTTTCGTCAACAGCATAGTGTATACGCTCATCACGGTACCCGGCCAGATGGCGCTGGGTCTCTTTGTTGCTGTCCTGCTGAACGGCATCAGGCGTTTCAGCGTCACTTTCCGGGTGATCAACTACCTGCCGGTGGTAACCTCCTGGGTGATTGCCTCTCTGGTTTTCCGCTACATTTTCAACACGGAAGGCCTGCTCAATTATTTCTTATGGAAAATCATCGGTGTCACATCCGGCAATATCCGCTGGCTGGATACCCGCTGGAGTGGATTGTCGGTTGCCATGATTCTGGGGATATGGAAGGGTATTGGCTGGAACATGGTGATTTTTCTGGCTGCCTTGCAGCAGGTGCCTCAGGATCTGTATGAGGCTGCGGAGATCGACGGCTGCGGAACCTGGAAAAAGTTTGTAAATGTCACACTGCCCGCTATCCGGGGAACCATCCTGTTCGCCCTGATCGAGCTGACCATCGGCGGATTCAATGTGTTTACTTCTATCAAAATGATCACTGGCGGAAAACCTGCCCATCAGACAGATACATTGCTGACCTGGATGTATTACAAGGCATTCAGTACGGGAAAATTCGGCTATGCGGCGGCGCTCAGTTTTGTGATGGCTCTGTCCCTGGGGCTTCTGGCCATCGTGCAGTTCCGTATGATGCGAAGCAGAGATGCGTAAGGAGGATGGCAAAATGAAAAGCAGAAATGCCATAAGGATACGAGCTGCTGTCGTCCGTTATCTGCTGCTGGCTGTGGGTACTGTAATTTTCACTCTGCCCATGATCTATATGATATCGACTTCTCTGCGGCCCAACGGCGCGCTTTATGAATATCCGCCGCGCTTCTTCCCGAAGTGGGAAGCGCTGACACTGGAAAACTACGATTATATTCTGCATCAGAGCAAGTTTTATCTGAACTTCCTTAACTCTGTGATGGTTTCCGTTTCCACCATCACGCTTGCAGCGCTGGTGGGTTCCGCCATGGCATTCGTGCTTGGCAAGTTCAAATCAAAAGGCACGAACCTTCTGTTCGCGTTCATCATTATCACCATGATCATTCCGGGCACCACCATGATTGTGCCGCAGTTTGAACTGGCCACCAAGCTGGGCATGGTCAACAAGCTGTGGGGACTGATTCCGTTCTATGTAGCCTGGGTGATTCCGTTCTCGACATTCATGATCAAGGGCTTTATGGAGAACATTCCCGGCGAGATCATGGAAGCAACCTGGATTGACGGGGCGGATGTGTGGACGGTGTATACGAAGATTGCCATGCCGCTGGCTTCACCGGCAATTGCTTCGGTCAGCATTTTCAATTTCCTGACCGCATGGGAGGAATATCCATGGGCCAATACCGTCATCAATGACAACAGTAAACGCACATTACCCATTGCCATTGCCGGATTCTTTGGTCAGCATCAGTTTACTCAATGGGGCTACGTCTTCGCCATGTCCGTGCTGACGCTGATCCCTGTGGTGCTGATTTTCATCCTGTGTCAGAAGTTTTTTGTGCAGGGGCTGACGGCGGGCAGCGTAAAGGGATGACCTTGTGACAGCAAGATGCAATGCAAAGCAGGCGCAGATGACTTCTGTTTCCAAATCATTTTCACTGACAATCAGATCTGTTCTGTCCTGGACAGCTTTTCGTAAGGGTCTGTTCTGCTTTTCAGAACAGATCGGGCTCACAGAAAAAAGAGGGAAGCCTGTTTCACTTCTCATCCTCAATTTCAATGATCAGTTTTTGAGCGGGATAAGCACTGCTTTCCCGCTCCTTTTGTGTATACGGATGACCAGACTTACATTCAAGAGCGGCGTCACGGCAGAAATGCGATCAGGGCCTGTAAGAATCTTTCGCAGAGCGGGAGCAGTTCAGCAAAGTCCAAATATTCTCTCAGCCAGTGTCAGTGTTTCTGTTACGTTCCTGCTCTCATCCCGGAGGATCACCGGGAAACCGGAGTGCAGGAAGCGCTCATACCGTTCCCGGGAGTTGATTCGTGCAAGGCCATGCCGATAGTTTTCCATGGCGGCTTCCGGGTCCGGTTCCTCCATAATCAGGCGGTAGAGGAACTGCTTTTCACGGTCCGGGCGCTCAAAGAACCGGCGAACGGAGATTTCCGGGTCAGCCAGCATGATCAGTACGTGGCCGGGAGCAGCGATCTCCCGCAGGGTTTTCAGGGAGATGTTGGTGTCCACAAAGACCGGCCTGCCCTGAGCCGCTGCTTCCGGGAGGAGGCGCAGTTCCAGTGTTTCACACTCCATGGCGACATTGTCAAACCATGTTTCGTATGCTTCCGGCGTCCTGCGGATGAAATCATGCCAGTCTTCCAGATCCCTGGTATAGGTCAGATTGGGAAATTCCTCCCTGCTCAGTTCCGGCAGCAGCTGGTCATGGTAATTCTCTCCGCATTCGATGCCGTCATATTTTTCCGCCAGCAGGTGAACCATGGTGGATTTCCCGGCATAGGCGGTGCCGGTAATGAAGTATGCATTCTCAAATCTCATAGAATTCCCTCAAGCTGTTTTCCGCAGGATCAGCCATCACCACACATGCGGAATGACCTTATACCTGACCCGTTTCTTATACTCCCGGTATCCCGGAAGGCCTTCCTCCAGCACCTGCTCCTCGTTGCGGATGCGCCTGGCGATAATCGGAATATAGGCCAGTATGATGATGAAGGAGAGCGGCGAGCCCAGCACCAGCGGCATGGAGAGGAACAGGAGCAGGGTGGCCATATACATGGGGTGCCGGACGACGCCGTACAGCCCGGTGTCGATGACCTTCTGGTTTTCCTGCACCTCCACCGTCCGTGAAAGCCAGACGTTTTCCCGCAGCACCTCGGCATACAGCGCATAAGCCAGCAGGAACAGAACCGCCGCGGCCCAGGACACCCAGGCCGGCAGTACCAGCCAGCCAAAACGGATATTCAGCCCCGCCACGATAAATGCCGCCAGGAACATCAGTCCGCTGAGGGCAATGACGGTTTTCTGCTCGGACTGTTTTTCCCTGACATCGAGACGCTTCCGCAGCAGTTCAGGAGACTTCTTCATCATGATCAGCCCGGCGATGAACATAGGGATAAAGAGAATGCCCAGCAGAAGCCATCCCTGCCAGTATGCAAATGTCCCCGCAGGCAGGAACAGCAGCAGACCGACCATCAGCAGGCCGGCCAGGAATTTTGCGATTGCCTGTTTGAAGAGCTTTGCGTCCATGCTATGCCTCCCAGTTGTTCCGCAGCCATTGAAGGGACTGTTTCAATGCTTTGATCGTTTTGGTTTCCAGCACGCACCGGGCGTTCCGCGCTTCCGCCATCATCAGGCGTTCACGCAGGTCAATCTCCCCGTCGCCCAGGGCCAGGTGATTCCTCGGCGGTGTTTCTGTTCCGTCGTGGATATGGAAATGGATCAGCTTGTCCCGATGCTCCATCAGAAACGGTACATCCACTTCACGGGTGGCCCAGGAGTGCCCGATATCCCAGGTCAGCCCGAATTTCGGGCTTTCCAGAAGATACGAGACGGCCTCTTTCTCATACGCCCGGAAGCCGTCCGTGTTTTCAACGGCGATCATAATGCTGCTGTCACCGATCCAGGTTTCGCACAGAGCGCGGAAAGCGGCATAGGACTGCATATAGCGCTCAAAATCCCGCTCATACATCTGCACCTTCCGATCGGGCAGCGTGATGTAGATGCCGTGGTGCATGTGCATGTTCAGCGTCAGCGGCTGACGGGAATCACCGAAGCGATCCCGCAGGGGCAGCAATGCCTTCGCCGCGAGAATGGTCCGCCGGACCGTTTCCAGATAAGCCTGCGACACCAGCGGGTTGAAATCCGCGATGTTCAGGTTTTCATCCAGATGAATGGTATAGTACAGCCCGTGCATTTTCGCGGTCCGGGTCAGTTCGTCTGTCCGCTCCAGCCTGTCCACCTGATATTCCGGGAAATTCATATTCAGCTCAATGAAGCTCAGCCCCAGTTCTTCGCACAGGGCGGCGTTCTCCCCAAGAGTACGATTCTCGATCAGTGTCGGCATGCCAAGCTGCATCGTTTCCCGCCTCCCTTTTCATGGCTGATCACATGGACTGCCCAGGCAAACGTCTTTATTCCTGATCCCGGATGTTTTCCAGCGCCTGATTGATCTGCTTCTCATCCTGCTTGTCCAGCCAGTGGCTGGAAAGCCATACAAAGGCATACACCAGAAAGAAGACCACGCTCACACCGAGACAGCCCGCTGCGTCCGTGTACCACTGGAACAGCCAGCCCATGCCGAGGATGACGGCATAGAGCGCCAGCGCATGCAGGGCGACCCTGAACAGGAAGGTTTTCGGGTCCCACTGATCCCTGTTCTTAAGCAGCAGAGTCGGCAGTGCGCAGAGGACTCCGGTCAGGATGATGGTGATGGGATGATACCACAGGAGTACGATGTCCTTTCCGTCACCGGAGAAATGCTGGAATACCGCCAGAATGCCGTTCAGGAACAGGATGCCGGTGGAAATCATCATGCTCTGGACAAAGATCTTTTTTGCTCCGTTCACAGGATTCCAAGCCTCCTTTTGATATCACGGACATAGCTTCTGGAAATGACCACCTGTTCATCGTTCAGGAGAACCGCGACCATCCTGCCTCCCGGCTCCGCCCGGACATTCCGGATCTTGCGCAGGTTCACGATCATGGATTTGGAGATGCGCACATGGTACATCCCCAGTTTTGCTTCCAGCTCATACAGACGGTCCCGGGACTCAAAGCAGTCGTCCCTGGTGTAGACAAAGGTGCGCTTGTCCACGGACTCGATGTAATAGATCTGCGTCAGCCTGCAGAACCAGGTGCTCCGGTCCTTGGTCACCGTAATGCCGCCGGCCCCGTTTTCCAGCAGATCCATGGCGCTCAGGATGTCCGGGGTTTTCTCCACAGCCCGGATCACTGCCAGCTCCTTCTCCTTGGCGTCCACCTGTTCATATCGGACCCGCATGACCTTTTCTCCTTACGTGTGTTATGGCTCTCCTGCGGCAGCTGGACTGCCGGATTCCTTCGGCTTCGGCCGGGAGAGCCAGCCCCGGAACATGCCGCCCTGCAGTACGGACAGGATCGTAAAGAAGATATCCGCAAACAGGATGAAGAGGAAAGAGGGCACCATGATGCGCGTATAGCGCTTGCCGGCGTCCGTGCCCCGGTTCACGTGCAGCGCCAGGCGAAGCATCAAAACAATGATCCCGCAGGCCAGCAGGAGCAGCTCACCGGCGCTGATGGCGAAGGACTTGACCGGTTCCCAGGGGTTTTCGCCCTGTATCATGCCCAGAATGACGTTCAGCAGCGTCAGGCCCAGCAGCACTGTGAGCATGATGCGTTCCACGTTCAGCATTACGCCGCCGCCGATGCCGATGCCGCCGCACCATGTAAGACCGCTGCGCGCGCAGAAGTTCTCCAGTACCTGCATCAGGGGTTCATTCTGCCGGCCTTCGATGAAGCCGTTGTTGGCAATGGCGTAGATCTTGAGCCGGAGCCGGTTTTCCCGGCAGAATACTTCCATCTTTTGCAGGAAGGGCAGCACATGGGAGGGGAGGCTGTCCACATACAGCGGGGTCACAAAGATCACTTTATCAGCGGTCCGGAGCGCATCCAGGATCGCGGGATAATCCGCAGGCGTTCGCAGCTGAAAGACCTTTTTCTCACCTCGGATCATCCATCCGGCACAGTGCGCGAGAAAGCCGGAAGCGCTCATCCGGCGTTTGGGGCTGCAGTTGATCAGAATAGTGCTGTTCATTACGCCTGCCCTCCCGCCTCGTTTGCATCCGCGCAGAAGATGACACTGTGCTCCCGGAAGCCCAGATTGACCGCGTTGCGCTCTGTCATCAGCCGCAGCGTCTGCTTTTCCGCTTCGGTGCAGGTCCCATAGGCGATGACACGGAAGCAGCCCTTCCTGCCGTACCGCAGCGTATGGTGCATCTGCCCGCCGCGATAGGTGCTGAGGGGCGTCGACAGACCGATGCTCCTGTCCAGCAGGTTTTTCACCGCCGGACTGTACCCGCCGTACAGATTTCCGGTGATAACGGTCAGGTCTTCGCTCATGCCGAGCACCCTGCAGGATTCCTGCAGCGTATCCTTCATGGCACAGGCGGCGGGGTGCTTTGTCCAGCACCGGAAGCAGCCCTGGCAGGGTGCGTACCGCCCGTCCGCACAGATCACCTGATCTGCGGCGGCAAGCAGCCTGGCGTTCTGTTCCTTTCCCAGATCGTGAATGATGGTTTTCATGCTCGCATCTTCCCTTCGCTTGGGTATCATCGGCCTGTCCGGCCGCATGACCCATCCTACAGGAAATCAGGGAAAGCACAAGCGATTCTCTGCCAAGGTGCACGTATGCACTACCAAGATGCATTCGTACATCAATCCCGTGTTCTTGATTCAGTACATTCTGTCATCATATCGCAGGGTGATAAAAACGGCTGATCTGCGTCATCCCGGCAGATGGCTGCAAACATCTTCCCAGCGGTGTGACAGCGAACCCGGTTCCACTCCGGCTGGAAGTCCCTGGGGACGCCCCGCTGGAACAGGAGATATTCGTTAGTCCATGGGAATTTCATGTTTCCGGTCAGGCATATGGGAGCAGCTTTCGCCGGATCAGCGCAAGATCGGCAGGGGAGAGACCGCTCTGCTCAAAGTAACGATTGATTCCGCCAAAGTGTGAGGCGGCCAGAGCCAGAAAGCGATCCATGCTGGTTTCATTCGCCAGGACAATGCGCCGGTCTGTCTCAGGGTGTTCCGCCAGGTAGCGTTCCAGGCGGTCCTGATTGTAATACCGACTGACTGCGTAGTCTTCAATAATGAGCTGCCGGTCCACGCCGCAGGCTGACAGCAGCAGCGCAGCAATGACGCCGGTTCTGTCCTTACCGGCCGTACAGCAGAACAGGACGCCGGTGTCAGATGAAGCGACAGCATGGATTGCCTCTGCGGCTTCGTGCTGCTGAGCAATCTGCAGGTAGGTGAACGGTACTTCTTCCAGTGTATCAGGTGGCACACTGCCGGCTGTGATGGGGAAATGTTGATAGGTAAAGCCCGGCCGTCCGGCATAAGCGCAGGGCCTGCGTTCTGTCTCTGAATCGGTTCGCAGGTCAATGATGGTGGTGATGTTCAGGTTCTTCAGCCGCTGTTCATCCGTTTCACAGAACACAACGGGCGCGTCGCTGCGCCAGATTCTGTTCCGCTGCGTCCATCTTCCTGCTGAGATTGGAAAGCCGCCCAAATCCCGGGTGTTGGTTGTCGAGGACAGCAGGCTTTGATATCTGCGCCTGCCTGAAGTGTTGTCACACATGGTTCCGTTCTCCTTCCTGATCCGGATTCGGGCAGATACAGGCAGCATATCTCAGACCAAGCGCTCTCTCCGCCAGCGTCAGCGTTTCCTTCACACTACGGCGTTCATCCCGGCGGATCACCGGGAAGCCGGAATGCGGGAAGCGCTTATAGTGCTTTGCGGATCCCTGTACGAATGAAACGGATCAGCTCTTCCAGATCGTCGAATTCATCGTAATCCCCCATGATGCCTTCGCGATGATAGACGATGCCTGCCTGTTCATTGCGTTCCAGACAATCCAGCAGCTCCTCCACACCGTACCGGCGGGCGAATTCCGCGAAAGCCCGGGGTTTGATCTTGTCCGCATACAGCCCTTTGCGGCAGGCGGCGGGCTCACATTCATAGCACCCGGCGATCCCTTTGTCGATGCCGCAGCGGCGCACCTCGCACCATTCCGCATCCCTGCACCAGGAAAGCTCCAGAAAGCCGTCGCGCCGGCAGCCCTTGCAGAGCGCGTTCTCCGAGCACAGACAGCAGGCCAGCCCGCAGCGGGCGATACCCAGCTCACGTTTCATGTGTTTTCTGTCCCCTCCGTTATCGTCCTGCAGAAAGCTTCGATCTCCTCCCGCCGCGGCTCCACAGCCTCCCTGTATTCCACGCCGGTGAGGCCCAGACGGCCGCAGCATTGAATCTCCAGGTGGCCGTAAAAATGCTCGATGGTAGAGATAATACGCTCGCATTCCTTCATGCCCGGGCCGGTGCGCAGGGCAACAACGTAGCCCTTCTTACCGGGTGTGAGCGACGCGCAGGGTTCATGGGTGTTGCACCAGGGCGTGCAGCGGTCGATGAAGGCCTTGAACTGCCCGGGAACATCCGCCCAGTAAGAGGGTGAAACGCAGATGACGGTATCTGCCCGTTCGAATTCCTGCATCAGCTGTTCCACATCGTCGTGCATGACGCACTGCGCTGTTTGATGGCAGGTCCGGCAGCCCCTGCAGAAGGCAATGTCATAGTCGTCAATGCACACGCTCCGGACGGAAAAACGCTCAGTGAGCTGCCGGGCAATGATCCCGGCAATCGCCGCGGTTGCACCGTCCCGGACGGGACTGCAGTTGATGATCAGTGCGTTCATGCGGTTCCTTCCTTTCCCGGTTTTTCTCATTCTTCCCGCAGCGTGTCGTAGAAACCATAATCCACCTGTCCGTGCATCCCTTCCAGCGCTCCGGGCACCAGTTCCTTCACCATCAGGCAGCTGACATGGGGCAGATGAATGTTCGGCCCGGCTACGATGCCGTGGTCGGCGCTGGTGACGAAGCCTCTGGGATTGTAGTTCTTTGGATTGCCCTCCACCAGCACCGCACGGAAGCCCATGGCCTGAGCCCGCCGGAACCCCTCCTCGATCAGCGCCCTGGAGATGCCCTGTCGCTGGACATCTGTCCGCACGGCCACCGGTGAGAGGAGCAGCAGCTCGCTTTCATATCGTCCTTCGATGTGAAAGCGGGAGAACATCGCATAGCCGAGAATCTCATCCGCTTCATTGAGCATCAGCAGCTCCAGTTCGGGCAGGTAATACTTCTTTGCCCGGATCTCTTCCGCCAGGCGGCGGACGGTGCGGCCCTCCTCCGGGCTGTCCCAGTCGGCAAACACCCGCTCCACCATGTCCAGGGCGGGGGAGAGATACCGGGGTTCCATGGGCCTGATGATTCGATCCATGATATAAATCCTCCGAATCTGGTCTCAGCGTTGTTCTGTCAGGAAAAGTATAGCATCCGGAGAATTGGCACGCCAGATGGCTTTTCCGGGGACTCGCAGACGGTACTTGCCGCAATGGTGCTGCAGACGCTCACGTCTGATCGGGATAATCCCAGAAATGCCCCTTGTGGAAATTCTCGTTGCCCAGCGGTTTGGCTGTCAGCCGGAAGATGACGCAGCCGTCCGGGCATACGACGGTCTTGGAATACTTCCCGTCGCCGCCGACGTTTTCCAGATCGCCGCCGCTGCGGACGGCCTCCATCAGCGGATACAGCATCATCATGGTCTTGGAGCAGATGCCGTAGCCCTGCTGATTGACCGGACAGCCGTAGGTACAGGTATATTGGTCGCCAATCTCCTCACCGTTGCGGCAATACCGCTCCGTGTGATCCCCGTGTAAATAGCCGGTTACCTCGACCGTGAACTCATATTCCTCATCGTACCACTTCTTCATCTTGATCATCTCCTATCGGCAGATCCATCACATCCGCATGCCGGTACAGGTCGGGGACGGCATTCTGATCTGCCCGCCGCCCCGCTGCCGGCAGCCGAAGCAGCCCCGGCAGGGCGTGATCTGCTCATCCCGCACATGGATGATGTTCACTGCATGTTCGCTTTTGCGGTTCAGTCCCCGGAGAAAAGCGTCCGTCATGCGGAAGATATCGCGCTTTTCCCAGGAGTGCCGTTCAGCACAAGGATTTTCATCCAATACTTTTCCTGTCTGTGTTCGTGAAATTCGCTGTTTCCTTCTCCAAAAGGCGGAACACGTTGGCAACCAGATACCCGTCGGCGACGGCGTGATTCATCCGGACGCTGAGTGGCATCATCAGCCTGCCGTTTTCCTCGCGGTATTTTCCCCAGTTGATGATAGGGAGAAAATACAGGTATCCATCGGGCAACTCAATGTTCAGGGCATCATAGGACAGCCAGGAGATATAGGAGGCGTCAAACCAGTTGGGATGGTTCGCAGCATCGAGACCGTATTCCCGCGTCTGTTTTGCCTTTTCCACATCCTCCAGGGCATGGCGATAGAACCAGTCGTAATCCTCTCTGTACTGCGTATAAACCGGTGTGCAGGTCTCTGTGTCCTCGTGGAACACATACTGCGTTGGATGGATGACATCATAGCAAATCAGCTCGTCCGTCTGCCACAGATACGCCATCCGATAATCCTCCCGGGAATTGAGGACCTTCGACAGGATATACAGAAAGTTCAGATAAAACCTGGTGCCTGTCTGCCTGCTGTATGCAGCCAGGGCCGTTACGTCGATCCGGGCGGTTATGGAGACGGAACACCTGCAGTCCTGAGTAAAATGGCGATAGACACCTTTGCGGTAATAGGTTTCTTTGTCAATGAGTCTGTAGTTCATCAATTATCCTTTCGTGTATCATCTGTGTCTTTTCATAGTCCGTATACGATCAGAGCGGCTCCAACCAGGGAAAAGACTATGCCCAATATGCGCATCAGGATGGTATAGCTTTTGGATGGCTGGCCGCCGCCTTCGGTTTTCCATTTTTCTGTGAAAGCCCAGAGTATCTCGATCGGCAGGAACCGCAGGCTCAGGCCAATAACAATGATCACAATACCCCCAACCAGTTCCTGCTTCATGATGGTGAACCCTTCTTTCTTTCACTCTTCAACTGGTACCGGAACAGCCCGTGCCGGTTGCAGCAGGAGTAGACGGCTTCCACAGCATTGATTCTGAACCTCGCCTCAGCGTTTCCTTCCGGGTACAGCCGGACGAACTGAGTACCCTGATCCGATACCGCCAGCAGGAAAGAGAGATAATGCTCCTTTGTCATGGGATGCTGCACCGATACAAAGTACTCGTCTTCCATGATCTCCATGCGGATCGGATGCTCCGCATCCGCTTCCTCAGCCTCCTGCGGGGGCAGCGTGATCCCGCAGCAGCTGACTACGGCTTCGCCTGTAGCCAGAATAACGTTGCCGCAGACTGGGCAGACATAGATTTTGCTCCGGAGCATATTGGCGGATCGGTTACGGTTACGAACCGTGCTCCCGCTCATCAGCTCAATCACTGAGATGCCCAGTGCCGCCGCTAAAGGCTCCAGCAGGCTGATGTCGGGGAAGCCCCTGCCGGTTTCCCACTTGCTCACCGCCTTGGCGCCGACGTGAATGCGCGCCGCCAGCTCCTCCTGCGTCAGCCCTTTGGCTTCCCGTAAGCCTCTTATCGTGGTGCCGGTTACATAGTTATCCATTCCTTTCGCCTCCTTACGGCGCCACTCTACCACAGGGATCCGGAGCGGCCAACCTACGGAGCGTAGACCGCTGCGTGATCACAGATCGGTCGTTCCTTTCTGCCAGTCCTCCCCGGAAATCACCGACACATGGGCCGTCCCGTTTGCCTCATCCGGATACTGACTGGCAAAACGCATCCCGATGAATACCGCTGTACGGATGGATGGCTCGCTGGTGTGTCTACAGCAGGAATACAGGGCCGGAAAACCGTTGGATCTTCTCATCCGATCACCTGATAGCGCAGCCGCAGGTAGGAATTCTGAAGTGGAATGGCATCGATCAGCCGCAGCACGCCCAGCCGGGACAGCTCGTTCGCTGACCGGAGAGACTGACCGTCAATCAGCGTGGGCGTATCCCGGCCGCCGATCAGCACCGGGGCGACCACAATATCCACGAAATCCAGCAGCTTCTCCCGCAGGAACAGCCCGTTCACTGTGCCGCCGGACTGAATGGTCAGCCGTTCACAGCCCAGCCGCTCCTTCAGCTGCGAGAGCGCATCCGCCAGCGCCAGCTCTTTCTGAAGGATGATATGGAGATTCTCTGCACTGACGCCAAAAGCCGGATGGCTTCTGTTCGTCGTGATCAGCACAAACTGCCTGGATCTGGCACAGAAGTAGCGTACGCCGTGTTCATTCAGGTGGTGATTGTCCAGCAGGACAAAGGACACGGGAGTCCTGGCGGACATCTCCGCCGTGTTGACGCCCATTTTCTCCTGGACGCGGCCGGTGTTGAAGGACCACAGATCGGTGGTCTGCTCAATTTCATAGTATTGATGCAGACCCTCTCTCAGTCCGGTGATCTGCGGGAAATCCCGATCCACATCCAGTTCGTCCGTGGAGCCGGTGCTGATTTTGCCGTCTACGGACATCAGCAGAAACAGGGTGGTAACAGGTCTGTTCATGGTTTTGATCCTCCGGAGCTGTGTGTTTCTCCATACACCCGGATAAAATGCCGGCTGAAGGCTTCGATCCTGCTGATGGCTTCCTCTGTCTTCTCCGGATCCCGGTCGCACAGATGGATCAGCGCGGAGATGGGTGTTGTGTAGGCAAAGGCCAGCATGACGGGATCGTCACGGCGGATCAGGTTTTTGTTCATCATCCCCGTGAAGATGTGGGTGAACATCTCCGTAAGACCAGTCAGAAAGTGCTTTGTTGCCAGATCCCGTGCCCGCTCGTCCCGGTACTGCTCCAGGGTGAGCACCTTTCTCGTCTTCACGATCTGCTCGTCATGAATGGTAAGGTTCACCATCCGCATGGTCATGGAAATGAAATCTTCCGGGGAATCCGGCACAGGGGGCAGATGCTCGGCGGACCCAAAGCGTTCCCCGTAATAGGCAATCATCCTGTCCAGCAGGGCATTCCAGATGGCTTCCTTGCTCTCATAGTGCTTGTAGATGCCGGACTTGACCAGCCCCAGGGACGCGGACA
>CAMNDE010000007.1:0-77930 GCA_946534895.1 uncultured Clostridia bacterium
TGAAAAATCAAGGGTTCTGTGGTGCGGGAAACAGGACTTGAACCTGCAAGTGCGTGAGCACACATGAACCTGAATCATGCGCGTCTGCCAATTCCGCCATTCCCGCGAATGTGGATGGGGGTGGATTCGAACCACCGAAGTCGGTGACGGCAGATTTACAGTCTGCTCCCTTTGGCCACTCGGGAACCCATCCATATAAACTCCCTTTTCAGGGATAAAGCTGGTGAAGGGACTTGAACCCGCAACCTGCTGATTACAAATCAGCTGCTCTGCCAATTGAGCTACACCAGCACAGTCAATATCGGTAGAACCAGCGGGAAAAAGTGCGACCCGGAAGGGGCTCGAACCCTCGACCTCCAGCGTGACAGGCTGGCGCTCTAACCAACTGAGCTACCGGGCCATAAGAACTGTGGGCCTTCAGGGACTCGAACCCGGGACCAACCGGTTATGAGCCGGCCGCTCTAACCAACTGAGCTAAAGGCCCATACCAGTTCAGGAAGAAAAGAAGTGACCCCGTCGGGATTCGAACCCGAGTTACCGCCGTGAAAGGGCGATGTCTTAGGCCTCTTGACCACGGGGCCATGTTTCGGCCGGTTGGCTGTGGAATCGGGGTGAAGGGATTCGAACCCCCGGCCCCATGCTCCCAAAGCACGTGCGCTACCAGACTGCGCTACACCCCGGTACCGTATCTCCCGTCAGGTCTTTCCCGCAGGCGACGGTTGATAATATACACGAACTTCGCGCTTTTGTCAACAAGTTTTTCCAAAAAGTTTTTCTTCGGTCCATCCCAGTCTGTAGTCTCGTTTTACCGCGGCAATAAGAGCATGGGATCACAAGAATTGCGAAGCACAGCCATTAGTGATCAGGATGCTGTTTTGTGTTATACTAAATTTATATAGTAGTTATCAGTCCCGACCGGACTCAAAAATCATTTTTCATTTTTCTCGATTTTATCCGACAAAATGCGCTGATTTCTTGTGAAGTTTTCCGTCCATCATGATTTATATACGGCTTCTCCGTCACGCGTCATCATTTTTTCTGCAGCCATGAAAAGTCAGGCTTCAACGTGTGGTATACTCTGCATGTACCGTGCAAAGCTGTCAGGCAAAACAGTCCGGATCCCGATCTCAGAGGAAAACAAGCCCCCGGACAACGAGTCGACTGCGTGCATACCATAAAACGGTGGAAAGTCCTGAAATTCCATGATATCTGCCATCAGCTGATATCTCACGATCTTACTTCTTCCGAATTCAGATAATACAGAACCCAGGTGAAGGAGATCCACAGTTTCTCTTCCTGTCATCAATTCATGAGAGGTCATGCATTATGCTGAGCACTATCCTTCCCGATCAGATGCAGCAACTGGAACGTCAATGGATGCAGCAGTTTCACGTTCCCGCCATTCTTTTGATGGAAGAAGCTGCCAGAGGTGTCACCGCATCCATCAGCAGAATCGCCGTCAAGGAAAAGCCCGTTCTTTTTCTCTGCGGGCCCGGAGCCAATGGGGGCGACGGATATGCCGCCGCACGGCAGTGGAAGCTGCTCGGCGGCCGCTCCATGATTGCGGAGCTGTCCCCTTCTTCGCACCCGGACGCTTCCATTATGCGCACACTCGCTCTGCAGTGCAGCATTCCTGTTCTTCAGCTTCAGCCGTCCGCCTCACTTCCCGAGTGCTGTCTGATCGTCGATTCCCTTTTCGGAACCGGCCTGTCCCGGCCCGTGACTGGAAAGCTTCCTGATCTGTTTGCCCGGGTTCGGAGTTCGGGCATCCCGGTTCTCGCAGTGGACATACCGTCCGGCCTGAGCGCCGAAACCGGAGAAGTGCTGGGCTGCGTGATGCCCGCTGTGGAAACGGTGACCTTTCATCGGCCGAAACAGGGGTTTTATCTGCGTCAGGGGCCCTCTGTCTGCGGCAGAATCACGGTGCATTCCATCCTGATCCCGCCTGTCTACGGCAGCTTTCCCGGTCTGTCCGTGCTCGATGCCGAAGACCTTGACGCGTGTCTTCCGGCCCGGGATCCCGCCGGTTACAAGGGAACCTTCGGACACATCGTCATTCTCGCCGGCTCACCTGGCATGGCAGGTGCCGGCATCATGTGTGCCCGCGCCGCGCTGCGTGCAGGAGCCGGGCTTGTCACGATTCTGTGCCGTCAGGAACTCCTGCCGATATTCCAGACAGCAGTTCCGTCCGCCATGTGTGCCGTCCTTCCCATGAATTCCGGGGTCTATACCGCTGAGGCGCTCGATACCTGCCGGAGCATGCTTTCCCGCGCCACCTGCGCTGTCATCGGCTGCGGAATCGGCACAGATGAAGCCATGATTCCTCTGCTCAGCCTGTTTGCGTCCCTGACCTGCCCGGTGATCTATGATGCCGACGCGCTGACCCTTCTTGCCCGACATCCCGAAATCACGCTTCCCGCGTCATCGCTTCTCACACCGCACCCCGGAGAAGCCGCCCGGCTTCTGGACTGCACGGCAAAGGAGATCACACAGGATCCGCTGTCCGCGCTTCAGGCACTGCATGACCGATTCGGATGCGCACTGATTCTCAAAAATGCCTGTTCCCTGATGCATGCCGGCGGAAAGACCGCTGTTCAGCCATTTCCCTCGCCTGCCCTCGCCCGCGGCGGAAGCGGAGATATGCTGTGCGGATTCCTTGCCGCCATCATCTCCAGACGCCATGAGTCCTCTCCCTCGCTTCTGTCCCTGCAGTGCGCCGTCTATCTCCACGCCCGGGCAGGCCTCGCAGCAGCAGAGGAAGTCGGCGAAGACGCCGCGACCTGCGAGGATATTCTCAGACACTTCCGTCTGCGTCACGCCTGAAAGGCATTCCCTCTGAAACCATGAAACGGGGAGGCATCGCACGCCTCCCCGTTTCATTCTGTTTGTTCCCGTTACGGATCCTGTCGGATCATAAGCACATAGGGCGCATAATTGGCTTCCCTGAGTGCATCCATGGCTTCCTCCGGTTCCCTGGGGTCTGTCAGACAGAGACTGTACTGATATTCGCCGAACCCGGACAGGTCCATCTTGAAATTCGTCTCCCAGGTATTGTTCATGATCCATGAATACACCGGCCACCCGTTGTCCTCTGCCCGGTTTTCGCACAGGCGGATGGGATGATGCCGCATTTCGCCGCGGTACACAAGCGGCGCGTCATAGCAGGAAATCAGCGCCGTTCCGCCCGGATGCATGAACGCAATGCCGTCATCGGTCATGGTGTATTCCATGCCGGTTCCCGGCAGCTGATCCACACCGGGGAGGAACGCTTCCTTCCCGCCCTTGCGCACTGCGACCCGGCTTTCCGGATAATTCAGCGTCAGCGGCAGGAAGACACTCTCGATATCCGTTGAAACCGTTTTTCCCAGCTGCAGCGTGAAGTCAACGCGCGGGATGGCTTCATACAATTTCACGTACACATCCGCCCGGACTGTACCCGGAAGCGTATAGCAGAACCGCAGCACGGTGAAAACCGGCCCGTGCTCTTCGCACAGAACGTTTTCCAGCACGCCGGTGTAAAGGCAGGCGTGCACGCCCCGGATATTCCGGCCCAGAAGCCTGCGCTCCTCCATGTCCGCATACAGAATGGTCCGCCCGGCTTCCTTTGCCGGTGTCACTTCATAGAGCGGTGTAAAGAACGGAGCAGTTCCCCGTCCGGTAAGCTCCACCTGATTCTTTTTGTCCCGGAAGGACAGAATACCCTCATGAATCCGGTATTCCAGGCGGAAGAACGCGTTTTCAAACTCATGGGCCAGACGATAGGTCACCGGATCATAATCATTGACAATGTCACGGATCCGTTCAGCCCCCACATAGCATTTCCGGCTGTTCAGCGTCTCATTCACCGCGGGCAGTGTCCGGTATTCGTAGGTCTTTTCCTCACCCGGCGCAAACCGGTCCATAAACGTGATCTTCCGTCCCCGGGGATGGGCAGACACCTGGCAGGTCAGCTCGTTTCCGCTTGCATCCCGGATTTCCGCCCTTTCCAGGATCGGCGATTCCACGTAAAACTCCACCGGCAGGAGTCCTCCCGTCCTGGACGGATTGCATACGCGGACTGCTCCGTTCAGCGCATAGTAGCGGAGCACATCACCCTTCCTTCTCGCAATCCTGGTCAGCATCAGCGAGGCTGCCTCGTGCGCCTTGGAAGCATAGCTTGTTTTCCGTATATCCAGGTTCGTCACCATGGTCTCATAGGGATTGGATACCGTCGCCGAGTGTCCCCAGGTATGCTCTGCGTACAGCAGCAGATTGTCCTCCGCCATGCGCGCAAGGTCCGGCTCATGCGTGTACACGTCCGGGTCCAGACGCTCGCAGAGGTGCAGACGGCGGCGCGCCTCAAGATAGTGCTTGACCGCATAGGGCGTGCTCCCCACGCCATTGGCCCACCAGTCATTCAGATCGCCCCGGAGTACCGGCACATCCTGAAGCTTCGGTGCCGTCAGCGCGTACAGTTCCTGCAGGGAAACCATCTGTATCCGGACAGGCTCTGAAGCATACCGCTCATTGTATGCCTGAATGTTCTTCAGGATTTCCACCTCAGGCGGTGCATTGTCACTGAACACGCCGGATACCGCCGTAATGATGAAATCATAGGGATAGCCTTCCCGCTCGCAGAGGGTGAGATACGCGTCCAGGTTTTCATGCAGTGCCTCCACCGGGTCCGTCGGCTGAGCCGTCTGCCCCAGATGGTTCTGCATCATGAAATTGGTGCTGCGGTTCGGCTTTATGCCCAGCACATTACCGAGGTTGTAATGCTCGCCGTTCCAGACAAGGAGAGACTTTCCACTGCCGCTTTCCCAGCGGAAGGCTGTCTGGTTCTGGAACAATGGATACATGCCGTGGTGGCAGTGGATATTCATGAACAGGAATTCCACGCCCTCCTCCAGCATCGCATCCCGGTAGCCCATGGAAATGCCGTTGATGTCCGCCATCATGGCTGTGCGCATGGGCAGGATTTCCTGCCATTCGTGGAGGCGCCTGCGGTATACGTCGCAATCGATCAGGTCATTGAAGTTCAGATAATTGGCCGAAATCCCGATTCTGCCGTCCCTGGCCAGTTCCAGAAAAGCCCGCTTCTCGTCCTCGGATGCTTCCCGGAAAAACGCCTCGACGCAGAACAGGGTCTCGCAGTTCCAGCGGAAAAGGGCATTTTCCTTCTCCTGCATCATCGAAACAACCGTACGGATATAATCCGCCTGCGTCTCAATCACCCGTTCCTGCAGGTCGGTATATCCAATGTCCGTATGGGAGTGGTGTACCACATAGACTGTCCGGATCCTGTGTTCCATGAAATCCTCCCCCCTGTGCGGGCCTTGCGTGCCTTCACGCCATGACCGGCCCGTTTTCCTGTCGAAAAAGCACTTGACAATTCAGAGTGCATGCATCATGTTTATACCTGCGGCACAAGCAGGGCCAGGTGCATCTGGCAGGCCAGATCTTCCCTCACCACACGCAGGAGATTCAATTCTTCCGCTTTCTGCGGGAAAAGGCTGAGAAAATCTTCCGGACCCGAAATGGGCCAGTCCGCATTGTACTTTGTTCTGTAATGCATGGGCAGAATGATTCTCGGTGCCAGAAGCGTACAGACTTCCCTGGCTGCGGCCGCATCGATGGTGTAAAAGCCGCCGACCGGAATCATCAGGATATCCACCGGTCCGATTTTCCGGGCCAGTTCCGCATCCGGCACATGCCCCAGATCGCCCAGATGCACCACATGCATGCCCTCCGCATCCAGGCAGTGAATCAGGTTCGGGCCGCGCTTTTTTCCCCCGCAGTCATCGTGAAAGCTCCTGAGACTGCGGATCCGCACATCCGGCGCCAGGGTATGCTCCCCTTCCGTGTCCACCACCTGTGTCCAGCCCTGCACTGTATCCACAGCACTGTGATCCCCGTGCCCGTGGCTGACGGTCACCGCATCCGCCCTGAGCGGATGAATGGGATAGCCGGTGGATGCGTCAAAGGGATCCGTGACAATGCGCAGGCCGCTTTCCAGTTCCAGAAGGAACTTGCTGTGGCCAAGACAGGTAATGATCATGCTCTTTCCTCCCCTTTCCTTGAGTTCATCGCATATCTGGAGACCGCTGCGCAGACAGCGCCGAGCACGTCCGGCAGTTTTTCCCGTTTTCTGAGGCGCACGGCACATTCCTCCATGAGGGATGCGCATGCCTGACAGAACTGTTCCCGGGAACTGTCCGCTGCAAGCACCAGATGCCGTGTGATTTCCGGCTCCGGTCTGCGTGCGTGCACCCTGAGCACGGATATCAGCTGTCCCGGACTGCCCCCGCAGACACACCCCGTGTCGGGAAAGTCGGGCAGAAGCCTGTCCAGAAGCAGCCAGCTGTTCAGAACGTCCGTTCTGTATCCGTTTCGTTCAAGTTCCTCACGGCACGCTTCCAGCATCCCTGCGTCCGCGTCCCTGGGAACAGCGGCCGCGGCCAGCCAGCCATGTACGCGCGTGCGCTTCACCGCCGGGGTCTGTTCCGGAAAATACCGTGACAGGATTTTTCGGACTTCGCCGCGGATTTCATCCATGATCCAGCGGCTGCCTTGCATATCGCAGCAGCACATGATGACTGGTTCCGCCTCCCTCAGAATTGAGCTGATACCGGATCTCCACCTGTCCGCCTTCCGCACCGGAATCGCATTTCAGATGGCTGCAGTGCAGATGCAGGGGAAAGCTGCCGTAGGGCGTATGATAGCTGCCTTCGTAGGGCCTGCCCCTGCGGAACACCATGTTCATGGAAAAGACGCCCTTGCGCATGAGCATCACCGTATCCGGACGGATATGAAAGTAGACATCCGTCACTTCCTGCGCCTGTCCGTCCTCCACCAGCTGTTCCCTGAAATGCAGAACCTCGGCTCCGCCGCGGTTTTCCAGTTCCCCCACAAACATTTCCCGGCTTTCCTGCTGTTCGCCTTCCATGCTGCGGATGGTATTTTCCATGATAATGTAGACCTTTTCCGTTTGTTCTCCCATAGATGTGCTCCTTCCGGGGGTACGTTCTTCCACGAGTATAACACAACTGCTGCACGTCTGCCACACGGCACAAGGAGGTACCATGAGGATTCTGGCCAACGCAAAAATCAACTGGGCTCTGGACATTCTCTCCCGCCGCCCGGACGGGTATCATGAGATGGACATGCTCATGCAGCCCATCTCACTGTCCGATGAAATCTCGCTCTTTCCGGCTCCGGACATTTCCCTCACCGTCTCCGGCACGCCCCGGATCCCGGCCGATGCACACCATCTCGCGCTCCGGGCCGCGCGATTGCTTCAGGAGCTGTCCGGCACGCAGTGCGGTGCGGCCCTGCATGTGCACAAGCGCATTCCCTCCGGCGCCGGCCTCGGCGGCGGTTCCGCGGACGCCGCCGGCGTCCTGATCGGACTCAACCGGCTGTGGAATCTGAATCTCCCGGCCCCGCGTCTGGAGGAGATCGGGCTGCAGCTCGGCGCGGATGTGCCTTTCTGCCTGCGCGGCGGGTTCTGCCGGGTCGGCGGCATCGGCGAGGTGCTGACACCCCTGGGCCACGCACCTGAATACCTGCTGCTGGTCATTCAGCCCTGCGGCGGGCTCTCCACCGGCACCGTGTTCGGCGCCTATCACGCAGCGTCCGGCATCTCGCATCCGGACATGAAGGATCTCATTCCCAGGATTCAGTCCGGAAAACCGGGCAGTTTGCCGGTGCACCCGGGCAATGTGCTTGAGCAGGCCAGTCTGCCCATGGCCCCGGAGATCGGCGATGCGGTGGATTTTCTCATCTCGTGCGGTGCCGTGTGCGCCCAGATGTCCGGCTCCGGCTCCGCCGTCTTCGGTGTCTTTGACGGACCCGATGCGCGTCAGCGGGCCCATGAGGCCGCCCTGCAGCGCTGGCAGGGCGTCTGGATGTGTGAAACCTGCGAAAAGCCTGTGCATTTCGTTTCGGAAAGCGGCATCCCGGATTAATGGAATTCTCATGGAATCCTAGTGATTCCCTTGCTTTGCGCGCCTTGTGTGGGCCTTTCCTTTGTGCTATCATATCCGTGTTGCGATTCAATCGCTTCATTCAATTACCCGCAGGAGGACACACGCATGAGCGAGAATTCCAAGGACGGTAAGAAAAAGGGAAGCAGCAAGGCCGTCGGTCTGGCCATCGGCGCTGTGGTACTGACCTCCATTTTCGGGGTATCTGTTCCGCTGGTCATCCTCATCGGCGCAGGTGCTTTCGGCATCGGCAAGCTGGTGGGCATCATGAGCCAGCCGCTGGACCTGACCACGCACAACCGTCAGGACCGGCAGAAGCAGGAAGTGGAAGATCTTCGGATGAGCGGTGACGCGGAAGCCGACCCGGTCATTACCAAGGGGCAGGAAATGCTCAGAGAAATCCGGGCAGCCAATGACGCCATTCCGGACCCGGGCCTTTCCCGGCAGATGGATCAGCTGGAGGAACTGTGCGTGCAGATTTTCCGCACGGTTTCCGAAAAGCCTTCCAAGGCGCCCCAGATCCGCAAGTTCATGAATTATTACCTGCCCACCACTCTGAAAATGCTCAACAGCTACCGCACCATGCAGGACCGCGGTGTTTCCAGCCAGAATCTCTCGGAAGCGCGCAGAACGCTTTCCCGCGGCATGGACATGATCCTCACGGCCTGCCAGAAGCAGCTGGACAATCTGTACAAGGACACCATCCTGGATGTATCCACGGATATCGACGTTCTGGAGCAGATGCTCAAGCGGGACGGATTCACGGACTCCGCTTTCGAGGACAGCCATGTTTCCGAGACCGCGCGCACGGCCGCTGCCGCGCAGATGGGCGCCTCTTCCGTGCCCACCATTCATACCCCTGACATGGATGAGGAAGAAGATTTCCATTCGTATTATTCCAGCAAAAAACAGAAATGACATTGACAGAAGGAGGAACCCGCCATGCCTGAAAGCATGCCCATGCTCAGTCTGACCCCCGAAGTTCCGGATCCGGTTCAGGAAAGCCCGCAGGAATCCATTCAGCAGAAGCCGGAAAGCAAGGAAACCGTATCCACCAGCTATGAAGCCCCCAACCTGGACAATTCCCAGCTCACTGACGCAGAGCGCCAGGCCATTGAAGACTTCATCGGCAAGCTGGATGTCACCAATCCTGACCATGTGCTTCTCTTCGGTGCGGAGGCCCAGAAAAAGGTGGCCAGTTTCTCCGACACCGCCCTGGAAGCGGTCAAGACCCAGGAAACCGGCGAGGTCGGCGACATGCTGGTCAAGCTGGTGACCGAGCTGAAGGGCTTTGACGCGGACGCCGAGCCCAAGGGCCTGCGCAGACTGTTCTCCAAGCCCGTGGATGCCATGGAAAGAATGAAGGCGCAGTACAGCAAGGTCAACACCAATGTGGAAAACATCGCGGATTCCCTGGAAAACTATCAGGCGCAGCTGCTCAAGGATGTGGCCATGTTTGACCGCCTCTATGATCAGAACAGCCGCTACTTCCGGGAACTCACCCTGTACATCATTGCCGGCGATGAATATCTCCGCCGCATCCGCGCGGGAGAGCTCAAGGAGCTGCAGGACAAGGCTGCCGCCTCCGGAGATGCCATGGACGCCCAGAAGGCCAATGATCTGGCCGCGGAATGCGACCGCCTGGAAAAGAAACTCTACGATCTGAAGCTGACGCGTCAGGTGTCCATGCAGATGGCCCCGCAGATCCGCCTGCTCCAGAACAATGACAGCCTGCTGGTGGAGCGCATCCAGTCCACCCTGTCCAACACCCTGCCTCTCTGGAAGAGCCAGATGGTGCTTGCGCTGGGTCTGCAGCACTCCCAGGATGCACTCAAGGCCCAGAGCGCGGTGACCAACATGACCAATGAACTGCTGAAGAAGAATGCTGAAAAGCTGAAGCTTGGCACGGTGGAAACCGCACGCGAAGCCGAGCGCGGCATCATTGATATCGAAACCCTGGTGCAGACCAATCAGAGCCTGATCGACACCATCAATGAAGTGGTTGCCATCCAGCGTGACGGCCACAACAAGCGCATTGAAGCCGAGAAGCAGCTCTACCAGATGGAAGCACAGCTCAAACAGAAGCTCCTCGAGACCAAATCCTGATGATGATTGCCGGGCATGCTCGTGCCCGGCTTTTCGTTCTGTCCGGGAGGATTGCTATGATCATACTCGGTCTTACCGGAGGCATCGCCTGCGGCAAAACCACCGTGGCGGATACGCTCCGGAACCTCGGCGCCGCTGTTGTGGACGGAGACGCGATCTCGCATGCCATGACCGCCCCGGGCGGTCCGGCACTCCCCGCCATCCGCGAATCGTTCGGCGATGACATGTTTGACAGTGAAGGCCGGCTGATCCGCAGCCGGCTGGCCGGCGTGGTGTTCAGTGATCCCGCGGCCCTGGAAACGCTCAATTCCGTGATGCAGCCCATGATCCGGGAAGAAATCCTGCGCCAGATCCGTTGGAACAGCGAAAAGAACTTTCCCGTCTGCGTGCTGGACATGCCGCTGCTCTTTGAGGAGCATCTGGACCGGCTCTGCGATCTCGTATGGTGCGTATACCTGGACCGGGAAACCCAGATCCGGCGGCTCACGGAGCGCGATGGCTGCACCCGTGACCAGGCGCTTTCCCGGATCGCCTCCCAGATGAGCACCGAGGAGAAGGCCGCCCGTTCCCAGCTCGTGATCAGCACGCAGGGGACCATGGAAGAAACACGCCGGCTGACGGAGGATGCATATCATCAGCTGTGTGCCCAGGGAGGAATGGATCATGTCGGAACCCATTGAGCGCCATCGCCGCTCCGGCAGGAATCAGGCTTCTTCCATGCCGCCAGCAGCTTCCGCCGCGGAAAGCGCGGCCGTGCAGCCGAAACAGATCCCTGCTGCCCCGGCAGCGCCTGCGGAAACGGTCCGGGCGCAGCACAGGGCTGTCCCATCACCCGCGCCTGAAGCCCCGGCGTCCCGGCCTGCGCCGTCAGGTACGCCCGGCGTACGCCGCGCATCCCAGGCAAGACGCAGCATCCAGGAAACCCGCAGCGACACTGCGCCTGTCAGGGACAGGGAAGTGCAGCGGATGCCGCTCTGGCTCATGATTTCCCTCGGGGTCATGCTTCTTGTCTGCCTTGGCCTGTTCGCCTCCACGCAGTTCATGAACGCGTACCTGAACCGTCAGGAGCAGGAGCGCCAGGCCCAGCATGAAGCCCTGCTGCGCGCGCATCCGCTTCAGTACACGGACCTGATCGAGAAATACGCGGGCATGTACAACCTGGAGCCCGGGTACGTGGCTGCCATCATCCTCAATGAAAGCAGCTACCAGCCCCATGCCGAGTCCGGGGTCGGCGCCCGCGGACTCATGCAGCTCATGGAGGATACCGCAGGCTGGATCGCCCGGCGCATCGGGGACAGCAGCTATGCCTTTGACCGGCTCTGGGAGCCCGAAACCAATATCCGCTACGGCTGCTGGTACCTCAATTACCTGTCCGGTCTGTTCGGCGGCGATCCCGTATGTGTCACCAGCGCCTACCACGCCGGCCAGGGCACCGTCACCGGATGGCTCCTGGACCCCCGCTGGTCCTCCGATGGCATCACGCTGAACCTCGATACCATGCCTGAAGGCCCCACCAAAATCTACGCAGGAAGGGTTACCAAGGATTATGCGATCTATGACGCGCTGTATTTCCATCATCTTAACGCTCTGCCTGATCCTGGCAGCGATACCTGAGGCTCACGCATCCAATGTGGAGCAGTCGCTGGTGGTCGGCATCCAGTCCAACAAGACGGCCCGGATCCGGCCCCTGGATCCCGAAGAGCGGGATTTCCTGAGCGTGTACGACCTGATGTATGAGAGTCTTGTGGTCATTGACGACAACTACATGCCCCAGCCCGGCCTGGCGGAGAGCTGGGAGGTTTCCCCCAACGGCAGGACATGGACGTTCAAGCTCCGCTCCGGGATTACCTTTCATGACGGTTCACCGCTTCGGGCAGATGACGTGGTTGCCACCATGCAGTATATCCTGAACCGCGCCAGTGATGAGGTCAGCGCAAACCGCGGCTATTACCGGAATCTCAAGTATTTCGTGTCCGGCGTGTCCTGCACGCCCAGTACCGAGCAGAGCCCGAGTCTCACCGTGGTGGTCAAGGCTGAGCGCCCCTATTTCGGCCTGCTCTATGCCATGACCTTTCCCGTGCTGCCCGCCGCCTATGTGGAGCAGGACAACCCGCCCGGAACCGGCGCCTACAGAATCCGTTCCTTCGAGCCCGGGCAGTCCATTACCCTGCAGCGCTATACCGGCTGGTGGAAGACGGCACCTCAGGTGGAATCCATCTACTTCATGTGCAATCAGAATCCCAGGGATGTCATTGAGGACTACGAGTACGCGCGCGTGGAAACCATCTTCACGCGTTCCATTGCCGCCGCCCAGTACCGGAGCGGCACCGGCTCCCTCGCCATATCCAGCCGCACGAACCAGCTGGAAGTCCTTCTGATGAACCATTCCTCATCAAGGCTTGCTGACATCCGGGTGCGCAAGGCCATCCGCATGGTGGTGGACCCGGACAGCATTGCCGGCAGCGTCTATATGGGCATGGTCACGCGGACGGACTTCCCGTTCATTCCCGGCACATGGACCTATAATGACGCGCTGGAGAGCACCTTCACCCAGAACCTTAGCGAGGCAAGAAAGCTTCTGGAGGAAGCCGGATGGGGCGACAGCAATCAGGACGGATACCTGGACCGCCTGAATGAGGAGGATCCCACGCAGCTCGTGGAGTTCAACCTGAATCTCTACGTCTACGAGGAACCGGACAATGACGTGCGTATCGAAGCCGCCAACATGATCCAGGAACAGCTGGCGCAGGTGGGCATTATCGTCAACATCACCACCATGACCTTCACCGGCATCCAGGAGAAGCTGGACGCGGGTTCCTTCAATCTCGCCCTGGTCTCCTTCGCCATGGACCCCTGCCCCGATCCCGGGTTCATGCTCATGACCGGAAACACGGGCAATTACGGGCGCTACCGTTCCAACCAGATGACGGATCTGTTCAAGCAGCTGCGCACATGCACGGAGCAGAACGAATACAGGCAGAAGCTCATGGAAATCCAGCAGACCTTTGCCGAAGACTGTCCCTTCATCTGCCTGTACTACCGCAACGGCGTGATCCTGACGCGCAGGATGTACACGGTTCTGCGTGATATCCGGGAAGGCCAGCTGCTGCGCGGCATTGAAGCCTTCCACCCCTGACAAAGACAAGGAGCTGATCATACATGGACTGGCAGGAAATCATTGTTCACACCACCACCCCCGCATCCGATGCCGTATCCGATCTTCTGACCCGCTGCGGCGCCACGGGCACCATGATTGAGGACCGTGCCGATGTGCCAGATCCCGACAAGCCCCACGGCTACTGGGAGCTGATTGACCCGGCGCTCATCGATTCCATGCCCGAGGACGTGCTCGTGCACGCCTGGCTGGAGCAGGACGCGGGTCTCGGAGAGCGCCTGAGCATGCTCAGCGAGCATCTGCGCGTGCTCAAGTCCCAGCTCGGCGATATGGCCGGAAGCCTGGAAACGGAAACCTTCCGCGTTGACGACCGCGACTGGTCCGAAGTCTGGAAGCGCTTCTACAAGCCCTTCCGCGCCGGAAAGCATCTGGTGGTAAAGCCCACCTGGGAGCAGTATGACGCCCAGGAAGGCGATCTCATCATTGAGATGGACCCCGGCATGGCCTTTGGCAGCGGCACCCACGAGACCACGGGCATGTGCCTGGAGCTTCTGGAAAGCGCCATGCAGCCCGGCGATGACGTGATTGACGTGGGCACCGGAAGCGGCATCCTGGCCATCGGTGCGGCGCGTCTCGGTGCCGGAAAGGTGCTGGCCATTGACATTGATGAGGACGCCGTGCGGGTTGCCCGGGAAAACATCGAGCGCAACGGCCTTTCCTCCGTCATTGACGCGGTCACCGGCAATCTTCTCGATGCCACGCCCGATGTCAGCTGCAGGGTCTGTGTGGCCAATATCATCGCGGACGTGATCATTTCCTTCGCCGCCCCGCTGAAGTCCCACATCCGTCCGGACGGCCTCTTCATCTGCTCCGGCATTATCCGCGAGCGCGAAGACGACGTGCGCACAGCGCTTCTGGATGCCGGATATGAGATCCTCACCTGTCTGCACCGCGGCGAGTGGGTGGCCTTCCTGTCCAGGAGGTAAGCATGCACCGATTCTATGCTGATTCCGCAGCGGAAAACGGATTCGTCTCCCTGGCCGCCGAGGACCGGAGCCATGCCCTGCGCGTGCTCCGCCTGCAGCCCGGGGACGAGATTGAAGTTTTTCTCAGCGGCCGGCGCTGGCGCGCCGAACTGACGGTCTGCCGGGAAGAAGAGGTGACGGCAAACCTGCTGGAAGCGCTGCCGGACACCGAGCCCGGACTTCAGGTGACGCTGTACCAGGGCCTGCCCAAGGGCGAAAAAATGGAGCTCATCGTGCAGAAGGCTGTGGAGCTGGGCGTGCACCGTATCGTCCCCGTAGACATGCAGCGCTGTATCGTGCGCCTGGACGCGTCCGGAGCCCGGAAAAAGCAGGAGCGCTGGCAGAAGATCGCGCGCGAGGCCTGCAAGCAGAGCGGACGCGTCCGGGAGGTTCCCGTGGACCTTCCCCTTGCCTTCCCCGCCTTTCTCGAGTCCCTCGCAGCCGAGGAAGCGGTGCTCGTGCCCTGGGAGGAAGCCCGGGGCTGCAGCCTGCGCAGCTTCCACGACGCGCATCCGGACCTCACCCGTCTGGGCGTGGTCATCGGGCCGGAAGGCGGCATCGAAAAACGGGAAGTGGAGGCCATGCAGGCCGTGCATGCACAGCCGGTCACGCTGGGCCCGAGAATTCTGAGAACCGAGACCGCAGGCCTGTGCGCCATCAGTGCGCTCATGTGCCTGTGGGGCGAAATGGAGTGAAATCATGCCCACCATTGCGGCGCATACGCTTGGCTGCAAAGTGAACCAGTATGATACCCAGGCCATGATGGAAGCCTTTGAGCAGCGCGGGTATCAGCCGGTGAGCTTTGACAGTGAAGCCGACGTCTACCTGATCAACACCTGCACCGTGACCGGCACCGGGGATCACAAGTCCATGCAGCTGCTCCGCCGGGTGCTCCGGGAACATCCCGCCTCGCGCGTGATTCTGTGCGGATGTCTGGCCCAGCGCGAAGGCGCGGCGCTTGCCTCGTCCGGTGCCTGTCTGATCCTGGGCACCGCCCGGCGGGCACAGGTCGTGGATCTCTATGAATCCGCCGCCGCGTCCGGCACCTGCCTTGTGGCCGTGGAGCCCCTGGACGACGCCGGGTATGAGCCCCTGCAGGTCCATGCCCAGCTCGAGCGCACCCGTGCCGTCATGAAAATCCAGGAAGGCTGCCGGAACCACTGCACCTACTGCATTATCCCCAGCGTGCGCGGACCGGTGCGTTCCCGGCCGCTTGAGGATATCGCCCGGGAAGCCCGGGAGCTCACATCCGCCGGGTACCGGGAACTGGTGCTCACCGGCATCCATCTCGCCAGCTATGGACTGGATTTCGGCGACGGCACCACGCTGCTCTCAGCCATCCGGGTGCTTCAGGATACGCCGGATGTCTGGCGCATCCGTCTGGGCAGCCTTGAGCCAGGCATTGCCACGGCAGAGTTTGCCCGCTCCCTCGGGGACATTCCCGCCATATGCCCGCAGTTTCACCTGGCCCTGCAGTCCGGGTCCGATTCCGTCCTGCGCGCCATGCACCGCAGGTATACCCGGGCCATGTATCTGCAGGCGGTGGATAACCTGCGCAGCGTCTTCCCGCACTGTGCCCTCACCACCGATATCATGACCGGGTTTCCCGGCGAAACCGATGAAGACTTTGCGCAGAGCGTGGACCTGGTGCATCGGGTCGGGTTTGCCCGGATTCATGTCTTCCCCTACTCCGAGCGTGAGCACACGCCCGCAGCCACGCTTCCCGGCGCCGTCCCGCGCAGCCTGCGGGAAAGCCGCGCGCGCACCCTCATTCAGGAAGGCCGCAGGGCAGCCCAGGCCTATCATGAGTCCATGATCGGCTCAGATGCCGAGGTGCTGGTGGAAACCTGCGACGGCAATACCGCTGAGGGATATTCCCGTGAATATATCCGGGTCCGCATTCCCGGCGTCCGCTGCCTGCCCGGCGAGCAGATCCGTGTCCGGCTCTGCAGCCTGCAGGGCGATGTCATGGAGGGCAGACCCGTATAACCCAAGGAACCATCAATGACTGAAAGAAAGGATGTTCATCATGGAAAACTGTCTGTTCTGCAAAATCATCCGCGGAGAAATCCCCTCCGCCAAAGTCTACGAGAATGACAAGGTCTACGCGTTCCGCGACATCAACCCCATGGCGCCCGTGCACGTGCTCGTGGTGCCCAAGCAGCACGTCAGCGGACTGAATGACGCGGATACCCTTCCTGCGGAGACCCTCACCGCCTGCCTGAATGCCTGCCGTGAAATCGCGGCCAGCGAAGGCATTGCCGAGAGCGGATGGCGCATGGTGAGCAACTGCGGACCGGATGCCTGTCAGAGTGTTCAGCATCTGCACTTCCATGTGCTCGGCGGCCGGAAAATGGCTGACAGCATGGCCTGAGCATTCCCGGCGCATGGCGTGGGCACGAAAAAAACTGCTTGACGGTATTGCCATGTGGCGGTATAATCATTCCACGGTTCGCCGTCCGTCCGTCTTCGACGAGTCTAACGTCGGGATGAGCGAGAGGAGGGATAACAGTGTCTGAGGTTCGTGTACGCGAGAATGAGTCTCTGGAGAGCGCTCTGAAGCGGTTTAAGCGGCAGTGTGCCCGCAGCGGAGTCATCCAGGAAGTCCGGAAGCGCGAGCATTACGAGAAGCCCAGCGTCAAGCGTAAGAAGAAGGCTGAGGCCGCACGCAAGCGCAAGTGGTAAGCATCGTGATTATGCCCTTTCCTGTACGGAAAGGGCTTTTTTCGTACCATGATGCTTGTTTTTCTTTATCCTCTGAAAAAGAATCGCTGCATAATTCCCGGATTTTCCATTCTGAATTCTTTGTATCCACTTGCGATTCAAGTTTCAATTTGCTATACTCCCTTTATCCTGTACACTAAAGAGGGGTTTCATGATCTACAGCTTTCAGCTGTTGCCGCATTCGAACATTCGATACCGACAGGCCCAGGACCAGCTCGCAATGAAAGAGCTGATGTGTTTACTGTCTGTACTGGACATACCGGAAACACCCCGCAGCGTGACGCTCGGAGGGTGTACCTTTCTGCAGCTTGAAACAGAAGTGCTTACCGAGCGGCAGCTCCGGGTGCTTTCTTTCCATTCCCTGCTGCTCATGATCTGGCAGCAGGAAAACGGGGCATACACGCCGATTCCCGCAGCGAAGCCTTCTGCCTTTCCCGAAGACCTGTCCGAAGTGCTCAGGTACAAGGGCAAAACCAGCCCGGCATTTACCCGCATGATGATGAACTGTGCGCTGAGCGCAGCCGGGTGGCCGGACCGGAAAATCACGGTGCTCGACCCCCTGGCAGGGCGTGGAACAACGCTTCTGTGTGCCCTGGAAGACGGGCATGATGCGCTGGGCATTGAGAGCCGTGCCACCGAGGTCCGTGAATGGGATACCTATATGGGGCGCTACTGCACCTTCCATCGTTTCAAGCATGAGCGCGAAGCTTCCTCCCGCACCGTACGCGGGCGCGGCGTTCCCGTGATCTCCTACCGTCTCTCGGCGGACCGGGAAGCCTGGAAGCATGGGCAGGCAGGCCAGGCCGTTTTCGCCGCATGCGATACGGTGTGCGCGCCTGAACTGTTCCGCAAAGCACCGCCGGATATCATGGTCACCGATCTTCCCTACGGCGTGCAGCACGCGCCTTCTGCGGAAAGCATGATCACGGATTTTCCGGCTTTCCTCTCCAGAGTTCTCCCCGCCTGGCGGCGTACACTGCCCGACGGCGGTGCCCTGGCCATGAGTTTCAATACCTTCACCCTGAAAAAAGCCGACGTTCTGGACGCCCTTTCCCATGCCGGGTTTACTCCGCTGACCGAACAGCCCTACGATTCCTTCGAGCATGATGTGGAACAGGCTGTGCGGCGCGACTTTGTAGTCGCTCTCGCAGGCGGCAGAGCGAGTTCCAAGGAGGTTTCACTTTGAGCAGCATGGATTTTTCCTCCATGACGGTCGTTGAACTGCGGAAGCAGGCCAAGCAGCTTGGCATTCCGCTCAAGGCCGGAATGAACAAGAAAGATATTGTGGAGCATCTGACCCGGGTCACGGGCAGTCAGATTTCCATGGAAGAAAACAGGGAACCGGCTGTTTCCGAGCCCGAAAAAGACACTGAGCCCGCTGTGGAAGAAGTCGCACCGGTTACAGAAGCGGAGCCGGAACCTGCGCCTGCTGCAGACGTTTCTGCATCCGCTGTGCCGGACTCTGAGCCCGCGGCAGATGTGTCGGAAAAGCAGGCACAGGAAAAGAATCAGTTCCGCGCGGCCTGGCACTCTCCGGCCAATGCGCCGGCACGCCAGGGCCCCACATACGGGTCCCGGCCCAGCTGGCAGGCACCCACTGCGGCCAGGGGCGCTGCAGATCCCTACAACCGCACGCCCACCCAGCCCAGAAAGCCGGCCGCGTACGCGCCCCGGTTCGGTCCGGATGCCAGCCAGGATACGGGCGCTTCCACTGCGGAAGAGCGTCCGGCCACCTGGCATGACTCCTCCTTTGCCACCCGCGGCGGGTTCGGGCCCCGGCGCACGGAATCCCCTGTGCCGGCCCAGCGTCCGCGCTCCGAAGTTCCGGTATATGAGGCTCCGCGGCCCCAGACTTCCTTTGTGTCTTCCCGCAGCTATCCCGGGGACACCAACAGTCTGCGGCGCGAAGGCGCCCAGGAGCTTCCGGCGCTGAGCGATCTCCTGGCGGATACGGAACTGGGCGACTGCGAGGGCATCTTTGAGATGCATCCCGACGGGTACGGATTCCTGCGCACCCCCACGTTCCTGCCCAGCAACCGTGACGTCTATGTCTCCATTCCCCAGGCCCGGCGCTATGGACTGAAAACCGGCGACATGGTCACCGGCAAGCTGCGTCCGCCGCGGGACGGGGACAAGTACATGTCCCTGCTCTATGTCACCACCATCAACGGAAAGAACGCGGATGAGCCCATCACGCGCACACCCTTTGACGAACTGACACCGGTGTATCCGCGCACCCGTCTGAAGCTGGACGATCCGGCGCATCCGGAGATCCGGTTCCTGGACCTCATCACGCCTGTTGGCCTGGGCCAGCGTGCCCTTTGCCTGTATCCCGCCGCGGCGGACAAGGTGCGCTATGAGATTTCCCTGGTCAACGCCATCACCAGTCTGAACCCGGACGTGGTATGCATCATGCTGCTCATCGACCGCACGCCGGAAGATGTCACCATGATCCGTTCCCAGACCACCTGCCAGGTGCTTGCCTCCACCTTTGACCAGTCCCCCGAGATGCAGCTGCGCCTTGTGGACATGGTCCAGGAGCGCTCCCAGCGCCTCGCCGAGCTCGGAAAGAATGTGGTCCTCATCGTGGACTCCATCACCAAGCTGGTGAAGACCTATACCATCTCCGCAGCCCAGCAGCTGCGCAATTCCTCCGGCACCGTGAACCCCGCCAGTCTTTTCCGAGCCAAGAAGCTCTTCGGCGCTGCCCGGAGCCTGAACGAAGGCGGAAGCCTGACCATTTTCGCGGCCATGGACGTGGATACCGGCAACAAGGTGGATGACACCGTCGTGGAAGAATTCCGCCAGAGCGCCACCCTGGAGGTTGTCTTTGACGCCGCCATCGCGCGCAAGAATATCTTCCCGCCCATCAACATCCAGTACAGCCGTTCCCGGCAGGGGGATCTCTTCCTGTCAGAACAGGAACGGGAAGGCCGGGATCTTCTCCGGGAAATGCTCGCGTCCAGTCCGGCCCCCGCCGCTGTGCAGCAGCTCAACACCATGATCAGCAGTATTCCGGACAACCGGGACATGCTGCTGAAAGTCAAGGACCTGGCTGCCCTCATGACCCGCGGAAAATAAGGTTCCCCTGCAGGTACATGCGCGGGTTTCCCGATGCAGAAAATTCACTCTTGCATGCCTGCGGATGTTATGATATAATCCCTCCTGCGGCCTGTCCGCTCATTGCATACGCGAAAGAGGTGAAACAGCAATGAAGGAAAAGATTCATCCCCAGTACGGAAAGTGCATCGTTCGCTGCGTGTGCGGTGAAACGTTCGAAACCGGTTCTACCAAAAAGGAATTGAAGGTTGATATCTGCTCCAAGTGTCATCCCTTCTTCACCGGCAAGCAGAAGCTGGTGGACGCCGGCGGACGCGTTGATCGCTTCAAGAAGCGTTACGGCATGGATTGAGTTCCGTTTACAGGGTCCCGGTTTACGGGATCCTGTTTTTTTACAGACATTCTGCAGGGAACAGCTTTCCCTGCTCGAATATATACAGTTTGTATGTATCAGATTCAGGATCTGCGCATACAGAAAGAAGGAATCCTTATGAGTAATCTGAGCTGTCCCCGCGTGGATATCGGCGGACAGGCTGTCATGGAAGGCGTGATGATGCGCGGCCCGAAGTCCATGGCCATCGCTGTCCGGCGTCCTGATAAAACCATTGTGGTCAAGTACAGCACCTTTACCCCGCTGTCGGAAAAACATCCGTGGATGGGCAAGCCGTTCATCCGCGGCATGGTCAACATGGCTACCATGCTGTCCTACGGACTCTCGACCCTGGAATCATCCACCCAGATGCTGGGTATTCTGGATGAGGAGCCCACCCGGTTTGAAAAATGGCTCGCCAAAAAGCTCGGCAAGGGCGTGGACAAAGTTGTCATGGCCATGGCCATGGTGCTGGCCGTTATTCTGGCCCTGGGCCTGTTCATGGCGATCCCGGCCGGCGTGGAAAACATTCTGAAGAATGCGGGCATGCCGGTGCTCGGCTACACGCTCATCGGCGGCGTTGTGAAGATTGCCGTGCTCATCGGCTATATGCTCTTTGCCGGTAGCGTTCCGGATGTGAAGAGAACGTTCCAGTATCACGGAGCCGAGCACAAGACGGTTTACTGCCATGAGGCGAACAAGCCCCTGACACCGGAGAACGCCCAGGAATTCAGCCGCCTTCATCCGCGCTGCGGAACGGCTTTCCTGCTCATCGTCATGTGCATCTCCATTCTCCTGTTCCTGGTCCTCAATATTCTGGTGCCCATCTCCAATTATTTCGTGCGTCTGCTCTTCCATCTGGCCATGCTGCCCATTGTGGCCGGCGTCAGTTATGAAGTGCTCAAGGGCCTTGCCCACTGGGAGAGTCCCCTTTCCCATGTGCTGCGCTGGCCGGGCCTGCAGATGCAGCGCCTTACCACCCGGACTCCGGACCGCGGCATGCTGGAATGCGCCATTGTGGCCATGAATGCCGCCCTCTACGGGCTTCCCGCCCACGCAAAGCGCACGCCGGAAGGCTGGGCCATCCTGCACACCTATGACGAGTCCGACCCGGACTACGTTCCTCCCGTCCCTGAACAGACAGCGGAAGACGCCGCGGAGCCTGTCCAGGAAAGTTCCGAGGCCTGCGCATCATGACGCCCCGGGATGCATACCGCCTGACGCTTCAGGCCCTGAAGCAGGCGGGCGTTCCGGATCCGGCCCCGGATGCAGGCTGGCTGCTCGGGCATGTACTGAACCGTCCCGCCCTGGAAGCAAGGCTGGATATGGACAGCACGCTTTCCCCCGGGCAGGAAGCACTGCTCCGCGACCTGACGCAGAAGCGCCAGGCACGGATCCCCCTGCAATATCTGCTGCGGACTCAGTCGTTTCTGGGCCGCAGCTTTTCCGTAGATGAGCGCGCCCTGATCCCGCGTCCGGAGACGGAGCTTCTCGCGGAGCTGGCCGTGTCCGCGCTCGGCAGCAGCGGCCGTGCCCTGGACCTGTGCTGCGGAACCGGCTGTCTTGCCATCACCATGGCCCTGGAACGCCCCAGCTGCGATATCTGGGCCTCGGACCTCTCGCCTGCCGCCCTGAGTCTTGCCCGGGAGAATGCCGCCCGGCTGGGCGCCTGCGTGACCTTCCGTCAGGGGGACCTGTTTGCGCCGCTTCAGGACGAAACCTTTGATCTGATCGTTTCCAATCCGCCCTATATTCCCTCAGCCGAGTGCCCCACACTCCAGGAGGAAGTCCTGCACGAGCCCGTCATGGCATTGGACGGAGGCACCGACGGTCTGGACTTTTACCGCCGGATCGCCCGGGAAGCGCCCATGCATCTGACACGCGGCGGCTGGATCATGCTGGAACTTGGCGACGGTGAAGCGGAAGCTGTCTCGGCGCTGCTCGCGGATGCCGGATTTGAGGAACTTGTGGTGCATCCGGACCTGCAGGGGCTTCCCCGGATGCTCAGCGGAAAGATATAAAGGAGTCAGCATGCTCGAAAAATACAAATGGATTCTGGAGCGTTATGAAGAGCTCTCCCAGATGATCGTGCAGCCGGAAGTGCTCCAGGATCCGCAGCGCTATCAGAAAGCCCTGCAGGAGCGCTCCGGGCTTCAGGAAAAGGTGGATGCGTATCACGCCTACCGGAAGCTGTGCGATCAGATCCAGGATGCGCGCGCCATGCTGGATGATCCGGACCTGGCCGGCATTGCCCGGGAAGAGCTTCAGGAGCTCACGCCGAAGAAGGAAGAAGCGGAAAAGCAGCTTCAGCTGTACCTCCTGCCCCCGGACCCGGATGCCGGCCGCAATGTGGTCATGGAAATCCGTTCCGGCGCCGGCGGTGAGGAGGCCTGCCTGTTTGCAGCGGACCTTCTGCGCATGTATGATCATTACTGCACCCGGCACCGCCTGCGCATGCAGGTGGTTTCCCTGTCGGACACGGATCTGGGCGGCATCCGCGAAGTCAGCTGCCTGATCACCGGACCGGACGCCTGGTCACTGTTCAAGTATGAGAGCGGCGTGCACCGGGTTCAGCGCGTTCCCGTCACCGATTCCACCGGGAAAAAGCAGACCAGTACCTGCACCGTGGCCGTGCTTCCCGAAGCCGAGGAAGTGGATATCACCATTGATCCCCGGGATATCCGCATGGATGTCTACCGTTCCACCGGTCACGGCGGCCAGTGCATCAATACCACGGACTCCGCCGTCCGGCTCACGCATATTCCCAGCGGCATGGTGGTGACCTGTCAGGATCAGAAATCCCAGCTGCGCAACCGGGAAACCGCCATGGTCCTTCTGCGTTCCCGCCTGCTGGAAAAGATGCGTTCCGAGAAGGACCGGGATTACGCCGAAAACCGGCGTCTTCAGGTGGGCACCGGTGACCGGTCCGAGCGTATCCGGACTTACAATTTTCATGAAAGCCGCGTGACCGATCACCGGATCGGACTGACCCTGTACCGCATTTCAGAGATCATGGACGGGGACCTGGACGAGATCGTCACTCAGCTGCGCACAGAGGAACAGGCCAGGCGGCTGCAGCAGCTGCAGGAAGCCTGAGGAGGAAAACAGATTGGAAACAAGCATACTCGCACCGGATGAAAAAGGTCTGCAGCTGGCCTCGCGCCTCCTGAAAGACGGAGAACTGGTGGCCTTTCCCACGGAAACCGTATACGGCCTGGGCGCCAATGCCATGAACGCCGATGCCGTGCGCCGGATCTTTGAAGCCAAAGGCCGCCCCGCGGACAATCCTCTGATCGTGCACGTATATGACCGGGCTCAGCTCGACGAATTCTGCACGGTTCCGCCGCTGGCAGAAAAGCTCATGTCCGCGTTCTGGCCCGGCCCGCTCACCGTGCTGTGCCCCAAGAAGCCCTGCCTGCCGGACGTGGTCACAGCCGGGCTGTCCACCGTGGCCGTGCGCATGCCCAGCCATCCCGTGGCGGCGGCCATGCTGCGCGCCTGTGCCCTGCCCATTGCCGCGCCTTCCGCCAACCGGTCCGGACGCCCGAGTCCCACCACGGCGGCGCATGTCATGCAGGACATGGACGGACGGATCCCGCTGATCCTGGACGGCGGCAGCTGTGATGTGGGCCTGGAATCCACCGTGGTGGATGTCTGCCATGGCGCGCCGACCATTCTGCGTCCCGGCGGCATTACCCGGGACATGCTGGAACAGGTGCTGGGCAGGGTCGAACTGGCCCCGTCCATTCTCAGCCCGCTGAAAGAGGGCGAAAAGGCGCTGTCCCCCGGCATGCGCTATCGGCACTATGCCCCGCAGGGCAGTGTAACGCTCGTGGACGGAGACGAGGAAGAGGTTATTGCCGCCATGAAGCTGCTGGCCGCATCCGCCCGGGCCGAAGGCCGTTCCTGCTGTCTGCTCTGCTTTGATGAGCATGAGAAAATGCTTTCCGGACTCCCCTGCCATCTGCTGGGCAGCAAGGCGCATCCGGAAGAAACCGCGCATGTGCTCTTTGACGTGCTGCGCAGCCTGGATGACGAGCATATGGAATGCATATATTCCGAAGTCATGCCCCCGGAAGGCGTGGGCCTGGCGGTCATGAACCGGCTTGGAAGAGCCGCCTCCTTTCATCGCATTCAGGCCTGCGATGTGCTTGCATCTGCCCGGTAACGATGCGAAAAAATCTGAAAACAGGGCCTTGACTTTTCCGCCGGCCCCGTGCTATCATCTTCACAACTTCAAAAGAAACCGTTGACGGAGAGAAGTAACATTCCCCCAGCACGTCAAAGGGAGCCGCTGACAGTGGAACGGCGGTACGTGCCAGAATGCGAATGGACTCCGGAGGGTCCTGCCGATATGTAGGCGGGAACGGGATGCGCACCCGTGATCAAGGCGACGCATATCATGTGTATGCGGTTAAGTGCATTCCTGATGGAATGAAACTGAGTGGCACCACGGAAATTCCGCCTCAGTCAGCATCTGCTGGCTGAGGCGTTTTTCATGAAATCAAAAAGCATTTGAAAGGACGGTATCACCATGAAAAAGATCGTAGCTCTGATTCTTGCCCTCGCGCTGGTTCTCTGTGCATGCGTTTTTGCTTCCGCTGAGGAAGGCAAGGTGTACCGCATTGGCATCTCCCAGTTCGCCGTGCATGGTTCTCTGGACAACTGCCGTGAAGGCTTCCTTCAGGGACTTGCCGAGGAAGGCATTTCTGAGGAAAACGGCAATCTCGTGATTGACTACCAGAATTCCAATGCCGATACCAGCACCACCGCCCTGATCTCCGATCAGTTTGTGTCCGCCGGCTATGACCTGATCTGCGCCATCGCCACGCCCTCCGCCGCCAGCGCGTTTAACGCTGCCCAGGACAAGGGTATCCCGGTGATCTACACCGCGGTCTCCGATCCCGTATCCTCCCAGCTGGCCAGGAACGACGGCACCAATCCCGGACAGATCACGGGCACATCCGACGCCCTGCCTGTGGAAGCCCAGCTGAAGCTGATCCGTGCACTCATGCCCGACGCCACAAAGATCGGCATTCTGCACACCACATCCGAAACCAACTCCGATTCCACACTGGCCGTCTACCGCCAGCTGGCCGGCAACTATGGCTTCGAAATCATTGACAAGGGCATTTCCAGCACCGCTGACCTCGCCCAGGCCCTGGATGTCCTGCTGCCCATGGTGGACTGCACCACCAACCTGACTGACAACACCGTGGTTCAGAGCCTGCCCCTGGTGCTGGACGAGTCCGCTTCCGCCGGAAAGCCCGTGTTCGGCAGCGAGATCGAACAGGTGCGCATGGGCTGCGTTGCCTCCGAAGGCCTTGAATATCTGGAACTGGGACGCCAGACCGGACGCATGGCCGCGAAGGTGCTCAAGGGTGAAGCCACCGCTGAGAGCATTCCCTTTGAAACCATCACCAATTCCTATCTGTACGTAAACGAAGCGGCCATGGCCCAGTTCGGGCTCACGCTTCCGGAAGAACTGAAAGAGCGCGCCATCCTGGTGGAAGCCCAGTAAAAGAACGCGACTCTCCCCTTCCGGAAACCGGCCGGGAAATCCCCGGCCGGTTTCCGATGTGTTTCCCCGATCTTGCATAGAAAGCAGGTTTTGACATGATCCTCGGCATACTGGAGCAGGGACTCATCTATGGCATTCTCGCCCTTGGGCTTCTGATCACCTACCGCATTCTGGACTTTCCCGATCTGACCGTGGACAGTTCCTTTCCGCTGGGCGCCGCTGTATCCGCCGTACTGACCGTTCACGGCATGCACCCCGTGCTGACCCTGTTTTTCGGTCTTCTCGCCGGCGCGCTCGCCGGGCTTGTCACGGGACTCATTCACGTCAAGTGTCATGTGCGGGACCTTCTGTCCTCCATTATCACCATGACCGGCCTGTACTCCGTGAACCTGTATATCGCAGGCCTGTCCGGCGTCACCTTTACCGGGCTGTCCAGTCTTGCGCAGGTCACCGGAAAGGCCAGCGTTCCGCTGTTCACCTATGACACGCTGTTCCGCAATCCCCTGACCAAGTCCGCCCCGGCAGCCATTGCTCCGTATACCACCCTGATCATTGTCTTCCTGATCGCGCTCATCGCCAAGCTCATCATGGACTGGTTTCTGCGCACCAAGGCAGGATATCTGCTCATCGCGGCCGGCGACAACCCCGCTGTGGTGACCACCCTGGCCAAGGATCAGGGCAAGGTCAAGATCCTCGGACTCGTGCTGGCCAACGCGCTTGTGGCACTTTCCGGTGCCGTCATGTGCCAGTCATCGAGAAACTTTGACATCTCCATGGGCACCGGCTCCATGGTCATCGGTCTGGCGTCCGTCATTATCGGCACAAACCTTTTCCGGAATGTGCGCTTCATGAAGAGCACCACCATGGTGATCATCGGCTCCATCCTCTACAAGGCCTGCGTCTCCCTGGCCATGAAGGTCGGTCTGGATGCCTTCTGGATGAAGTTCATCACTGCCGTACTGTTCCTGATTATTCTGGTGGCTTCCCAGATGCCCAGAAAGAAGGTGCACATCCGTGCCTGAAAACTGCATTGAGTTCCGGGGCATCACCAAGGTCTACAACCCCGGCACCGTCCATGAAAACTGTCTTTTCCAGGACTTCTCCCTCTCCATCCGCAAGGGCTCCTTTGTCTCCGTGGTGGGCAGCAACGGCAGCGGAAAAACCAGCCTGCTGAACATCCTGTGCGGCACCATCCCCATTGAGGCCGGAAGCATTATCCTGGACGGCCAGGACATCACCCAGCTCAGGGAATATCACCGCTACGAGCGCATGGGCCGCGTGTATCAGAATCCGGCCATGGGCACCTGTGCCTCCATGACCATCCTGGAAAACCTGGCCATGGCCGACAACAAGGGAAAGCATTTCGGACTCACCCGCGGCACGGACAGAAAGCGCATCAGCGCCTACCGCGACATGCTGGCTCCGCTGGGCCTCGGACTGGAGGACAAGCTCGGCATTCAGGTCGGCCTGCTCTCCGGCGGCCAGCGCCAGACGCTTGCCCTGCTCATGGCGACCATGAACCCCATCGATTTCCTGATCCTGGACGAGCACACCGCGGCCCTGGATCCCAAGACCGCCGAGATCGTGATGGAGCTCACCGGACGCGTGATCCAGGAAAAGCACCTCACTACGCTCATGGTCACCCATAACCTCCGCCATGCCGTCTCCTACGGCGACCGGCTTATCATGATGCATGCGGGCGGCATTGTTCTGGACAAGGAAGGCGAAGACAAGAAAGCGCTGAAAGTGGAAGACCTGCTGACGCTTTTCAACTCCATCTCCATCGAATGCGGCAACTGAACGACAAGTGAAAGACAGGCAGCCCCTGTCTTTTTTTGTCTGTACACCCCGCGGGAAATCATGTATAATTCCCTTATTGCGACATAAGAGGAGGTCACTTCGCATGCTCTCACCCGATATCATCAATCTCGGCGTATTTGATCAGGATATTGACCTGTTTGAAGGACAATACAATGTACCGGAAGGAATTTCCTATAATTCCTATATGATCTGCGATGAAAAGATCGCAGTTCTCGACACCGTGGATTTCCGCAAGGGCCAGGAATTCATGGAAAACGTCAAAAAGGCTCTGAACGGACGCAAGCCCGATTATCTGGTGGTCCATCACGTGGAACCGGATCACGCTTCCTCCGTGCAGCTCTTCCTGGACAGCTATCCGGAAGTCACTCTGGTGGGCAATGCCAAGACCTTCCAGATGCTGGACCTGTATTTCCATTTCGACAATCCTTCCAAGCTGGTGGTGAAGGAAGGCGACGTGCTGGATCTCGGCCGTCATCACCTGCACTTTGTCATGGCACCCATGGTGCACTGGCCCGAAGTCATGATGAGCTATGAGGATTCGGAAAAGATCCTGTTCAGTGCCGACGCCTTCGGCCGCTTCGGCGAAATGGAAACCGAGCCCCTGTCCTGGGACGATGAAGGCCGCCGCTATTACACGAATATTGTGGGCAAGTATGGTCCCCAGGTGCAGGCCGTACTGAAAAAGGCTGCTGCTCTGGATATTGCCAGTATCTGCCCGCTTCACGGCCCCGTGCTGGACGCCACGATCCCGCATGTACTGGAGCTCTATCAGAAGTGGAGCACCTACACGCCTGAATCCGACGGCATCCTGATCGCCTATGCCTCCCTGCACGGAAACACGGAAGTGGCCGCCGACCGTCTGGCTGACATTCTCGACAAGAAGAGCGGCCGCGACATCATGCTGGCCGACCTTGCCCGGGTGGATGAGAGCGAAGCGCTGTCCTGCGCCTTCCGTTTCAGCACCATCGTGCTGTGCGCCTCCACCTACAATGCTGGCATCATGCCCGCCATGGAAGACTTCCTGCACCACATCAAGGCCAAGAACCTCCAGAAGCGCCGCATCGGCCTGATGGAGAACGGCTCCTGGGCACCCAACAGCGCCAAGTGCATGCGCGCTGCCCTGGAAGGCCTGAAGGACCTGGAAATCGTGGAGCCCGTGGTCACCATTCGCGGTGCCCTGAAAAAGACCGACGATGCCGCGCTGGAAGCCCTGGCTGACGCGCTGCTGGCCTGATCAGAAAATTACATGCCCATGAATGCAGAAAATCCTGTGCTCTTGCACAGGATTTTCTGCATTATGGATTCATTTCAGTTCCGGCGTCCACTCATCTCCGTCAATGCGGAAATAGAATTCGCTCAGATCTTCCTCAAGAAATACGCGCAGCATGTCTTCCATGTCCGGAACCAGCTTCAGTCCGGGCAGGCGATCCAGCTTTTCCCACCAGACACGTCCTTCCTCCGACGACCTGAGGGTCCCGGTATACCGGTCTGTCCGATACAGGAGCACCATATACCGCCCCTGCTCATCATACCAGTCCTTGACGCCGCACAGCCGCGGGGCGCAGATGCTCAGTCCGGTCTCTTCCCGCACCTCACGGATCACCGCCTCCGTGAAGGACTCGCCTTCCTCCACATGCCCGCCGGGAAAGGTGATGCCAGGCCAGCCGGGATCTGTGCGCTCCTGGACCACGACCCTGTCCCCGTCCGTGATCATGCACATATTGGTCAGGGTCACACGCTCCGCGCGTCTCATGCTTCTTCCCAGAGCTGCTTCAGCATGCGGATTGCCACCGGCCCCTGCAGTGCGAGATCATCGCAGCGGCCTTCGATGCTGATCGTGCCCTCATAGCCCGTCTTTTTCATGGCGCGGAAGAGTTCGCTGTAGCCTTCCATGGGATCCAGCGGGATGCGGCGGCCTTCAAGCGCGGCGATATGGCAGTGCCGGATTCCGCCCACGCGCTCCACATCCGACGGCTTTTCCTGTTCCTTTGCGATATGATAATAGTCCGCGAGCAGCTGAAAATGCGGATGTGCCACCGCGGCGCACAGGTCCGCGCCTTCGGCCACGGAGTTCACCGTGTTCGTCTCAGTGCGGTTCAGCGGCTCCAGCGCGATCACCAGGTCATGGCGCTGCGCCATGTCCGCAATCCAGGTGCTCACCTGCACCAGCTTCCGGAACGCATCCCCGTAGCTGAGCGTTTCCGGACGCTTTCTCGCTCCGCCGCTGCCGAACACCACCACTTCGCCGCCCAGTGCCTTTACACGGGTGAAAGCGGCGTCCAGATACTTCCGGATTTCCTCTTCCCCGGTTCCGTCAAGCAGCCGGAATGTGCCGGGGAACAGCACGTTGAACCGGGTCACAGGAAGGCCGGTCTTTTCCTTTTTCTCCAGTGTCTGCGCAAATTCCTCCGCAGACATGCCCGCAATCCCGGTCACCGTGGCTTCCATATAGTCAAATCCGGCGCGTGCCACGTCCTCCAGCCGATCCCATCCCGCGCAAAAACCAATCTTCATACGTCAAACCTCCCTGCAGCTTTCTTCCCGGAACACCGCCGTACCCGAACCCATGCAGGCCATGCCCGCCATGGCTCCGGTAAACCGCTTCCCCGGCAAACCTTCATCTGTAAGAAACAGTGTCTCAATCTCCGCCCTGGAGCCTGTCTCCGGGCAGGTGAATACACGCTTCAGTCCCTGGGACTGCATGACCAGCGTCCAGCTCAGGCCATCCCCTTCCCAGAGCACACTCCGCTCTTCCTGGGCACCGGAATGCACGCGCAGCACCAGGCGCCATTTCTCCGTATGCTCCAGGCCGAAAAACACAAAGCTGCGCTCGTCATAATACCCGACCACGCCCGCACTGCAGTTTTCCGGCATTTCCTCCCCGCTGAGCACAGCGCGGTATTCCATGTCCGCCTCACTCTGCGGCCGGAGCAGCATATGTGCATCCCCGAGCGACGTCAGATCTCCGCCGCCGGAAAGCCGCACCGCGCCATCCATGGACGAAAAGGTACACGGGTTCAGGCGCGGACACACATACGGTTCCGGGGCATTTTCCGCCCGGCTGTCCAGCAGGCAGCCTGCCAGATCGCTGGGCTGCGCACCGCGCACCTGCGGCCAGCCGTCCTGGGTCCACATGAGTTCCTCCAGTCCGGTCTCCCGGCCCATGAGCGTATACCCGTCCACCGGCCGCGCACACAGGTACACCAGCGCCCAGCGTCCATCCTCCAGCTGCACCGGCTTGCCGTGCCCGCTGCGCTGAATCCGGCAGCCCTCCGCGCTGGTCAGCAGCGGACCATACGGGCACGCCTCATAGGGCCCATACAGCTTTCTGGACCGGGCCACGCTGATCCTGTGCCCCATGCCGGTGCCGCCCTCCGCCTGGAAGATGTAGTACCAGCCCTCGCGCTGCAGCAGGTGCGGACCCTCACTCTTCACGCGCGTCTGGCCGTACCAGATCATTTCCGCATGGCCCATGAGCCGGCCGTCCTCCGACAGCGGCGCGATCTGAACCCCGGGATTGATCACCAGGTACTTCTGCCCGTCCACGTCGGTAAACAGGCTGGGATCAATCCCGTCCACCTCCAGGAAGCTCATGACTTCCCAGGGGCCTTCCGGTGCCTGAGAGCGGGCGAGCATCTGCAGTCTCAGCGGCGGCGTATTCCTTCTCAGCGTGGCCGCCACCCAGAACCAGGTGCCGTCATAGCTGATATCCGGCGCCCAGTACCCGAATCCGCCGGGCAGTCCCTGCAGCCTGGCCGCTTCCGCGTCCTCGAAAACATGGCCTATGACGCTCCAGTGCACCAGATCCCTGGAATGCGCCACCGGAAGCGCAGGCATATACGTGAAGGAAGAATTGACCATGTAATAATCCTGTCCCACACGCACCACCGAAGGATCCGGATGAAAACCGCGGCGCACCGGATTCCTGTAGGCATAGCGGAGCACGAACCCGGCTCTTGCCTCCATTTCCTCCAGCATCTCCTCGTTTCCCTGCCCCGCAGCCAGATCCATGGGCGTAATGCCCTTCCGGTCAGCTGCGGTCGGGGACAGCCCGAGCACGTCCATGAGAAAGCAGGCATTCCCGGTTTTTCCTTGCTCAGCGCACAGATGCAGGAGTGTACGCCCTTCCGCGCCGCGGCCGCTGGGCAGGGCGTGACAGTGCTCACAGAAAAAGCGGAGCGTCCGCGTTTCCTGCAGACAGGCAAGCTCCAGCAGTTCACGCTTCTGAGCTTCGCTGAGCTCCATGAAGGCTGCGCTCAGCCAGCGCCGGTCCATGTCCTCAAGCCGGTTTTCCAGAATCCCCTTGCGTATCTCTTCCATTTCCAGCATCCCTTCCAGCTTCACTCTTCATAACCGATCTTCCAGATCAGAATTATACATCATCCCCATTTCGGGACAAAGGGCAAATTCTACTGCCTTTCCGCAGCAGGGGGAAAATCTTGCGGATTCCCTGTTTATGGCTTATACTCAAATCCGGCCTCACCTATACGCGCTGGGGCCTTCCTACACAGATGTTTTCCACCAGCGGGAGCCGGCACATGCGCTTCCGCAGCTGTGACAGAGAAAGGAGTCATCACCATGCAGTTATCCTACAGCGGCCTCTCCGACAGGGAAGGCTGGGCAAAATCCGGCGTTGTACTGCCTGCCACCGACTGGAAGAACATGGCAGAGCGCACCATGGAGGAACCCGTCTGGATTCATTTCGGCGCCGGCAACATTTTCCGCGGCTTTATCGCCGGGCTGCAGCAGCGCCTGCTGGATTCAGGGGATGCCTGCACGGGCATCATTGCGGCGGAAACCTATGACTTTGAAATCATTGACCGCATCTATGACCCCCATGACTCCATGACGCTCATGGTTTCCCTCAAGCCGGACGGAAGCACTGACCGCAACATCATTGCCAGCATTGCGCGCGGCATCCGCGCCGATTCCTCCAACAGCGGGGAATGGGATCTCCTGGCTTCCCTGTTCCGCAAGCCCTCCCTGCAGATGATTTCCTTCACCATTACTGAGAAGGGCTACTCCCTGCGCGGCATGAACGGAAACCTCCTTCCCGCCGCTTCCTGGGACATGGAGCATGGCCCGGCCTATGCGCGTCATGCCATGGGCGTCGTGGCTGCCATGATGTACGAGCGCTTCCAGGCCGGACGCTATCCCCTGGCCCTGGTGAGCATGGACAACTGTTCCCATAACGGCGAAAAGCTGCGCGCCGGTGTCATGGAAATCGTGCGCACCTGGGCCGACAAGGGCATGGTTCCCGCGGACTTTGTCAGCTATATGGAAGATGAATCCCAGGTTTCCTTCCCCTGGTCCATGATCGACAAGATCACACCCCGGCCCGCCGACGTGATTCTCCAGCAGCTCACCGCGGACGGCATTGAGGACATGGCCCCGGTGATCACGGAAAAGCGCACCTATATCGCGCCCTTCGTCAATGCGGAAGTGCCTCAGTACCTGGTCATTGAAGACCGGTTCCCCGCAGGCCGTCCCGCGCTGGAAAAAGCCGGCGTCTACATGACGGACAGGGACACGGTGAACCGCACCGAGCGCATGAAGGTGACCACCTGCCTGAACCCGCTGCACACGGCACTGGCGGTGTACGGATGCCTCCTGGGCTATACCCTGATCGCCGATGAAATGAAGGATCCGGACCTGACCGAGCTTGTGAACCGCATCGGATATCAGGAAGGCCTGCCCGTGGTCACCAATCCCGGCATCATTGAGCCCCGCGCCTTTATTGACGAAGTCATCACCCAGCGCCTGCCCAACGTGTTCATGCCGGACACTCCCCAGCGCATTGCCACCGATACCTCCCAGAAGGTCGGCATCCGCTTCGGCGAAACCATCAAGAGCTACATGCAGGATCCCGCCAGGGATGCCGCTTCCCTGCGCGCCATTCCGCTGGCCATTGCCGGCTGGCTGCGCTACCTCATGGGCGTGGACGACAACGGTCAGCCCATGGAGCTGTCCCCGGATCCCATGCTCCCCGCGCTGCATGAAGCCATGAAGGATATCGTCTTCGGTGATCCCTCCTCGGTTCAGGACCGCCTGGATCCCATCCTCACGAATCCGGCCATTTTCGGCGTAAGTCTCGCCGATGCCGGTCTCGCCGGGCTTGTCCGCGACATTTTCTGTGCCCAGATCGCCGCGCCCGGCGCTGTACGCGCCACGCTTCACGCGCGCCTGAGCTGATCCGAATCCCGTGCCCGGTGCCTTTTGCACCGGGCATTTTGAATGCGTTTCCGTATAGTCCAAAAGAGCGGACAGATGCGGCAATTTGCCGCGCCTGTCCGCTCCTTTTCTGTCTGTCCGAATCCAGCATCCGGCTCAGCGCCATTCTTCCTCTTCCATGGGCAGTTCCATAAAGGCCGCCGCAATGGCCACCAGGCGGCGGGCATCCGCGTAGGTCCGGCTCTCGGCGAACACGCGCACGCGCGGCTCCGTTCCGGAGAAGCGGATGATGATCCAGCTGTCTTTGAAGTATACCTTGCAGCCGTCCATATAGCTCACATGATCGATTTCCAGGCCGAAGTCCGGCAGTTCATGCTGCTCCATCACCCGGGTCGAGATCATGGCCTTGCGCTCTTCCGTCAGTGCCCAGTCAAACTCGGCCATATGCATTTCGCCGAAGCGCTCATAGATTTCCTGCACCATTTTGCTCAGCGGCTTGCCTGTGACACAGAGCATTTCCACCAGCAGGCTGGCCGCGTACAGGCCGTCCTTGCCGGAGATATGCCCGCGCACCGTAAGACCGCCGGAGCTTTCGCCGCCGATCAGCGCGTCATGCTCGTCCATGCCTGAAGAAATGTGCTTGAAGCCTACGGGCACTTCAATGCATTCCTCGCCGAAGGCCGCGGCCACCCGGTCCAGCAGGTGCGTGGTGGCAATATTGCGGACAGCGGCGCCGTGCCAGCCCTTGTAGCACAGCAGATAGTAGTACAGGAGCACCAGAATCTCATTGGCGGAGACATACTTGCCGCGCTCATCAATGATGCCCAGACGGTCCGCGTCGCCGTCCGTCGCAATGCCCACATCCGCGTGATGATCCCTCACCGATGCCTGCAGGTCCATGAGCGTTTCCGGGTTCGGCGCCGGCAGGTGTCCGCCGAAGAACGCATCATGACGGTCATTGATGACATCGATATCGCAGCGCGCCGTGTACAGGATGGTCTGCAGACCGCTGAGCGAGACGCCGAACATGGGATCCAGCACCACCCTGGGCCTGCGGCGGCGGATAGCATCCATGTCAATCTGCCGCAGAATGGAGTCCAGGTACATGTCCCGGGGATCGATGAACGTCAGGCGTCCGCTTGCCCTGGCCGCCTCAAACTCCATGTCCCGGATATCCTCAATGGCGTTTGCCTCGTCCTCAATGGGCTGCGTCACGGTCTCCACAGCGTCGCGTCCGCCTCTTGTGAACAGCTTGATGCCGTTGTACACAGCCGGGTTATGGCTGGCCGTGACCATGGCGCCATAGGGCAGTTCCATCTGCTTGACAGTGAACATGATCTGCGGGGTCGGACAGGACAGGTTCACAAAGTATACCTTCACGCCCTCGCCCACTGCCACTTCCGAAAACCAGATGGCGCCTTCCCGGCTCAGAAAGCGCCGGTCATACCCGATGACAAGCCCGGTTTCCGCATGCCCTTCACGGACCATGCGCCGTGCCAGGGCGGCCGCCACCCTGCGGATGTTTTCCCGTGTAAACCCGTCGCCAATCACGGCTCTCCAGCCGCCGGTTCCAAACTTGACCATGCTCTTTCCTCCTCAGCCCATTTCCACTTCAATCCTGTGCACGCCGGATTCAAACACCGGAACCGCGCTCATTTCCTTACCGTCCACCAGGATGCGGCGCACACCCTTTTCCACATGCGCCGGGTTGGTGACCTGAATATCATACTCCGCCCCGCGCCACACGCGCTTTACGGAAAAGCCGTCCCAGTCCCCGGGAATGCACGGGTCCACCGTCAGGCCGTCAAACCCGGGCCGGATGCCCAGCATATACCGGGTAGCCGCATAATACGCCCAGCCGGCGGAACCGGTCATGAAAGGATGCCGTGCGCGTCCATGCGCCGTATGATCCCGGCCCATGATGAACTGGCAGTAGGTATACGGTTCCGCCTGGCGCACTTCCATCTTGTCATTCTGGTTCTCGGGAAGCAGCGCATCATAGAACTTCATGGCCCGGCTGCCGCGGCCCAGCATGGCCTCCGCCACCCATGCCCAGGGATTGGGATGGGAGAAGACGGCACCGTTTTCCTTGATGCCCGGGTATACCCGCGTCACAAACCCGATACTGTCATCCACGGTGACAAACGACGGCGCATTGAGCATGAGGCCCCAGGGCGTATACAGCCACTCGTCCACAGCGTCCATGCAGGACAGACCCTGCTCCCGGTCCGCGGTTCCGGAAACCACTGCCCAGGTATTGCTTTCCATGTGAACCTTGCCCTCTTTGGCTTCCCGGCTTCCGATGGGCCGTCCGTCCGCGGTAAAGCCGCGGAGGAACCATTCCCCGTTCCAGAGCACCTTCCGGCAGGTCTCTGCCATCCCGTCACGCAGGCGCGTATACTTTTCCACATCTTCCTCAAGCCCCTGGGCCCTTGCCGCGTCCAGGAAATGATTCGTGGCCCATACCAGGAGGAACGCGACCATGGCGCTCTCGCCGCCGCCCAGATTCAGACAGTCATTCCAGTCCGCGCGCAGGCCCTTCGTGATGCCGTGACTGCCCAGCTGGCTGTAGGAAAAGTCCAGGGAATGCTTCATGTGCTCCCATACCGTGCCCTCGCCCTTGTCGGCAAAGGGGATGACTTTCCGGAACACGGAAAGATCCCCGCACTCCCGCACATACTCCACAATGGCGGGGATCAGCCACAGCGCGTCATCCGCGCAGGCGTCCTTCAGGCCGTGCTGCACGCTCTCCCGGTCCGGCTGCGGCACCACGGTCGGGCTCTTGAACGCCGGTGCTTCGTGCTCTTCAAAGGCGGCGGGATCAAACAGATGCAGACCATAGCCCGCGGACATCTGTCCGTGCAGCAGCTGGTCCAGGCGCAGCCAGCAGCCCTCCGGCTCCGAGTGCGGAATGCACATGGCGTCCTGGGCCGTATCCCGGTATCCCAGGCCCGTCCGGCCGCCCACTTCAATGAAGGAGGAGAACCGGGAAAAGAGCACGTTGATCTCGCTCTGGTACAGGTTCCAGATGTTCAGCGAGCGGTTCATATTCTCATGCGGCGTCTTCACCTGCAGTACATTCAGGCGCTCATCCCAGAACCGGCGCAGCTCCGCGAACGCCCGGTCCGTGCCCGCCTCGTCATATACGCGGCGCGCGCGCTCAATGGCCCGCTCACTGCCGGTGCCGAGATAGAAAAGCACTCTTGCTTCCTCACCGGGCTGCAGCACCAGCCGCTTTTCCAGCGCGCCGCAGGGATTACCGCCCAGTTCCGTGCTTCCCGAGAGCGTTCCCTTTTCCACGCCCAGCGGATTGCGCTCCGTGCGGTAGCTGCCCATAAAGCGGTCCCGGACACCGTCAAAGCTGTCCGGCTCAAAATTGCCGGCCAGGAACTGCCAGGAATCCGGCTCATAGTGGTATTCGCACAGGCAGGCACCGTCCCTGTAGTGCGAGCCCGCGCAGTACAGGCTCATCTGGAAATTCTGGTTGTCGATCTCGATAAGATGGAACGAAAACTCCACATACCCGTATACGCTCAGACTGCGTACACGGTCGGACTCATTGCGCAGACGCACGTCAAAGATTTCCACCGGATCCTCCCTGCCCGCTTCCCGGGGAATGAACAGGGTCTGGCTTGCGCTGATCCCGTCATACCGGCAGCGGTACACGGAATAGCTCAGCCCGTGCCGTGCCTCATACTCGGCCTCATCCAGCTTCAGGCCCACGGGCTGCCAGCTCACTGACCAGTACTTTCCGCTGTCATGGTCCCTGAGATACACCCAGTGTCCCGGATAGTCCAGCTGTACACCGTTGGGCCGGAAGCGCGTGATCCGGTGATGCTCCGGGCTGTCCAGCCAGCAGTATCCGCCGGCGTTATGGGAAACCACGGCGCCCATGCGCTGGGTGCCCAGATAATTGGTCAGCGACTGCGGGCAGTCCACCCGGTCAATGACATATTCCCTGGCTGCGTCATCAAAATAACCGTATCGCATATGAACGCTCCTTATATGTTTGATTCATGTGAAGCCATTATACCAGATACCTCTCCCCTGATTAAGCCCTGTTCCCCGTCTCCCGCGTCACGCCCACGGGATACACTTCCAGCACATCATCCATCGCGATCTGTTCACTGCCCGCGGGCCGGATCACGTCGTGCCCGCGGCGGATCAGGAGTACCATCATGCCGTACTTCTGCTCCACTTCCGCGCAGGTCCGGCCGATCCAGTGGCTGTCCAGATCAATGCGCACGCTGATCGTGCTCCGCTCCAGCGGGTTCCCGGACGCCTGGGCTTCCTGGTACTGCTCCACAAATCCGGCTGAAATAATACCGGTGGGAATGGCCACCGCAAACACCCCGAGAAAGGACAGGACCACCGCAAAGATCTTCCCCAGCAGTGTCACCGGATACACGTCGCCATACCCCACGGTCAGCAGGGCTGACACGCTCCACCACATGCCCGACAGCGCATTGCTGAACTTGTCCGGCTGCGCCTCATGCTCCAGGGAGTACATGCACAGGGAGGAGAACAGCATGAGAATCAGGATAATGACCAGGGAGGACACAATCTGGTTCCGCTTTTCCCGGATAACGGACGCGATGACATTGAACGAGTCCATGGCCGCATTGATCCTAAACAGGTGAAAGATGCGCACCACGCGCAGCATGCGCAGTGCCACCGCACCGGTCAGGAAAAAGAAGGGCAGTATGGTCAGGAGCTCCACGATCCCGTCCATGGAAACCGCGAACCGGACGCGCGCGCCTGCCGGGCTTTTCCCGGGGTACAGAAACGGCGCTGTCCAGAGCCGCAGGAGATACTCCACCAGGAAAAAGCCCAGGGTCAGCCACTCCACCACGTGCAGCCATCCGGTATAGGGCTTCATGGCGTCAAAGGTGGCAAGAAAGGTTACCGAGATGTTCAGAAGAATGACCAGCACAAGCACCATGTCATACATCCGGCTCGGCCGGTCACTGAGATTCCCGATCTGGATGATGTCAAAGATCCGTTTTCTGCTCGATTCGTTCATGCCTTACCTCAATTCATGCATGATCCGGGAGTCACGCCCGAAGTATCCGGCCAGTTCCCGGTAGCGTGCATAGATTTCCTCATAAGCCCCGGCCTGCACGGGCTTCAGCTCCGCGACCTCCTTTTCCGCCATGGCCGCGGACGCTTTCTCCACGTCTGCATGCACACCGCTCATGACCGAGGCCACCAGCGCAGAGCCCTGAGCGGACCCTTCCTCACAGCGGCTGACCAGTACCGGGCGTCCCAGTATATCCGCAAGCAGCTGCATCATACCCGGGCTTTTGTGCGCCACGCCGCCGGTGGCGATCACGCGGCCGATATGCAGACCACCCGTCTCCAGGTGCTCAAGGCACTGGCGCACCGACATGCACACCGCTTCCATCAGCGCGCGGCACACCTGATACGGCGTCGTGTTCAGGCGCAGACCGAGGATCATCCCGGTCAGGTCCGGGTCCGACAGAAGACAGCGGTCGCCGTTGAACCAGGGCAGTGCCATGAGCCCGCCCGCGCCGGGCGGCAGCTTCAGCGCCTCCTGAACCAGGTACGCCTGCCCCTGCATGCCCTGCTCCTCTGCCTGACGGAACACGTCCTCCGGTACCGCCTGGTTCAGGTGCCAGGCCAGGATTTCCCCGAAGGAATGATTGATCTCATAGGAGGTGAGCCCCGGCACGATCCCGTCCCTGGCAAGGCCGGCCACTCCGCCCAGGCATTTCAGGGTTCCGGACTGCAGCAGATGACAGGCGCTCGTGCCCAGAATGCTCACCACGTCGCCGTCCTGGATCCCGCCCACCTGAAGCACCGGCGTATGGCTGTCCGTCAGTCCCGCACCCACCGGCATGCCTTCCGGCAGTGAAAGCTTCCGCGCCATTTCCGGGCACAGTCGTCCGGCCATGCCCAGCACCGGCACCACACGTCCGTCGAACAGCCGGTGCTCAAACCCGGCAAACTCGCTTTCGATCTCCGCAAACATTCCCCTGGGAAACCCGTCCTGATACAGATTCTTGTACAGCGCATAGCTGAGGCTCCGGACCTTTTCGCCTACGAGCAGGGAGATCAGCCAGTCCCCGGCTTCCATATACGCATCCATCCGCTCATAGACTTCCGCGTCCCTGCGGGCAGTCTGCAGAAGCTTCGGTGCCAGCCATTCCGCCGACAGCCGGCCGCCTGACATGTCCAGCCATGCAACACCCCTGCGCCGGAGCATGTCGGTCAGCTCCCGCGCTTCTTCAGCGGCGTGATGCTTCCACAGTTTGATCATGGCCTCGCCGCGATCGGGATATGCCCCGCTCAGCGGCTGCAGCTGCGCGTCCACCGGAAGACAGGTCGTGCATGTAAAGTCCATGGAAAGGCCTGCAATCTCCTCATTCTCCACGCCTCCATGCTCCAGAAGCTTCTGTATGCATTCCGTCATGGCGCTGAGATAGTCCTCCGGCCGCTGCAGGGCCGTGCCCGGCATGGCCTCACGGCCGTCCGGCAGAAACCTGTCCATGATGCCCGAGGCATAGGTGCTCACGCTGCGCGCATGCACATGCCCGGTCTCCGTATCCGCCAATACGGCCCGCGCTGAAAGCGTGCCGAAATCCATTCCAATCACATATGCCATAGATGCCACCGTATCCCGTTTTTTCCTCCCTGCCCGCACACTGCAGACAGGCGCGTGCCAGTACCCGTTCGATTCAGGATGCATGCAGATGCACCATTCCTCTGTGGACTTTCGCCGCGCCGGTTCCATTCCCTTCCGCTTCCGGAAAAAACAGCGCTTTCACTCGGAGCATTCCCGAAAAACCATGTTTCATGGTATACTTGCATCAGCCAATTCCGCGTCAGGCGCTGCCTGCAGACAAGTACACAGTAAGCGGCACGCCTGTTTTTCAGATTCCCAGGAACGGAAAGGAAGATATACTTTATGAAAGAAATGATCCAGGCATCCGATTACGCAGGCCTTATCATGGATTCGCTGCCCAGAGGCATTCTGCTCAACACGCAGGCTGACAAGTTCAACAGCATGGTCATCGGCTGGGGACATATGGGCGTGATCTGGGGCCTGCCCACCTTCACCGTGTATGTGCGTCAGAGCCGGTTCACCAGAGAGCAGCTGGACAGGACGCAGGCATTCACCATTTCCGCGCCTCTGGAAGGCGCACTCAGCCGGGAAGCTTTCCAGATCCTCGGCTCCCAGTCCGGCCGCGACCTGGACAAGGAAAAAGCCGCGCACCTCACCCTGTCCGAGCCGGTCCAAAACGGCGTGCCCGGGATCAAGGAATACCCGCTGACCCTGGAATGCCGCGTGCTCTACCGGCAGGATGAGGAACTGAAGTTCATGACGGAGGAAGTCCGCAGGAAATACTACAGCTATCCCGGCGGCGCGGAGGATTTCCACACCATGTATATCGGGGAGATTGTCAGCGCGTACATCATCCGGGAGGCCTGAGCATGAAAGCACTGGTCCTTGCCGTATTCGCCGCGGCCTTTGTGTACCGCCTGTTCCTGAACCGGTTATCCGCGCGGTCCATGCGCAATCCCATGCCGGCCAATGTGGCCGATGTCTATGACGAAAATGCATACCGGAAATGGAAAAGCTACAAATCGGAGCGCCTGCGCTTTGATGTGCTGACCGAAAGCGTCACCTTTGTCGTGGAGCTCCTGCTGCTCCTCTTCAACGTGCATGCCGCGTTTGCCGCCCTGTTTCCCGCGGGCTGGTTCTTCCAGGCCTTTGCCGTTGTGCTTCTGGAAAGCCTAGCCGGTCTGCTTCTCCTGCCGCTGAGCTATTATGACACCATGCATATCGAGGAGAAGTACGGGTTCAACCGGTCCACGCGGAAAACCTTTGCCGCAGACCAGGCAAAGGAGTTTCTCATCAGTCTCCTGGTCATGACCGGGATTGCCGGCATCCTCGGCTTCCTGCACCTGTGGCTCGGCGACCGGCTTATTGCCGTGTTCGCCCTGGTCATGTTCCTGCTGGTTCTCCTGATTTCCTTCCTCTACCCCTATTTCAGCCGCATCTTCAACCGCTTCACGGACCTTGAGGACGGAGAACTGAAAGAGAAGCTGACCGCGCTCCTGACAAAGCATGGCTTCCAGGTGCGCGCCATTCAGGTCATGGATGCGTCCCGGCGCACGTCCAGAAGCAATGCCTACTTCACCGGCTTCGGAAAAACCAAAACCATTGTCCTGTACGACACGCTGGTGGAAGCCATGACACCGGATGAAATCTGTGCCGTGTTCGCCCATGAGATGGGCCACGGCCTGCACAGGGACACCCTGAAGAATCAGGCGCTTTCCGTTGTGCAGATTACGATCCTGGCGGTGATGGCCTGGCTGGTGGTGCGCACCGATGCCTTTTTCACCGGTTTCGGGTTCTCCTTCGTGAATTACGGGTTTGCCCTGTTCCTGATCTCCACCGGCTTTTCCCTGATCAGCCCGCTGTGGGGGCTGCTGACCGGCTGGCGCTCGCGCCTTGCGGAGTATGCAGCGGATGCCCAGGCGGTGGAGGAAGGCTACGGCGACACGCTCATTGCCGCACTCAAGAAGCTTGCCCGGGAAAACCTGTCGGACCTTTCCCCTTCCCCGCTTCTGGTGAAGCTGGAATACTCCCATCCCACCCTGAGCCAGCGCATCTGCGCCATAGAAAAGCGCATGCGCGGCACAGCCTGAGTTACACGAAACCATGCAAAGGAGGCGTATCAAATGAACAGCATCACGCACCGCACCAGCATCCGGAAGTATCAGGACAGGCCTGTGGAACACGAAAAGATCGAAGCCATGCTCCGTGCCGCCATGCAGGCGCCGTCGGCGGGGAACCAGCAGCCCTGGGAGTTCTACGTGATCGAGGACAGGACCATGCTGGAAGCGCTCTCTGACGTGCATCCCTATGCCGGCATGGTCAGACATGCGCCGGCCGCCATTGTCTCCGCCTACCGCAGGGAATGCTGGATGCCCGCGTATGCGCAGATTGATCTTTCCATTGCCATGGAAAACCTCTGGCTGGAAACGGATCAGCTGGGCCTGGGCGGCGTCTGGCTGGGCATCGCCCCGCTGGAAGACCGGATGCAGGCCGTGGAAAGGATTGTCGGCATGCCGGACTCACTCCGTGCCTTTGCCATCTTCCCCTTCGGCTATCCGGCCGAGGAACGCGTTCAGCAGGACCGGTTTGAACCCGAACGGATCCACTGGATCGGATAAGGCACGGACCCGTACAATTCAAAGAGGAGGGCAGAAGCATGAAGTATCCGGCTCTGTTCCTGATGATCCTTTGTCTCATGACCGCCATGTCTGCTTCCGCGGCAGCGGAATCCCAGATATTCCTGCCCGCTCCCTCCGATGCGGCAGACTGCCGCATCACGGTGGATCACCCGGACATTGTGTCCATTGCCCTGCTTGAGTCACCGGACAGCGGTTTTACGCTTTCCTGTACGGGGCTCTCAGAAGGACGCACCTGTGTCACCGCCGCGTTCCCCGACGGGACAGAAACACTGTATGCCGTCTCCGTGGACAACCGGCTGAATGCGTCCGTTTTCCCGGCTCCGGACATTGAGCTGTTTGAACTTTCCCGGAACGGGGAGCTCGCCTATGAGCCCTGCCGCATTGAAAAGCACGAGGACGGGTATCAGGTATATCTGGGCACGCAGGACGTGCAGTGGACCGGAGAAGAAACCATGCATGCCCTGTACCGCATCCTGTACACCTGGGACGTGTTCAGCTGGGACGGGTTCCACGAGTCCGCCGAGGATGTACTGGACGGGGAAGGCTTCTGGCTGGAAGTGGCCCTGTCCGACGGCACGTATATGCACGCCACGGGCAGCAACCGGTTCCCGGAACACTACGGTCCCGTGATGCACGCTCTGCAGGAAGTGGTGGACCATATGGAACTCACATCCGAGACACTGGTGCACCAGGTCTGGACAGTCCTGACCGGATTTCTGCCGGAACGCACCCGTTTCGTGGTCGGGCAGGACATTCCCTTCTACGACATCCTAGAGTTCTATTACACCCTGGATCCGACCATCCCAATGGGAGAATATCAGCGGTATCACTTCTTCACCGACGTAGGAAAACATATGTTTGAGCACGAAACGCGCAAAGGTTTATCCTGGCCGCAGACCGAGGAAGACATCACCTGCTCCGGCGTATCCGAGCTCTCCGCAGATGACTGGGATGCCTTCTGCGCCTTCCTGGACGGCGGAACTGTTTCCCCGCGCGACGAGTTTCCGGTCGACGGCGACGCCGGTCCGTGGACGTACCTCTACTGGCGGGGAGACACGTCTGACTCAACCGAGTTCTCCTTTGCCTCACAGGAAAAGCTGCTCCGGTTTGAATCCTTCTGCGAATCACTCCGGGACCTGACATCCCCCGGCTCACCCTGACCATTTCACCGCACGACTCACTTTCTGCCCTTTCACAGATCATCCCGCACAGCATGGAGGTGCACATTTCATGAAACGCCTGCTGCTTCTGGCCCTTGTCCTGGTCCTGTGTTCCGCATGCACATTTCCGGCGCATGCGGAGCGGACCTATTATGGAACCATGATGGTGGATCACTGCAAGGAATGGGTATCACTGCGCGACGGTCCGGGCACGGGCTGCAGACGCCTGGCCAAAGTGCCGCTCTTCGCCCTGGTCACTGACGCTGAATGGACGCCCATCTGCGGGGATTTCATCCACTGCAGCTACAACGGCACGGAAGGATATATTCTGTCCAAGTATCTCGTGCCCTGGGCAGACCCTGAGATCGAAGACAGGGAATATGCAAGTCCTCTGGGCTTTGCCTTCCGGTACAATCCTGCCCTTCTGGATCTGGAGACAGATGTCTCCGAAGACGGTCAGAGCCTGATGCTCTCCGCGGAGAGCGAAGAACTGCCCGTATACCTGGAACTCATTACCACCGAAGGCGCCGGGGCATCCCCTTCCGCCTTCCTGGAAAAGAACGGAGCCGATGGAAGCACCGTTCATTCCGGGACCACCGAAAACGGCGGAACACTGAAATGGTTCCGGAAAGCCTATGAGCAGAACCCGGAGATCTGCAGCATCATCTATGCCGTGGAAGACGGCGCGCACGGGCTTTCCGCCATCGCCACCGTGCCGGCCGCGGACAGCGAGGCATGGGAGGAAGTGTTCACGCTTCTCATGCAGACCGTGCATTTCCCGGTACGGATTCCGCTGAAAGCCGCCTGGGGAAAGGCATCCGGACAGACATTCATTATGGACAAGGGCGGAAAAAATATCACCCTCACCGCCACGGAAGCCCTGAGCCAGGTTACGCTCCTGAGCCTGGATTTTGTCGGGGTCACCAGTGAGGGAAACCCGCTGTTTGACACACAAACCGTTCATGAACTGGACCGTCTGCTTCCGGGGGAACACCTGACCATACGCCTTGCGTTCCCCGGGGACATTCCGTCCTTCGGCATCCGGTTCACGGATGCCTCCGGCACTGTCCGGCAGTTTTCCATTGGGCTCAGCGGGTATGACGGTTCCCTGGTCCTGGAGGAATTCTGAATGCCTGTCTCCTTTGGATCCAATCGCCTGACATGCCCGGATCCGGGCGGTGACAATGTATGTTGGAAACAATCAGAGCATGCTATCTTGAGCACCACAGGGAGAAAACGCTGCGTCATGTGGAAGAGGTTGCCGCCACTTCCGTCCGGCTTGCCGGAATCCACGGACTGGAAACCGCAAAGGTGACGCTGGCCGCCATGCTCCATGACATAAGCGTGATCATGACACCGCAGGAGATGTATGAGACAGCGGTCAGACGAAAGCTGCCGCTTGATCCCGCGGAAGAAAAATACCACTTTCTTCTGCATCAACGCATGTCACGAATCATTGCGCAGGAGCGGTTCGGCGTTGAGGATGAGGAGATCCTGAGTGCGTTGGAATGCCATACCACCCTGAAGAAAAACGCAGGCACATATGATCAGATCCTGTTCATCTTAGATAAAATCTCCTGGGACCAGGAGGGACATCCCCTGTACTATGATGTGCTGAAGCGCATGGCAGCCGAATCCCTGGATGAGGCCTGCCGCTTCTATATCCTGTACCAGCTGGATCACGGTTTGCTGCTCATGCCCCACCGGTGGATCCTTGAAGCCTGTGAGGACCTGCAGCACAGAGCGGGAAAAAGCCCTGAAGTCCAATGCCCGACCTCCATCTTATCCTGCAGAAAGGATGTGCTTTTGTGAATCTGGAATCCCTGTATGCCCAGGTAAAGGAAACCATTTCAGGGCTGGACCTGAACAGCATCTGGCCCGGCTTTGAAGTGCTGAAATTCGCGCTGTATGATGATGCCGCCTGCTTTTTCGACGGGAAGTATATCGAAAAGACGGACGACTTCTGTGCCAACACCTCCATCTCCTTTCAGGGCGAGCAGATCGCCATCTGGATGGTAGACGGGGAGATGGACATTCCGGTCCTTACCTCAAAGATTGTGCATGAAATGTTCCACGGCTATCAGACGCTCATGGGCTGGACATGCTGGCCGGATGAAATGGAAGCCCTGTACCGGTATGCTTACAAAGCTGAGAATCTCTCCCTCAAGCTGCGTGAAAACGCGCTTCTGCTCGGGCTTATGGATCGGTTTGACGAGCTGGCTTTTCAGGAACTTCTGGCCCACAGAAAGCTGCGCAGCATGCAGTTTCCCTGGGAGTTCCTCTACGAAAGCCGGGTGGAGGAAATCGAAGGCACCGCCAACTATGTGGAATGGCAGGTGCTCAGGCAGCTTGATGAAGGGAAAGCCCGACTGCTGGAGAACAGTATGCGGGCGTCCCTGACCACGCCCGGATACCTGTTTCCCATCCGGATCTCCAGCTACTTCACCGGTGCCCTCATGGTCCATGCCATGCGCAGCGCGGGCATCTATCATTTTGGACCGGAAGACCGTCCGGTCATGGCCGCTCTGCTTGAGCACGTACAGCCCTCCGGTGGCGATTTTCCCGGAAAAGCGGACATGTTCCGGAAGACAGCCGACGCGGTGACGTTATTCCAGGCGGAAACGGAATCGATCATCCGCTCCGCGCTTGAACGTAATGAAACCGTTCTGTCCGGCCCCTGCGAGCTTCTGGGCGTAAACATCTATGACGCAAGATGCCTGAAGAACTTTATCACTTCAACCTATTTCCTGCAGGTTCGGAAGGGCTCGGAAGACACCGTGCTCGAGGGGAATTATGTCATCCGGATGCAGGATGAAAAAAACATCGAGACCGTATACCGGTGGAAGTGACCCGTCCTCCCGCCGTCTGTCCATCTGAAATCAGAATCCAGGAGGAACCCTCATGAAGAAGTATGCCGCTCCCATCATGCTGCTTGCCGTCTTCGAAATCACGGCCGTCACCCTGTGGCTGACCAAGGACAACCCGTTCTATCTTTTCAACTTCAGCTACATCGGCTGTTCGATAGCGCTGTCCATGTTTCTGTTTATCCGCAGACAGCGGCACGCCAGGCGTGTGGCCCAGCTGCTTGTGGGATCCTATATGCTGGTCTATCTCGGGCTGATCAGCCGCGAGAACATGCAGATCGAAGGCTTCTGGTATTATCTGTTCACCGGCGTTTTCGAGGCGGCCACGATCCACTATGCGGTGGCGAAGATTTTCGGGCCCTTGATCTTCGGACGCGGCTGGTGCGGCTATGCATGCTGGACAGCCATGGTTCTGGATTTTCTGCCCTACAAAACCCCTTCACAGCCGAGGAAAAGGATTGGATGGATCCGGTATGTCACCTTTGCCCTGTCCCTGGCGTTCGTGGCCGGTCTGTTCCTGGCACACGCTCAGAACATGGAGCATATCATGTTCCAGGCGTTCATCATCGGAAACATCGCCTATTATGCTGTCGGCATCGTCCTGGCCTTTGCGCTTAAGGATAACCGTGCCTTCTGCAAATATATCTGCCCCGTCACCATATTCCTGAAGCCCATGAGCTATTTTTCCCTCCTGCGGATCACATGCGACAAGGAAAAATGCATATCCTGCGGAAAATGCAGACGCGTCTGCCCGATGAACGTGGATATGACCGACAATTCAAGGAAGAGGGAAAACGGCACGGAATGCATTCTCTGCATGGAGTGCAGGATGAACTGCCCGAAAAACGCGCTTTGAGTGCTTTCCTTCCGTTTCATGGATTTTAGCAGCGAAAAAGGACGTTCGGCAGGATGCGTCTGCATCCCGAACGTCCTTTTCTTATCCGGCCTTGAAATTGTATACCGGCTTCATCACATCCAGCACATCCACCGTGTCCCGGATCACGTCGATAATGTCCTCCAGCGCCTTGTACGCCATCGGAGCCTCATCCAGCGTCTGTTCTGACACGGAAGTGGAGTAAATGCCGGCCATGGAAGCCCTGTAGGCTTCAAGATCCAGCGTTTCCGACGCCTTTTTCCTGGACATGATCCGGCCCGCTCCATGAGGTGCCGAATCATTCCACTCCGGGTTTCCGCGCCCGACGGCGAGCACGGAACCGTCGCGCATATTGATCGGGATCAGCACCCGCTCCCCCGCGTGCGCGGCTATGGCGCCCTTGCGCAGGATCATCTCCTGAACATCGATATAGTTGTGAACTGTGTGAAACGCCTCGCACATATGCATGCCGGTCCGCTCCAGCAGGATCTCCGCCATTTTCTCACGGTTTCTGACAGCAAAGCGCTGGCAGATCTCCACATCATGGAGATAGTCCTGCATATACTCTCCATACAGCCAGCACAGATCCTCCGGCACCGCGGCCGGTCTGTCGGCATATTCCTTTTCCATCGCCTTCAGGGCGGCCTGGATCTCGCTGCGCCTTCCCTGCTCCTTATAGGTCCTGATCAGTTCTTCCTTTTGCTGGAAGTATGCTTCCTTTCCCTTGTGCAGGTCAATGGCAAGCCGCTGATAGATTTCCGCCACCTGCTTCCCGAGATTGCGGCTTCCGGAATGGATCACCAGCCAGAGCGTGCCGTCGGAAGCCCGGTCAATCTCGATAAAGTGATTGCCGCCGCCCAGCGTGCCCAGAGACCGCTCCAGATAGCGGGAATCCTTCAGTTCCCGGAAACAGCACAGCCCACTCAGGTCAAAGTGCTCCTGCCTCCCCTCCCAGACCCGCATGCCGGAGGGTATATAGTGCGCCGCTTCATCCACAGCGGCAAAGTCCGCATCCTTTTCGAGCAGTCTCACGGCATACATACCGCATCCGATATCCACGCCCACAATATTGGGGCATACCTTGTCCGTCACCGTCATGGTGGTCCCGATGGTGCAGCCCTTTCCGGCATGCACGTCCGGCATGATCCGGATACGGCTGTTCTCTGTCAGCGCATAGTCGCACATCCTGCGGATCTGCTCCACGGCTTCCTCTTCCACGACTTTTGCATAGCATACAGCGGTGGATACTGCTCCCCTGATTTCAAACATGGCCTTCACTCCTTTCCCCGGAATCGTGTTCCGGCCTCATTGCAGTCCCATTGTATGTCTTCTGTGCATCCCTTTCACGGAAAAAAATCTGCGACCCCGTCAGAGGCCGCAGTTTATCTGCTGAAGCAGTCTTTCCCGGATCAGACCGACAAACGCATCCGGGCCGGTCACGCGCACCATGGGACCGAATGCGAGGATCCGGATCACCATCTCCGTTTCATCCTCCGCGTCATAGACAATGGACATCCCGTACCGGTTCGTATCCAGCCGCCAGACCTGTTTTTCAAAGTGCGCAAAGTGCATCAGCACGCGCTCCAGCGCATTCCTGTCATCTGTAAGTTCCAGCTCCACCCGCCGCTTTTCCGCCTCCGTCTCCTCCACCCCGGACTGCGGGCACATGGCCGGCGCACAGGTTATGATCCGGGCCAGATTCAGGGTGCGCCCGCTCCGTACACCGGAGGAGATCAGGCGGAACTTGTCGTCCTTTTCCGAATACTCCAGATACTCGGGCCTGACCACCCGGCGGATGGGATTCCCTTTCCGGTTCCGGAACCGGATTTCCAGCCATGTCCCGTTCCGGACTGACGCGAGAATCAGGCGGAAATTGCGGACGTAGGCTTCGTCTTCATAGGGATCTCCGTCCAGATAGCGGTCAAAGACCCGGACATCCTCCGGATGAAAGAGCGGTTCCACGCCGGGAAACTCCGGAAGACCTTCCCCGAACAGCCGTACCCTGGGGTCCAGGGCAACCGCTTTCAGCCAGCGTTTTTCCAGGAGCGTGAGCGGCATGTCCGGCACATTCCGGACCGGAGTGGTCCCGTCCGGGTAAAGCAGCTGCCAGCGCTGCTCCCGAAGCGCGGGTTCAATCTCCAGAATGCTTTCGCCGAAAGCCCGGTTTCTGACGATCTCCTGCATTTCAGCCGTTCCGACCGGATGATCGCAGGCCGCCTTCAGCACTTCCGCCACGGCCAGATAATAGGCACTGTAAAGCTCGCTGAAGATCATCCCTGTTCACCGCCTTCCACGCCGTACTGGGCATACATTTCCCGCACATCGCTCCGGAAGCGCTCTTCCATGTCCGGATCGGAAAAATGGATTTCCGTGATCCGGCACAGGAAGGTCCTGATCCACGGGATCATTTCACTGGCGTCATACACGTCCGCCGAAAACCGGCTGTGTTCCGCATCCAGGCGCTCCACGGCACCGCAGCGCTTCTCCCGCTCCAGGCGCTGGGGAATATGCGTTTCATCCGCCGCATGCCGGATGGTGAACTCCACATGCTCCATCCGCGCACCGGAGCGGCTCTGGGTGCTCACGCCCCACATATGCTTCTCCATGTCTTCCAGCGTCGCGCGGTGGCTGTCAAAACCTGCGCACACATCCCCCGCCTGCACCGAGACAATATAGTCCAGCCGGAATGATGTGATGCGCTGCATCTCCGGCACATAGGCCATCACATACTGACGCCCGTTCTGAACGCTGATCATGATCCGGAGCGGCACAGCCTCCTTTTCCCGCGTGTCCTGCCTGCGCGGCTGGTTCAGCGTCAGCCTGACCATGCGCTTTTCTCCCATGGCCTCAAGCAGCGAGCACAGCACCTCACTGTCCAGCGCTCCGGTGATATAGTGATGCTTGAAGGCAAACAGATCCCTGTGCGTTTCGCTCCTGTCCAGCAGAAACGATCCGATCACCCCGCACGGAAACACCTCGGAATAGAAATCCAGCAGGTCTTCCGATATTCCGGAGATCGACTCCCCGCGCCGGTAATACACGCTTTTCCCGTGCTTTTCCGCAAAAAGCAGGCCTTCCCGCACATACTCCTGAAGCTTTTTGCGGACCGTGGAAAGGTCAAAGGTCCGCGGCGCCTTGAATTCCCGCAGCTTTTCATCCACCGCCTGGACAATCTCATTCACGCTCAGCGCGGTATCCGGATCATGCAGGATGTCCATCAGAAGAAAATGCAGCGTCACATCGCCGTCCGTAAAGCTTCTGGTCTTCCAGGCCGCGTACAGCGGATTGTGCCGCGAAAGCCTGCTGTCAATGGAAAGGAAGACATTCTTCCCGTCGGGCGTGCGCTGAAAGCGCATGTAATCCCCGAGCCAGCTTTCCACCCGCCGCCGCTCATCGTCATAGGAACGTGCGCTCTTTGACGTGTACTCTTCCCGGCTCTTGAATCCGTACACGTAGAATTCCTTCATATAGGCGCGTATTCGGCCGAAATTCTTGATCCGCTCACTGTACACAGCACATTCCTCCTTTCCCCGCTCCGGCGGGATCCGCTGAGCCTTCCGTGTATTCTATTTAGCCGCTGAAAGTCATATAATGCATGCAGGAGGTGACTGCCCATGCCCCTTGAAAACGCTCCGCTCATCCAGTGCCTCAAACGTTTCACCGGTCCTGACGTTCCGGCTTTTGCCCCATCGGAGGAAGAAATCGATCCCCCGTTCTGGCGCGTATCCTCCCCGCCGCCCGGCCGGCAGCTGCCCGGCAGCGGGCTTGCCCGGCATTCCATGCTGCTGGTGGGTGAAGGCTGCAACCGCATGTTCCTGGTGCACCAGGGCCGGATCATCTGGACCTTCTGTGCCGGAAAAGGCTGGGAATACGATGACGTATGGATGCTTTCCAGCGGAAACATCCTTTTCTCGCGCATGGCCTGGGCCGCGCTGATCTCCCCGGAAAAGAAAGTTCTCTGGCGCATGGATGCCCCAGAGGGCACGGAAATCCACACCGTCCAGCCCATCGGCCGGGACAGGGTGCTCCTGGTGCTCAATGACTATCCGCCCCAGGCAATGCTGGTGGATATACACACAGGGCAGGTGCTCATGCGCCACGCCCTGGAGTATGACCCGGCCATGAGCGTGCACGCCCAGTGCCGGCGCTTCCGCATGACCGCCCAGGGCACGTATCTCGCTCCCTATCTGGGACTGGGCAAAGTGGTGGAATATGACGCACAGTTCCGTCCCATATGGACGTATGAAGTCGGCAAGCCCTGGGCTGCCGTACGCCTGAAAAACGGGAACACGCTCATCAGCGACGAGGATTCCGGTGCCCACATCGAGGTGAGCCCGGACAAAAAGACAGTCTGGTCCATCTCGCTCAGCGAGCTCCCGGAAGCGTACCGCCTGCACGATTCCCAGACCTGCACGCGCCTGGATAACGGGAACCTGATTCTCTGTTCACGCGGCAATAACGGTCTCGCGCCGCAGATGCTGGAAATCACCAGGGACAAGCAGGTGGTCTGGGTCTTTGACGACTGGTCCGAAATCGGGCCGGTCACTGCCGTGCAGGTGCTTACCGAGCGCGGCATTCCCGAACTTCCCGGGCAGCTGGAGCGCTAGGCTTCTTTCTGAGTCATTCCGCAAAAAGGTGCAGTCATTTCCCGGCTGCACCTTTTCGTATGCCCTGTCCGCCGCGCTCAGTCTTCCGGTCCATCCAGGCGTTCAATATCGAAAGGCGCGTTGGTGATGAACAGGAACGTACAGTCCTCCAGCGCCGTGGCACCGTGATCCATGGCGACACCGGCCGGGAACCAAACAAACTCACCCTTCCTGACAATCCCCAGACTGGTCTCCATGGACCCCTCAATAATATACATGCCATGGGCACAGCTGTGTCTGTGCCAGCCCATCCGGTATCCCCGCGGATAGAAGGATACATTGACCAGCATGCCTGTCTTCGGCTCCGTGACCATGGCCTTGTCCAGATGTCCCCCGCCCAGGTCGGTCCAGGGCATTTCACTGATATGGTAGATACCCGCCTTGTCTGTCATATTCTGTCCTTTCTCTCTGCACAGCAATTCCTGTCTCACGCGTGCCTGCCGTAGTCTTCGCAGGCCTCCATTACCCAGCGCAGGTGTTCCGGCGGCGTATCGCCCTGCACAGAGCAGTCCGCGCTCAGAATCAGTCTGCGCTCTCCCGCGCGCTCCAGCAGTTCCCGCGTATATGCCTTGATCTGTTTCTCACTGCCCCAGTGCAGGATACCGCAGGGACGGTTGTCAAACCCGCCCATCAGCGTGGACTGGCTGTCAAAGAAGCTTCTGCCCTGATACAGGCCCAGATCCACCTCAATATGGCTGGCCCAGTTCACCACTTCGCACGCATGCCGCCGCCACACATCCATGCGGTTCGGGATTCCGCGCCATGCGCACAGGTGCAGCACCGTGAACGGGAACAGTTCCCTGGCCCGGCAGATTTCCCGGTCATCCCAGGCTTCCAGCTCCGCCGCATACTCCGCACGGGTGTAGCGGTCAATCTCATTGTTCTGAAGCGAGAGAAAGATGCCGTCCAGCCCGGCTTCGGCTGACAGGCGCTCCATCAGCAGGAAATTGTCCTGCTCAATCACCTGCATGGCATGGTGCACTGCATCGGGATGCTCTTTCAGCAGATGCATGACCAGGAATTCACTGCCTGTGCTGTGCTTGATGGTGGAATAGGGCGTGAAGATCATGTAGGTGACTGCCGTCTCCCCCTTCAGTCCTTCCACAATGCGGCGTGCCCGGTCCACCTGGCCCTCGATATACCAGTCATGGGCACTGTGCGGGCGCAGCGAGGCCAGCACATCCGGATCACTCAGGTCTGTATGCCCGCAGTCAAACTGCATGAACCCATCCGTTTCCACGCACAGCATGTCCATGCGTGCTTCCCGGGCCCAGGCCACCTGGTCTGCCACCGTATTATCCCTCTGGTCCGGAAAATGCGTATACCAGGAAGTCGGCACCCTGTCCACCTTTTCACCCTGAATGGCACAGCGAATCCGTTCCCTGCTGTTCATTTCTTTCCTTCTTTCCGCGGCATCCTTTCCTGCCGCTGTCTTTCCAGAATTGTCAGACGCCGGGATCATGCATGCACTGTGCGGCATGTTCCCGGCATCGGCTGTTTTATTTGCCCGTATCATGTATTCCCTTTATTCATTCCATCCGGAGGCCGACTGCCTCCGCAAAACACCGGTTGATCGCCCGGCTGTCCCTGGGCGGCTCGTCATGAAGTCCGTGACAGATGGCTTTCTGACGGTCCAGCTCACTGCGGATATAGGACTGGACAAGGGGGATATGCGGGTTTTCTTCGTTTTCCACTGTCACCTTTTTTCTCTCCAGCAGTTCCTCAATCGCTGCACGCAGATCATCAGGCATCTCCATTTTCATCAGTTCACTGAACAGCATGGGCGGCGCCTCATGATACCGCTCAATATAATTGGCGCACAGCAGCGGCCGCAGCGCATAGAAGTATTTCTTGTACTTCACGGTTTCGCCTGTCAGATACCGGAACCAGGTATTGGTGGCAATGCCGCAGTAGTGGTTGATCGCGCTCTTCTCGCAGAAGTAATCCCTGCACACCCAGGCAATCCCGTCCCATTCCGGCGTCGTATGATAGACAACCGGGGAATTCATCCATTCGAAAGGCGTGGCATTCCCGTTCAGGCACAGCGACATGAACTTTTTCAGGTCCCAGCCGTTGATATCCAGCACATCATCCAGTTTCCATTCGATCACGTCCTTCGACTCGTTCACCTTGAGATATTCCGTGATCGGACGCACATACACAAACCTCACATCATAATCACTGTCCGGAGAAGAAAAGCCCCAAGCACGGCTGCCGGATTCGACAGCATGAAGAATTCTGACGCCTTTCTGTCCTTCGATCTGTTTCAGTTCACTTCTGATGCTCTCCGTGATTTCCATGCATTCCGCCTCCCTTTATTCTGAATTCCTCTGTCCGTTTCCATTATCTTTCCATTTCATCCAGCATTACGGCATACCGGTTGACGTGTTCCACAAACGCGCCGATCCTGCCCATATCCGGCTGATCCGGCAGGCTTGTCTTTTCGGCCGCCTCCTGAAATTTCCGCTCATACATGTCCAGGATTTCCCAGAATTCCGGATTCAGGTTTCCATCTTCCTGCATATAATCGCCGCTCCGGATCTTCAGGAGCAGCGGCAGTTCCTCCTGCCTGCAGATAATGATCCTGTGCTTTTCCATGATATCCGTTCCGGCCATCAGCAGCCGGATCAGATGCATGGCATGCTTGTTCAGGTGATTGGCATCCTTCGGATGCTCTCTTCTGCCGACCCTGTCATAGTCGCGCACCACGCTGCGCAGAACATCCATCTGACTGCAGTAATCCCGAAGCGGTATATGCTGCCACCTGGCGTCCACAAAAATCTCCATTTCCATTCCCGGCGTGACAGCCTGATCCAGATACAGCCGGGCATTCCCCATGCCGGGCTTAAGATTCTTCTGATTGAACTCATCCATGGCGTTCTGCACGGAACTGAGGATATGCCTTTCCCTGTCCCTTTGTGGAAGCGCATCCCGGGCGAGTGCATTCTGAAGACGTCTGAGCTGGGCATTGGCATATCCGCCATAGGACCGGATCGCACGCTTTGACAGAAACAGACCCTGATTCTCCAGCAGCTCCGCGCCGAGGGGGGACATGATCATGTACTTCTCCCTGGGCAGCCCCAGAATCTCGCAGCTGTTCGGATTGCATTCCAGCAGAAGCCTTACAAGCTTATTGAACCCGTACACCACAGTATCCGTGTGATCATCCACATACTGCTCGAACTCTGTAAGGCCAAGCAGATCGGACGACCGCTGCAGCGCCACGCCCCGGAAATCCACATCACTGCCTTCCCGGTTGGTGCCGTATCCATAACTGCCCGACAGACCCAGGAGCATGATCCTGCTGCCGAGATGTTCGTTTTCCCTGAGAAAATCATATTCGGGCATTTCAATCAGCTTATGAAAATCCGTCATATGTCACGCCCTTTCCACCGGTTTTCCCTTTTCCGGAATCCCCGTTTTCTATTCATGTTCTGTTTTCTGTGTCACCATTGTATAACAATTCCGGCTTTCTATCCATGCCTGATTCCTTCTGAGCATAAAAATGTGCTGTATGAAACCGGTTTCATTTTCAGGCAGCATGACCGCAGTCCTGTTCCCGGGATGCGTCTGCATCCATCCCGGCTGCTGAGAAGGAGCACCTGACAGACAGCACCCGAAAATTACGTTCACTCATGAAAAAACGGACGCGTGCATGTAACACGCAGGATCCTGGTGTGCTTCGTCAATCATCAGAGGAAGAGGACGGTGTATCCTTTCGTTCCGACGCTCATCACAGCTTTCACAAATGCAGACAGCCTCCCGGATACAGTAATCAAATCCATTGTATCTGAGAGGCTGTCTGTTCAAAGACAACGGTTCACTTACGCATACGTTCTGTTCATTTGGACATTGTTTTCACGGCAGTCTTTCCGCCTTCGCAGCTTACCCGGGAACCGCCCCTTACGTTTCGTCAGACGGGGATTCACCTTCTTCGGACTCCCTCTTCAGGCCCTGAAGCCTCTGGAGCAATGCCGCCACACGGGATGCCCCTTCTTCCCTGTCAGCCTCAGCTACCGAAGGCGCCGGGCTGCTGTCCCCGGAAGACGGGCTCCTGCCTTCGCAAACCTGAATCGCTTCCTCAGGAGACATTCCCTGAAACAGAACCATCAGAATACCTTTTCCGAAACGCTTTACCATGGCCGCGGGACGACCAACACTTGCAAGCACCACTTCTTCCGACGGCAGCATGCCGTCACAGTTCACATAGCACTTGTAGCGAAGTTCCCCATCCCTGAAATCCATCTCAAAGTTTCCATCACGCAGCCCGTAATTTGCCCGGCAGATGAATTCAGCCATCCGGGCCATCTGTACAGGGTCGCTGCAGTCCGCTGCAACCGGGCACTGCGCAAACACGAGATAGTCATCCTCACAAATGTCGATCACATACTCAACGTTCTTGATATTGCCTCCCAGGTTCAGCCCAAAGCGGAACAGACCTATTTCCTCGATAAAGCTGAAGTGCCAGTTCTTGGCCTCAAGAATGCTTTTGATGCAGTCCCTGATCTCAGGACGATAATTCGCTGACATAATTGTTTTCTCCTTTCGCTTTTTCTGTTCCTGTGGATACAGGCTTCAGGTGCCAAAGCCCAGCTGCTTTGTGCTTCTGCCGCGTGAGCACATGGCAGCTGCGCTGCGGATGCCCTCTTCCGTGATCTGCACCTTCCGGTTGTTCTCCATGCCGGCCAGACACGCATCACTGACCAGCATTTCCACTGCCTTCTGATACACTCTGCAGCTTCGTCCGCCCTGGGCCCAGAGCAGATCCACCAGCATATCCAGCTCATGATCACCGAACTCCACCTGATCGCTGCCGTAGGCTGCCAGCGCCTGCGGGAGCGTAAACTCCTTCGTGATATTCCGGATCGTATCCAGTGCCGGACTCTCCATCCGGATGACTTCCATTCGGTCCAGCGGAGGCGCTGAAATCGGCTCAAGATCGTTCGCTGTGAAAATATAGGGAATATGGCTCGCATCCACTGCAATTTCCAGAAAATTGTCATACCAGGCAGAATTGCTTTCATCCAGCGCGGATAGGAGTTCATTCTGCAGGCTTGGTGCTCTGCTGTATCCGTTTGCCGTCTTTTCAATTTCATCAATACAGATCACAGGATTGCCTGTTCCATGATCTATCATGGCCTGGACAACCGCCCCTGTCCCGGCACCGACATAGAGATTGGGTGCGCCTGAAAGTCCCCGCCCTGCCGAGGCCGAAGGCCCGGAAAGAAAGCTTCCGGGGAGTCCGAGAATGCGGGCATAGTTCTTTGCCACCAGTGTCTTGCCCACGCCTGGATCGCCCACAAGCAGGATCGGCATGGTCCTCCCGGTTTTGCTGTACTCAATGCTGTGCCGGAGAATCACCCGCAGAATTTCTTCGTTGCCATAGATATTCTGCTTCCAGCATGCCCTGGCCGCCTGAATGAACGCGGCATTGACCTCCGGCAGCGGCATGGTGCTTTCCGGCACAGCTTTCAGGGCGTTGGCCCAGTTGCGGTAATGCTCATTCACCCCGGCGAGTTTCATTCTCTGCAGAATCTCCGCAGCAAAGGGCTTATGCACCGGGAATACCCGGCCGTCCGGCTTCAGTGCGCTTTCCGGATCTTGCTCAGCGTCATCCGCATCCCGCATGCAGGATGCAAGGAACGGATGCTCTGCCAGAAACGCCTGCACCATCTCATCCACTGACCTGGCCTCTCCGGCCGCCTCGACCATCAGCACCAGCTGTTCAATTTCCGCGGCCAGATTCGGCTGCTTCAAAGCAGTCCTTTCAAGCACACGATACAGTTCCTTCTTTGTCACTCAATCTCACCTCTTTTCCGTTTCCCTGTCCCGTACCGGGGCAGGTATTTGTCCCAAACCATGCACGGCCTGCGCATGTCAGCAGGCCGTGCATGGGAAACGTCATCGCATCTGTCAGAAAGCACTGTCAGACTCACCGTCTGCTCCGGACCCTTCTTTCCGGACAGCAGGCAGGCGGGACTTGGCCTTTTCATGGGAAGCACGGTTTCCCCCGGACTTTTTCGCATCCTTCATGCAGGTAAACGCCGCCTCCACAAGCTGAAGCCAAAGGGGCAGCGGTGCAGGATCCATAAAAAACATCCGGGTTCCTCCTCTGTCTGTCCTCTTTCTCAGGCCTTTGCACCGGATTCATAGGCTTTCCTGGCCGCATTCAGATCATCTTTGCTGACTTTGGTTTCCCGCACAGTCTTTTTCATTTCACTGGGACTGAGATCGCTGAACGAGCGCGGATCACTGCTCTTTTCCGCCAGTTTTCCGATAAGCTGGAGAAAAACCAGGCCGGCCAGATATACCGTCAGAAACGAAACCAGCGCCGAGGCCAGAATCGAAGCGCCCGGAATCAGCATGCCGGCAGCCACGCCGGCGATGACACCGCCCAGATTGGCGGCAATATTGGCCAGGGCAGCCCTTGCCAGAAGCTTCAGGACATTTTCCTTCAGAGAAATGCCCAGCTTGCCGCACAGCTGACCGTACATCACCCAGACAGTCCCAAAGCAGGCAATGATGGTGGCCGGAACGGCCAGACCGGGGAGCACACCGCCCACCGCGTCGGCACCTGCCGCAACCAAGGCACAGTTGATGATGACCTTCTCTGTTTCATCCGCATTGGGGTAATAATCTTTCAGCGCATAAGCGGCTTCCTTGATCGGCAGATAACTCATTGTCGTTCCTCCATTTCATGCCTGTCCATCGCGGTATCCGGTCCTTTCACCGGTTCCGTCCGCGTTTTCATCTTCACTGCATTCCCGCCATGATCCAGCCGCTGCGTCATGTCCGTACTGGAGACCCGGACACGGGCACAGGCGGTTCGGAGCGATCTCCCGGCTGCCGGCCGCCCTGCGCTGTTCATCGCGTTCATTGATAAGAGACGCCGCTTCCCCGGAAAAGTTCCGTGTTTCTGTAAAAAATTGATTATCCGGTTTTCTGCGCACCATGTTCCGGAAAGCTCCGGCGCGGACAGGCATATTCCAGCTGCACGCAGTCTCATGTCTTTTCCCGGTTTCCCGGCAGGAAACAGCCGGAGCAGGGAGAAACAAAGAGCGGAAACAGACCATGAAAACGGGAGGACAGACTCATGCATTCAGTTCTGATCCGCGGCGGCACCATTGTGGACGGTACCGGACGTGCGGGCTATCAAGCCGATCTCGCCGTGCACAACGGCGTGATCACAGACATCGGGAACCTGAAAGGCGATTCAGCCGATGAAATCCTGAGCGCCGACGGCCTTGTCGTGGCCCCGGGTTTTTTCGATGCCCACGCGCATTCCGATACCGCTTTCGTCCGAGACAGCAGCGGAGCTTCCAAGCTGTATCAGGGCATTACCACCGAGATTTCCGGCAACTGCGGAGACAGCCCTTTTCCCTGCGCCGAAGGCAGTGAAGACCGTGAAGCCTGGCTCTGCCCTTCCATGGATGCCATGCTCCGCCGATTTGAGACCGAAGGCTGGAGCATGGCCGTGAATCAGGCCATGCTGGTGGGACACGGAACCCTGCGCCAGGCCGTGATGGGCGACAGCGGCCGCACAGCTGAGGATGAAGAAATCCACCGGATGCAGCTTCTTCTGGACCGGGAAATGCGCAGCGGGGCCTGGGGCCTGTCCCTGGGGCTGGAGTATGCACCGGGGTGCTTTGCCGATCAGCGGGAGCTCAATGCCCTGGGAAGCATTGTCCGGAAATATCACGGACTCATGCCCTGCCACATGCGCAGTGAAGGTCTCCGGATCGAAGAGGCTGTCCGGGAGCTGCTTGAAGCTGGCCGTGCCTCCGGAGCGCATGTGCACGTCTCCCACCTGAAGCTGGACAACTACCGCGTGCATGGGCGCGCGGACATGGTATGGAGCATGCTGGAACAAGCACGCGCCGAGGGGATTGAGGTCACAGCCGACATGTACCCCTACACGGCCTCCTGCACCACCCTATCCATCCGCTGCCCCAGGTGGGCCATGGACGGTGGAACAGAGGGCCTTTTGCAGGTGCTTCAGGGACCGCGCCGCGGAGAGGTCGTCGCCGGCATCCGGGAACATTATTTCAATGCCGAGCGCGCCGAAACATGCCTGTTCTGTGATGACCGGGGAACCTGGCCGGAACTCGTGGGCAGAACGCTCCGCGATGTGGCGGAAAACATGCTGCACACCACGGACTATGCAGAGGCGGCAGCGGACATTCTCCTGCGCACCCGTGCACAGGTCTGGTGCATTTTCTTTGTCATGAGCGAGCAGGACATGCTCACGTTTCTCAGGCATGACGTGGGCATCGGGTCGGACGGCTGGGCGCTCCCCGGAGATCCTGCCAGGGTCGGAAGCCGGCCGCATCCCCGCTCCTACGGCGCCGTGGCGGAGTTCTTCCGTCTGGCCAGGGAGCAGCACATCTGTTCCCTGGAAGAGGCCGTACGCCGGGTCACCTCAAAGGCGGCTGCCGTCATGGGCATGACGGACCGCGGCACGCTCGCCCCGGGGAAAACAGCAGATATCACCGTGTTTGATCCCCGGACCATCGCGCCCAGGGCCACCTACCTGGATCCGGTGCAGCTGGCTGAAGGCGTGGAGCATGTGCTGATCCGCGGCGGCATTGCCCTGCGCAATGGCTGCCAGACCGAATACCGGGGCGGACAGTTCCTGCGCAAGACAGGTGCCTGAACCATGCATATATCAAAAGCACGTACGAAAAATCCCCTGGACCGTGTCCAGGGGATGCCTTTGTTTTCAGCCGTTTATTTCAGGAAGTCTTCGCGCATCGGGGCAAACATGTCCAGAAGGACGCCCTTTTCCAGGCATACCGTGCCATGCTTTTCGCCGGCGGGCACGCAGATGGAATCGCCCACATTCAGTTCCACGGCTTCGCCGTCAATGGAATAGCTGAACTTCCCCGAAAGCACATAGCTGATCTGGGTGTGCGGATGCGTGTGCACACTGCCCTCCGCTCCGGTCTCAAAGGCCACTTCCACAGCCATGATCTCAGGATTGTACGCCAGCACCCGCCGGCATACGCCTCCGCCCAGGTCACGGAAGGAAATCTCACTGTTTCTGGCTACATAACCCTTCATATCCGTTTCCTCCTTCATATATGATCTTCGGATCAGAACTTGAACACAATGCCCACCACAGCAGAAATGGCGATAAAGATCACAGGGCTCCACTTGAGCTTTCTCTGGCCTATAAAGATCAGCACGGCCAGGATCAGCGCCTTCCAGACAAACAAATCGCTCAGGGCGCCTGATGCCTCATAGGCGGCGATGTTCACCAGTGCCACCTTGGCCACGTTCACGCCGGCAGCGGTGATCATGGCAATGGAAGCCGGGCGCAGACCGTAAAACGCGCCTTCCACAAAGGGATTGTCCCGGAAGCGCTTCAGAAACTTGGCAATGATCAGAATGATGATCAGTGAGGGCAGGGCCAGGCCGATGGTCGCGAACACGCCGCCGAGAATGCCCGAGGTGCGGAACCCGGCGTAGGTGGACATATTGATGCCGATGGCTCCGGGCGTGGACTCGGAAACCGCGATCATGTCCGCAATGTCCGCATGAGAGAACCATCCGGTGTTGTTGGACATTTCATAGAGGAAGGGCAGGGTTGCAAGACCGCCGCCCACTGAAAACAGGCCGGTCTTCATGAACTCCAGGAACAGACGGAGAATCGTGCTCATGCCTTCTCCCCCTTTCCTGCCTTACGGTTTTTCATCATGGAAGCTGCAATGCCCACTACGCCGGCAATAATGACCAGCACTGCCGCCGGAATCTTGACCGGCAGCACGCCGGAAAACGCATTGAGCACAAAAATGATCAGATACAGAACAAACGTGAAGGGATCCACCACAGATTTTTTCCACAGACGGAGCACAGCCTGCACAATCAGGACGCAGACGCAGACGCGGATGCCCGCAAACGCGTGCTGGATCACTTCCAGCTGCGCAAAGTTGGTAAGAAACGCGGCAATGATCAGAATGATCACAATAGGTCCGGTCAGAAAACCCATGGTTGCTGCCAGGGCTCCGGGCACGCCCTTCCGCTTTTCCCCGATAAACGTGGAAACATTCAGGGCGATAATGCCGGGTGTACACTGCCCGATGGAAAAATAATCCCGCAGGTCATCCATGGTGGTCCAGTGCCTCTTGTCCACCAGTTCTCTTTCCAGGATCGGAAGCATGGCATAGCCGCCGCCAAAGGTCACGCATCCGATCTGTACAAACGTCCAGTACAGCTCCAGTAATTCTTTCATTGGCTGACTCCTCCTTACACCGGCATTATACGGCAGGATCATCCATCCTTAAAATATTGATTTTATGGATATCCCATATTATATTTGTATGGATGAACAGGAGGGATGCCCATGGAAATCCATCAGCTCCGTCTTTTCCGGGAAGTCGTGGATGCGGGCAGCATCAGCGAAGCTGCCCGCCGTCTGAACCTGTCCCAGCCGCCCGTGAGCTATCATATCAAAATGCTGGAGCAGGAGCTTCAGGTCACCCTTTTCCAGCGCGGCAGGCGCTCCATTGAACTGACCGAGGCCGGCCGGCTGCTCTATGAGCGCGCCGGTGCGCTTCTGGACATGGAAAGCACTGTATCCCGGGAAATCACCGAAGCCGGTTCCCGGCGCACGCTCCGCATCGGAGTGACGCCCACCACGGCCCCGATCCTGATCCCGGCCCTGGCTGTGCTCGGACGCGAGGATGCATCGCTGCGCTTTGAGGTCTTTGACGGTACCACCTTCCAGCTCAGGGATATGCTGGAAAAGCACCTTCTGGACTGCACCCTGATGCGCACCCCGGTGCATACGGAAGGATTCCCGGTGGCCTCCCTCGGCTCCGAGCCCTTCATCGCCGCAGGCCGGGATGCGCATTTTTCCGATCCCCAGTCCGCAACGCTCCCGGAGCTGGCCCTGGTCCCTGTAATCATCTACCGCAGGTATGAGACCCTGCTCCGCGGTGCGTTCCATGAGGCAGGACTCACGCCGGACATCCGCTGCATCTGCGATGATGCACGCACAGCCGTGCTCATGGCCCAGGAGGGCATGGGCGTTGCCCTGCTGCCGCTTTCCATTTCCCCGGCTCCCGGTGCCCTGCCCGTACGCATCATACGGGAAGCGCTCCTGGAGTCCGAGATTCTCTTTGTGCGCGGAAAAAATGCGGGCTCGGATGAGGTGCTCTCGCGTCTTGAGCGCCTCCTCATCCAGGCCCGCTGATATACGGTCAGATTCTCCTGAGCCAGACCGACAGGAACCGTCCCGCCGTGCGCAGGCCATGCCCCAGCATTTCCCGGGGCGTCTGCACCGGCACATACAGACTCATGCGGCCGTCTTTCACAGAAAAGACGGCTTTTCCCTGTTCGTCAATCTTCACGCGCTTCTGATCCCCGATCAGGCACACAAAGGTCCTGCCGGCAAACTTCTTTCCCACTTCCATTTCCTTCTGTCCACCCGCTCCGTTGGTACACAGGAACACCAGCCCGCTGCCCGGCACGCGGTCATCGCCCTCGCGCACAAACCCGATCACGTTCGGATCATCCAGATAGTCGCGCTCATAGCCATAAGCCAGCTTCTGCCGCACCTTCATGAGAATCGGAAGTTCCGGCACCTTTCCGATGCCGGAGCTCGGAATGCCCTTCAGGTCACCCCAGAACACGCAGGGATACCCTTCCTTCCTCAGAAGAATCAGGCCATAGGCACTGGCCTTGAACCAGCCCTGCACCCAGCTCTCCAGGCTCTGCCCCGGCTGCGTGTCATGATTGTCCACAAACGTCACCGCATTCTGGGCATGGGTGGATACCAGGGTATCATCCAGGATATGCCGCATGTCATAGCCGCCCCCGGTGGAGGATGCCTGCAGGAAATGGAAGTGCAGCGGCACGTCAAACAGGTTCATGGCGTAGCCTGTCTGTTCCAGGTAATTGTGCAGCACATGCACATCGCTGTTCCAGTATTCGCCGACGCTGTATAGCTCTCTTCCGGTTTCCTGGCGCAGCCGGGACAGGAAATCCCGGTAGAAGCCGGCACTGATGTGCTTCACGGCATCCAGCCGGAATCCGTCACAGCCGCTGGTTTTCAGAAACCAGCGGCCCCAGTTGAGCAGTTCCTCGCGCACCCATGGCGCGTTCACGTCCACATCACAGCCCATGAGGTAATCATAGTTGCCTTTTTCCCGGTCCACATCCTCCGCCCACTGCTTGCCTTCAAACAGGAACAGATGATGATCCGGATCCGTGGAGGAATAATCAACACCGGTAAAGCAGGAAGCATTCCAGACAAACTCCGAATACTTTCCCCTGCGTCCCGGGAATGTGAAATGCGTATATGCCCGGATTTCCTCCGGCGCGCCAAGCGTGTGCAGGCGGTTCTCCGTATCCACAGGTACGGCCCGCACCGTCTCTTCTTCCTCGCCGCCCATCCGGTGATTCAGCACAAGATCGCAAAGCGCCTGCATGCCATAGCGCCGGATCTGGCGGACCGCCTCCTGAAACTCCGCCCGGGTGCCGTATTTCGTGGACACACTGCCCTTCTGGTCAAACTCGCCCAGATCCCACAGGTCATATACGCCATATCCCGTGTCATGGATGCCGGCATTGCCCTTGGCGGCCGGCGGCAGCCATACGGCCGTAACACCCTGAAACGCCAGGGTCCGGCTCATGCCGGCCAGACGTTTCCAGTGTCCCGCATCCGCGGGGAGTTCCCATTCAAAAGCCTGGAGCATGACACCGTTTTCCGTTTTTTTTCGAATGTTTCTCACACATCCGCCTCCCTTCCAGCGGGACCATTTTTCCTCCCCGGGGCATGCTCCCGCCCCGGTTGCTGGGAAGTATACCACCCCTGTCAAGCTGTCTGCCCGGTAGCATCCCGTTCCTGCCGCTTTTTTTCCGCCCCTTTTCCGGGAACTTTTTCCCCCGGAAAGCGTCTTATCTTGCGATCCCGGGAAATGATCTCCGGGAAACGTCTTTCAGCACGATTCTTGACATTGGGAACATGCTTTCATATAATTTTATTATCAAGTATTTCCCCGTTACAACATAATCTGCACAGGAGGTTTTGCTTTATGAAGAAACTGTTTTCCGTATTTCTGGCCATCATGATGCTCTTCTCCATGAGCCTGGCCGCGGCAGAGGAAGCCGCACTGAAGCCCCTGGAAGTATCGACGGAAGAAGCCGTGGAACTTCCGGACCTGAGCGGCATCACCGCACCTGACTACGATGCATACATGGAAGAGGACAAGGGTGACATCTCCATCAAGGGCCTGGTCACACATGACACCGTGGCCATTTCCGGAAGCCAGTATCAGGTGCTGACGCCCACCGGCATCCTGTTCACCTATACGGCTCCCTCCGGCGTGGTGGCCCTCACCCAGGATTACGTCCAGCAGGCCACCCTGTTCAGCTCCTATTACAGCAATCCGCTGGAAGTCGTGTCCAAATGGATCGACAACGGCATGCATCTCAATGTCTACTATTCCACCAACGATGTGGACGTCTTCATCTATGTCTTTGATACGCCCATGGCTCAGATCTTCCAGAACAGCAACAATATGACCCAGCAGGAAGCGGACTATCTGTTCAGCTACATGCAGACCGATGATGAGTACATCAAGGGCGCCACTTCCGGCACCTACGGCTGGCTCGGCGGCAATGTCTGGTTCCTGGGCGACATGCGTGCCACCAAGGGCGTGGTCCGTCTGTTCAGCTTTGTGGGCGGCAAGGAAATCTATGCCTATGCCAAGATTACCTCCGATACCCAGTATGACAATGTGATCGACATGCTGGACACCCTGATCATCAGTGCCAGATAATGATCCTGTTTCCATGCGCTGCGGGGCTTTTACCCGCAGCCTTTCTTTTCGGACCTTTTCAAGGAGGCAGCACCCATGTTCCGTGTTTTTCTTTCCGTACTCCTTGCCCTAGTGCTTGCGGCATCATCGGGCATGGCGTCGGGCATCTTTACCACCACGCCTCCGGAGGGGAACGCCTCCCAGGAGACGGCTCAGACTGCTTCCCCGGACATCACCCCTTTGCCTGAGGGCACCGGAACATCCGGACAGTCAGGCGTCCAGGGCGGGATCGGACACATCTCATCCGGATCTTCCGGGAACCAGCTTACCTCCGCACCGACGCCCATGCCGGTGGAACTGACCCCGGTGGAAAGCATTCCGACCGCGGAAAAGAAAGCCTGGACCGTCATGGTCTATCTGTGCGGCAGCAATCTGGAATCCGGAAGCGCCAGTGCCTCACGGGATCTTGTGGAAATGGCCTCTGCCGGGTTTGACGAAAGCCAGATCAATGTGGTGGCCTTGACCGGCGGGTCTGTCCTGTGGGGGCTGAGCTTTATCCCTTCCCAGGCACTGACCCTGCTGGAGGTGCACAGGGATACGGTCTATCGGACAGGCATGTTCGAGCTGGCCAGCATGGGTCAGGCGGATACGCTTTCCAATTTTCTCAAGGTCACCCACGATCACTATCCCGCGGACCACTATGCCCTGATTCTTTGGAACCACGGCGGCGGCCCCAACCAGGGCGTCTGCGTGGATGAGCTCTTTGAAGGCGACCGCATCCTCATCCCGGAACTTGTCTCCGCTCTCAAGGACAGTCCGTTCGCATCCAGGCCTCTTGACTGGATCGGGTTTGATGCCTGCCTCATGGGTTCCCTGGAAATCGCGGATGCCCTGCATCCCTATGCCGGATATCTTGTCGCCTCGGAGGAAGTGGAACCGGCCCTCGGCTGGAACTACGAGATGCTCAGGGGGCTGGAAAAGGACAAAACCGCGGAGGACACCGGGCGGCGCATTGTGGATACCTATTTTGCCGGACTCGCGCCGTACCAGAGCCATCTCGACGGCATTCAGACCCTTTCCGTGGTGAATCTTGCCAAGGTCGACACGCTGAAGGAAGCGCTGGGAAACCTGTTTGAAGAGCTTTCTGCAGCACTGACCCGGGAGAGCTTTGCGCAGCTCGCCCGTGCCCGGGAAAGCACCATTCCCTTCGGACACACGGACAATCCCATTAAGTATCTGGATTATGACCTGCTTGATCTGAAGAACTTCATTTCGCAGCTTCCCTTTGTCTCGGACGCGAGCAGGTCCGCCGTGCTCTCCGCTCTGGACAATGCGGTGGTCTATTCCAAATCCAACGCCAGGGATATCGGCGGTCTTTCCCTCTATCATCCCTACTACTCAGGAATATACTACCGCTACTTCGAGGATGTCTACACAAAAATGGCGCCTTCCAGGTCCTATACAGAGTATATCGGTCAGTTCCTGGATTACATGACGGGAGAATCCCAGACCGACTGGAGCGGCATGTCCACCCTCGGGCATATCTCCAAGGACATACGGTCCCAGTTCAGCCTGAAGCTTACCCCGTCCCAGCGTCAGTATCTGGCTGAAATCCTGCTCCGTGTGTATCAGAAGGATCCGGAAAGCGGAGCCTACAGTCTGGTGGCTGTGGTTCCCGACGTCGAAATCGATGACGAGGGCGTTGCCTCCGCAGAATATGCTCACCGGGCCCTGTTTGTGGTGGACGGCGAAGGAAACCCTGTTTCCGGAGCCCTGCCCTATACCGTGCTTGAAAGCGGCAGATACGGCGTGGAAGCCGTGCTCATTCAAAGCACCGACGGCGGCGGGGAAATCCGCCGGAATGTCCGTCTGGTGTACGACCTTGAAAGCAGAGACGGCACGCTGTCCCTTGTCTCCATTGAAGGACAGGATGCATTCACCGGCGCCTACACGGCCCGCATGAGCCTGAACCTGGAAGACTTTGCCCGCATGGAGTTCCTGCGTGAAACCCGGAATCCGGTCCAGGCAGCCGAAGGCATTCTGGCCGGCTACGAAAACTGGGAAACCGTCAGCACCGAAAGCATCAGCGTGGATCTGACAAAACCCTGGAATCTCATGATGCTGCACCAGCAGCTGGATCCTGCCACGCTCCATGTTTCCTTTGCCATCCGTGATCTGCAGAACGGACTGTATGCCAGCTCCCTGGTTTCCCTTGAAAAGATCCCCGATCCGACTCCCGATCCCGATTCTGTCGTGCTGACCTACGGCACAGAAGGCGAAGACTATCTGTCCATGGACGGCTTCAAGCTGACCCGGCGTGAAAACGGAAGCATGATTCTGGCCTTCCGCGCCACCAGCCTTACGGACACCGAGTGCATCGTGCAGGTGAGAAATCTGCGCATCAACGGAATTGCGGTGGATGCAGAAGCCGACATCTATGGAAGCGGCGCTCACGACGGTCTCACCTCCGGCGAAGAGCAGCCCCTGATGCTGATGATTCCCGCCGATGCGGTTTCCGGAATCGAAACGGTGAAAACCGTGGAGTTTGACATGCGCCTGGTAAACGCCGAGACCGAGGAGGAAATCGTCACGCTCCCGGCTTCCGCACGCATGCAGTAACACACATAAGGCCTGATCCCGGGCAGCAAAAGAGGAAGCACGTTTTCAGGCCATGGGAAAAGCGGTCAGATTCCACATGAATCCGGCCGCTTTTCCTGTGCCCCCGAATCGTTTTCAGTTTTCAGCCTTCACAAGGATCGGCTCCGTGATGCGCGGGATCCGGCAGATCATCCGGCCCGGGTATTTGGCATCCAGATAATCCTCAAACTCCGCCGGGTCAGCGCTGTTATCCCGGAACATGTCCCAGTGCCCCGGGATCACCATGCCCAGCGGAAGCTCTCCGGCCAGATCTGCAGCCTCCTGAAAGGTCATGTTCCCGATGCAGTTCCTGCGGTAGCGTTTTCCGTCCCGGCCGTTGATGGGAAGCAGTGCCGCGTCAAAGGGCCCAAGCTTCCGCAGCTTCGGTGCCATGCCCTCATAGCGCAGCGTGTCCCCGGCATGATAGATGCGCACGCCGTTGCCTTCCAGAATATACTGCAGACAGGGGTACAGTCCGGTGTCCGCATCCCTGTCCAGGAACTCATGGGCCGCGGCAATCGCGCGGATCGTGATCTCCCCGATCCGGCAGCACGCCCCGTCATTGAGGCCCACGCAGCGTTTTCCCGGAATCCCCTGCGCCTGAAGCTCCGCCATATGATAGCCCGGGAACACGAAGCATGCATCCGCGTTTGTGCCTGCCCACACCTTCCAGGCATCCGTGTCAATATGGTCACGGTGGTTATGGCTTCCCAGAAACGCGTGCACCCCGGTCACCTCTTCCGTCGGCACGGGCGGCGGCACCTGACGGTCATCCGACGGCGTTGCGAAGTAGTCTATGCACACCAGGGTATCGCCCATCCGGACCATCAGCCCCATCTGGCCGAGCCACCAGAGCACTGCGGACCCGTAAGGGGCCGGCGTGTCCAGGATGCGTTCCATCAATGCATTCATGCGTTTTCCTTCCTTTCTTCATAGGCCTTCAGCTTTTCGGAGAAAAAGTTCAGTTTCCAGGTCACCTTTTCCAGATACGTCTGCATCTCCTGCATTTTCCGGATCATGGATTCCCGGTGTTCCCGGAGCAGGTCCACGCGCTCCTGCAGCGTATGCTCGCCCTCATGCGTCAGTTCCATGAACCGCGCAATCTCCTGAATGGACATGCCGGTATTCTTCAGACAGCAGACAAGGCCGAGGGACTCCAGGTCATCATCCGTATACTGCCGGAATCCGCCCTGACTTCTGTCCACGCCGCGGAGCACGCCTTCCTTTTCATAATATCTGAGCGTATGCGCACTCAGGCCCGTCTTTTCACTGACTTCACGTATGGAATACATGGAAATTTCCTCCAGACTATTGACTTAGAGTGAACTGTAAGGTTTAAGATGATTCTACTGTCTCCGTACCATATCTGTCAATTCTGCTTAACCAGCTTCTGAAAGGAGTCCAAGGACATGAACGAAGTCATCCAGGCACTGAAAGAGCGGCGCAGCTGCCGCAGTTATAAACCCGATCCCATTCCCACGGAAATCCTGGACCAGATTCTGGAAGCCGGCACGTATGCGCCTACCGGCATGGGCCGTCAGTCCCCCATCATGATCGCCGTCACCGACCGGGAAACCAGGGACCGTCTTTCCCGCATGAACGCGGCCGTCATGGGCACGGACAATGATCCCTTCTACGGAGCACCGGTGGTCATTGTGGTCCTGGCAGACCGCAGCATACGCACAGCCGTATACGACGGAAGCCTTGTGATGGGCAATCTCATGAACGCGGCCCATGCCCTTGGCATCGGGAGCTGCTGGATTCACCGCGCAAAGGAAGAGTTTGACAGCGAAGAAGGCAAGGCCATCCTCGCCGGGCTGGGCATCCAGGGCGATTACGAGGGCATCGGGCACTGCATCCTCGGATATGAGAAAGATCCCTGCAGACCTGCCGCGGCCCGGAAGGAAAACTATATCTACCGCATCTGATCAATACAGGAAAGGCTGAGTGATTATGAATAACTTTACGTTTTATTCCCCCACCTGCTTTGTGTTCGGCAAGGATACGGAAAGCCAGGCCGGTGCACTCGTCCGCCGCTTCGGCGGCAGCCGCGTCCTGATCCATTACGGCGGCGGCAGTGCCGTGCGTTCCGGGCTTCTGGACCGGGTGCAGGCCTCACTGCAGCAGGAGGGCATTCCCTTCTTCCTGCTCGGCGGCGTGAAGCCCAATCCCCGCAGCGGTCTGGTCTATGAAGGCATTGAGCTGTGCCGCAGGGAAAACATCGATTTCATTCTCGCCGTCGGCGGCGGAAGCGTGATCGATTCCAGCAAGGCCATTGCCGCCGGAACCGTGTATGACGGAGACTTCTGGGATTTCTACAGCGGAAAGCGCATTGAGCATGCCCTGCCTGTGGGCACCGTACTCACCATTGCCGCCGCCGGAAGTGAGGGCAGCCCTGACAGCGTGATCACGCGGGAAGACGGCATGTTCAAGCGCGGTGCCAGCGGCGACGCCATCCGTCCCCGCTTCTCCATTCTCAACCCGGCTCTGACCCAGTCCCTGCCGGCCTATCAGACCGCAGCGGGCATCACCGATATCATGGCGCACCTCTATGAGCGCTATCTCACCAATACCAAGGAAGTCGAAGTCACTGACCGCCTGATCGAAGCCCTGCTGCTCACCATGATCCATGAAGGCCCCAGAGTCATTGCGGATCCCGATAACTATGAAGCCCGGGCAAACATCATGTGGGCCGGTATGATGGCACACAACAACTCCTGCGGCGTAGGCCGCAGCCAGGACTGGAACAGCCACAACATCGAGCATGAGCTGTCCGCGCTCTATGACTGCGCCCATGGAGCCGGCCTTGCCGTCACGCTGCCCGCCGTGTTCACCTATGTCATGAACCATGACGTCATGCGCTTTGCCCAGGCAGCCGTGCGCGTCTGGGGCTGCCAGATGGACTTCGCGCATCCTGAAGTGACCGCCAAAGCAGGCATCGAGGCCATGCGCCGCTTCTTCATATCCATCGGAATGCCGAAGAACTTCGCCGAGCTCGGCGCCCGGGAAGAAGACATTCCGAAACTGGTGGAAGCCCTGTGCCGCGGCGACGGCCGCAACGGATCCATCTCCGGCTTTGTCACCCTCAATGAGGAAGACTGCACCAGGATCTATCAGATGATGGTCTGAGCATCCAGCACCGGCCCGCAGCGGCCTGATCATAAGGAGGAAACAGCATGAAATACCGCAGCATGGGAAAACTCAATATCAAAACTTCCGCATTCGGTCTTGGCTGCATGCGCTTCAACGGTCCGGCTTCCGGCGACAGCGTGATTGACGAGCAGAAGGCCATTTCCCTGATCCGCCGCGCCATTGACGGCGGCGTCACCTATCTGGATACCGCCTATGTGTACCTGGACAAGACCTCTGAGATCGTAGTGGGCAAGGCACTGCAGGACGGATACCGGGACAAGGTCACCATCGCCACCAAAATGCCCTCCGAATATGTGCACAACCGCGAGGAAATGCAGGCGCTTCTGGATTCCGAGCTGAAAAAGCTGCAGACGGACCATATCGACTTCTATCTCATGCACGGCATCAACCGGGAAAAATGGGAATACTTCAAGTCCATCGGCGCGCCGGAATTCTTCGATGACATGAAGAAGGAAGGCAAGATCCGCTACAAGTGCTTCTCCTTCCACGGGCCCTATGAGGAGTTTGAGTATATCCTGAAGGACAGTGACTGGGATCTGGTGCAGATCCAGTACAACTATATGGACATCCATAATCAGGCCGGCGAAAAGGGCCTGAAGCTGGCCGGAGAAATGGGCATTCCCGTGGTGATCATGGAAGGCCTTCTGGGCGGCCGTCTCGCCAAGGCCCCGTCCAATGTCCAGGCACTGTATGACGCTTTCCCGGTCAGGCGCTCACCGGTCGAATGGGGATTCCGCTGGCTGTGCAATCATCCTGAGGTCACCGTGGTGCTGTCCGGCTGCAATGAAGCGGAACAGATCGACGAGAACCTGAGAATCTTTGACACCGTGGAAAGCGGGATCATGAGTGAAGACGAGCTTAAGCTCATGGACAATGTACGCGCCGCCTACCTGAGCCGGACCAAGATCGGCTGCACAGGCTGCCGCTACTGCATGCCATGTCCCAACGGCGTGAACATTCCCGGCATCTTCTCCGTCTGGAACAATGTCTCCCTGTACGAGACGGATCCCAAAGACAACTGGGAGCTGAAGAACATCAAGAGCAAAGGAAACGGCGCGGACAACTGCATCGGCTGCGGCGCCTGCGAAGCCGCCTGCCCGCAGCATCTGTCCATTATTGACAGCCTGCAGACGGCATGGAAGGAACTGAACGCGTAAGCATCCTTCTTTTCCCCACCTGTCGTTTCCCTTCTTTTCAGAAAGAGGGCCTGTCCCTGTCCGGGCGGTCCTCTTTTCGTATGCGCGTCCGAAAATAATTTTTTTCAGATTCACTGCCACCCGGAAAAAACGGACGTATCAACAAATGTCAGGCGGACAGAAACCTGATGATCACGAAAGATTCCTGCAAAGCAGGTTCATGAAAGGAAGGCACCCATTATGAAGAAAATCATTGCAATCGCACTCGTCATCCTGTCACTCGTCGGTCTCATGATTCCCGCTCTTGCGGACGCCCAGCCTGTACAGAATGTGTCCATGTGGGTCAACTGTGCCAATGGCAAGACCCTGAATGTCCGCGACAGCGCTTCAACTTCCGGCCGCATCCTCTACCGCCTGGAGTGCGGTACCCGGGTGGAAATCGTAAACAGCATGCCCGCTCCGAAGGGCTGGGCCTATGTGGAGCCTGAAGGATACAGCAACGGCGGCTATGTCATGACCAAGTTCCTGGTTGCCAGCAAGCCCGGGAAATATGAAATCACCGAGCGCGAAGACAACTTCCGCGCTGTTACCCCCTACTTCGCGATGGCCAAGGCCCTGAACCGCCGCACCGAAAACAGCGTGTGCCTGCGCACCGCGCCCAACAAGACCGCCCGGCAGATCCGCCGTCTCACTGCCGGTGACCAGCTGCAGGTCATCGCACGCGGCAAAACCTGGAGCCAGGTCATTGATCTGACCACCGGCAAGACCGGATATGTGGCAAACGATTACGTGGTCGTGCAGTAAACAGCATGCACCCTTTCCAGATAAATACACAGACCGTCCCGGAAATGTGCGGATTGAACCCACACACTTCCGGGACGGTCTGTTTCTGTCTGTTTTTTACGCTTTTCCTCAGAAGGTTTCCCCGTCAAGCCCGTTCAGAATGTTGTCCCTCACCACAAGGCGTGCACGATATACAAGCTGTTCTTGCGTAACATGCATACGCTGGGCAGCAGAAACCCGTCCCATTGAGCAATCACGGACACGTCAGGCATCTGATACATACAGTGATTGAAGGACGAACACCCGATAAGGCGCGCATGTTCCGGAACCAGGAACCCGTTCTTTCCCGTATCCGCATTGCAGTCCTCCAGAATCGCCTCACAGGATCAGAGCACATCAGCCGGAACATCCTTTCCTTTATGTCCTGGCGCTCCATCCGTCTTCACTGCCGGTCAGGCATTTCTGCGCATCCCGGAACAGACACTGTGCAAACCTGCGGTGTCCTTCCGCGGAAAAATGCACAAGATCCGCACAAAGCGGAATATCCCAGGCATCGGCGTCCGCGTACCATATTCCCATGCGCCTGGCAAGTTTTCCGAACGCTGCGTTCATCCGGAGATTCTCTTCATGGCATGCGCGGAAAAACGGATCTTCCGAAATGCCTCCGGCTGTCCGTCCCACCGGAGGCGGCGCGATGAGGAATACCCGGTCCGGTTCCATCCTGGCACAGAGAAAGCTCAGGAACCGCTCCATCTTTCCGGCGCATGCGCCGGCATCCGGCTTCATGGCAGACAGAAGATCATTGGTACCGAGCATGACGGCAAGCACATCCGATGCGGACAGCCGGCCCGCGAGAGCACGCATGTCCGCCTCATCCCGGGGAAATGCCGGGATTTTCCGCCCGTTCATGCCCAGTGGTACAACCGTCCAGGCCGTCCCCAGCATCTGCTGAAAAATCCAGGTCCAGCGTTCGCGCTCCGGATACCGGTTTTCCAAAGGATCCACCGGATCAAAACCATAGGTATTGGAATCCCCCCAGATCACGATTTTCCGTGGTTCCCCGCCGCAGACCATGCACATCCACTCCCTTTTCCCTGTCATACACAGAGAGCCGCTGAACAATCCGTCAGCGGCTCTCCTGTCCTTCAGCCCGGCCATGTGCTCACCATGAGCGGCAGCCAGAGGCCTTATTCCTCGTCCGGCAGGCTTTCATAGATTTCCTTTACTGTGGCATAACTCATCTTGGGCCTGCGGTACATATCCACAATGCCCTTGTTGTTCACGGCTTTCGGACGATGCACTGCCCATTCCTCGGACACCTTGACGTCTGCGAACTGCCAGATATACGCTCCGCTGACCCGCGGCATATGATGCAGTGCCGTGAGCTGTTCCCGGATGATTGCGCTCTGGCGCTCCTCACTCCACTTTACCATACCCATGGGATCATGGAACCCGGCTATGGCACCGGCACCGATCTCCGTGATCAGGATCGGCTTGCCGGAAGCGCCGTTTTCATCCATCCACTGGAAAAGCTTCTCGGCATACTCCGCCGTTTTTTCCGTGGTATACCATCCGGGATAGATATTGAAGGACGCAATGTCCACCAGATCCAGGCAGATATCCTTGAAGAAGCGGCAGGAAGCGAAGGAAATGGGACGGGTGGGATCCAGGGAGCGCAGCTGGGCGATCTGCGTGGCATACACGCCGCGGCCGAACTCCGTCTCGCTCTCGCACTCATTGAGCAGGCCCCAGACATAGATGGAGGGATGGTTCACATGCTGGGCGATCATTTCCTCATTGCAGACCGCACACTGCTTCGCGAACAGCGCGCTGTGGAAAACAGGTTCCGGAAGCGCCCTGGCATGGTTCTCTTCCCACACAAGAATGCCCAGTTCATCGCACAGATCCAGGAATCTGGGATCATTGGGATAATGGCAGGTGCGGATGGAGTTGGCGCCCATGTCCAGAATCAGCTGAAGGTCGTCCAGCATGGCTTCCACCGGCAGCGAGCACCCGAACTGACCGTGATCCTCGTGCCGGTTCAGGCCCTTGATCCGGACTTTCCTGCCATTGAGAAGAATATCCTGGCCGCAGAGCTTCACGGTGCGGAATCCAACCCGGTCCACAAGATCGTCCACGGTTTCACCGTTCACCGCAAGGCAGGCTCTGAGCGTATACAGATTGCCCTGGCGGATGTCCCATTTCAGCACATTGGCCACAGGCATGCAGCCTTCTGCGCATACGGTTTCCCCGGCCTCTGCCCGGGGGAGTTCCAGGTTCATGCACGCACCGGCAACGCTTACGGCTGCGCAGGCCTTTTCCATGGCGGACACGGCTTTCACCCAGACGCGTACGCAGGCATTGAAGGAACCGTCTTCATTCTCCGTGGAGTGGAAGGCCATGCGCTCAATATAGGCCCTGCCAATCTCCTGCATTTCCACAGGACGGTTGATTCCGCCGTAGGTCATGTAATCATTGGGCACATGCAGCGTGGAGGCCTCACAGTAGCTGTCGTCCACCTGCACGCAGAGATCATGCTCGCCGCTGCGGACATCGGTCAGAAGAATTTCAAAGCCGGTGAACGCGTTGTAGTGCTCCCCGACTTTCTGTCCATCCCAGAAAACCTGGGCGGTATGACTGACGCCCCCGAAGCGGAGCAGTACATTCCCGTCCCGGCACACCTGTACCTTGCGGGCATAGTCCGCCGTCCCGCGGAAACGCGCAAGCGCCGGGATCCGCTCCCACACGCCAGGGACGCCGGCCACAACGGAAGTCTTCTTTTCGTCATGGGCTGTGAGCTGCCACATGCCGTCCAGGCTCACCACCGGCCGGATCTCATGTTCTGGAAAAATTCGCTGCATAGTGTTTCCCTCCTGATTTCAGTCCGTTCCTGTCGAGAATGCTGATGATCATCTTTCCGGAAACGGCCCGGATTCTTTCACGGATTTCATGTACTGACTCGGAGACATGCCCACCATTTTCTTGAAAGCATTGGAAAAATAATACTCATTCTTGAAACCGCAGCTCAGCGCAATATCCCGGATGGCGGAGTCCGTATTCATGAAGCTCTTGGCCTTCAGAATCCGTGCGCGCATCAGGTCCTGCCTGGGCGTGGTATCAAAGAACCGCCGGTAGAGAAGAATGAACCGGTTTTCGCTGAGAAAGGCGGATGAGGCCATGCCCTTCACGCTCCAGCCCCGCTCCGGTGACGCATACATCTCCTTTCGCAGGCTCTCCAGGGTCCGGAAATTTCTGGACTGGGTGATATCCTCCGGCGCATCCCAGGGGATCGTATTGCGCGCAATCTGAATGAGAAGCACTTCGATAAGATGATCGATCATCTCGTCCCGGTTCGGCTGATCCACCGAATGCTCATAGATGAGCTCACTGAGCGTACTCAGTACCGGATTGTTCTTCCGCAGACGGAAAAACGTATTGACCGGTATCTGGTAATTCTGAACCTTCTCCAGCATCCGGGCATCGTCGGAAGCCTTGATATGGATGAAATTGTTTCTCAGTTCATTCCATCCCGGCGCGCAGTAGAGATATCGCGGATGGCCGGGCGTATACAGAACGCAGGTTCCGGGATCAGCCACGACCAGGGACGTATCCTTCTCATTGAGCAGATGAGGGGTCACCAGCTGAAGAAACACCCAGCGGTCAAACCCGCCGGGAAGTTCATGACAGAAGTCTTTCTGATGCACGGTTTCAATGCCCGAGCTTTCCACAGCATACTGCATCTGCTCACCTCCCCGCACAGAGTAGCATAACTTTCGATTCTTGAAAAGACCGGAAACATGAATTTTATAAAT